>JBDRPM010000094.1:0-10944 GCA_043827005.1 Pseudomonadota bacterium | reverse complement strand
GATCTGCTTTAGATACAACCCAGGCTCCCGCAGAGAAGGCAATACCATTATCGGCAACCCCGTGGAAGCCAAATACGGTGTCAGTCATGACCAGATCATTGATGCTTACACCCAATGCGTTGATCTTGGCATTAAACGGTTCGGCATTCACACCATGCTGGCTTCCAACGAGCTCAATTATGAATATATGGTGGAAACCGCCCGCATGCTGCTGCGTATTATCAAAGAGATCAATGATAAACTCAATATAACCTTTGAGTTTATCAACATTGGCGGAGGATTGGGCATTCCTTACAGGCCGGATGCAAAACCGTTTGATCTGGATGCCATGGCCACACAGATAACAGCACTGTTTAATACCTTCAAGGATCAAAACGGCTGGGTTCCCCGGCTATATATGGAAAGCGGCCGTTACATCACAGGGCCCCACGGGGTTCTGGTCACCCAGGTGATCAACCACAAACAGATTTACAGAGATTATGTTGGCGTGGACGCATCCATGTCTTCACTCATGCGGCCCGGCATGTATGATGCTTACCATCATATCCATATCCTTGACAAAGAAAATGAGACCACTTTAAAAACCGTGGATGTTGTTGGAGCGTTGTGCGAAAACAATGACAAATTTGCTGTTCAAAGACAATTGCCCCAAACCCGGGAAGGCGATATCCTGATCATTCACGACACCGGCGCCCACGGTCATGCCATGGGATTTAACTACAATGGCCACCTGCGGCCCAAAGAACTGATGCTAAGAGAAGACGGACGTGTTGAACTGATCCGGCGGGCTGAAACCATGGAAGATTATTTTTCAACCCTGAGCTTTGAGCCCATAACAGCAACATTTTAATCAATCCCTTTTCCTGCTTTAAAACCCTTAAAATGTTTTGAAGCAGGAAAAATAAAAGGCGACATCACCTATGGATTACGCCATTGTATTCACTGCCTGCCCTACCGATCAGGAAGCCAGAGTGCTTGCTTCAGCCCTCATTGCTCAAAAACTGGCTGCGTGTGTTCAGCTTTCTAAAATTGAAAGCTTTTACACCTGGAAAGGGGATGTCTGCATCGACCCTGAAATCCGGCTGACCATCAAAACAAAAGCCGAACTTTACCCCTGCCTTGAAGCATTCATCAAAGAACACCACACCTATGAAGTCCCCCAGATTATCATGGTTCCGATAAAAGACGGATCAAAGACATATCTTGACTGGATTGAGGAGAATACAAAATGAGATGAGAATCCATTGCATATTTTTTAGTGTACTTTAAATCAAAATTATTTAATAATTGGCCTGTTTTATGATCTTTTTAGATATCACCGGGGAAAACAAATGACATTAAAGGCAAGATATCCTGAAAAAACGCTGACAGCTGAACAGAGTGTCAAAAAGATTAAAAACGGCTCCCGGGTTTTTATCGGAACCGGATGCGGAGAACCCCAGCGACTGATCAAAGCAATGGTGGAAGATACGTCCATCCAGGATATTGTAATCTACCAGATGCTGTCATCCACACTTGCCCAATATGTGGATGATAAAAATTTTTTATCCCGGTTTTCCATAAAACTGTTTTTCATTTCTTTAAAAATGCGCCAGGCTGCTTTTGAAGGAAAGATCGATTATATTCCAGTCTATCTGTCCCAGATTCCAAAAATTTTCCAAAACCATGAAATCGGTCTTGATGTTGCCCTGATACAGGTCAGCCCGCCTGATAAACATGGATACTGCAGTCTGGGAATTTCTGTGGACATCACCCTTTCAGGCATGAAAAATGCCGGCATCGTCATTGCCCAGGTCAACAAGGCCATGCCTCGAACCTGGGGGGACTCCATTGTCCATGTGGATGAACTGGACTATCTGGTTGACTGCGCAGAACCCCTTGTCGAGTCTTTGCCTGAAACCAAAAATCAAAAAGTTGTGGAACGAATCGGGCACTATGTCAATATGCTGGTGGATGACGGTGCCACATTGCAGATCGGGTTTGGCCACCTTCCAGATGCCATACTTCCCTATCTGTCTAATAAAAAAGATCTGGGAATCCACACCCAGGTTATCACCGACGGCCTGTTGCCGCTTTTTAAAAAAAAGGTCATCACCAACCGGAAAAAATCCTTTCTTCCGGACCGGGTGGTGGCTTCATTGTGCATGGGATCAAAAAAACTATATGATTTTGTAGACAACAACCCTATTTTTTATTTCAAATCCTCTGATTTTGTAAATGATCCCAACGTCATTGCCAATAACGACAATTTTATTTCCATCAGCTCTGCCCTTGAAGTGGACCTGACAGGACAGGTCTGCACCGATTCAAAAGGGTATCTGTTTTACTCGGGCATTGGTGACCAGGTGGATTTTATCCGGGGTTCTGCCATGTCAAAGGGTGGTTTTTCCATCATCATCATTCCGTCCACAGCCCAGGACGGCAAGGTCTCCAGGATTGTCCCCCATTTAAGTGAAGGCGCAGGAGTTGCCACCACAAGAGGGGATATAGATATTATTGTCACAGAATACGGGATCGCTGAAATGGGCAGAAAAAGCATTTATCAGCGGGTCATGGAACTGGCCAAAATCAGCCACCCAAAATTTAGAAAAGAATTGATCGAGGAAGCCAAAAAAAGGCATTATATTTTCCCGGATCAACTGCCGCCCTCCACCCAGGATCTGATGTTCCTGGACCAATACCAGTCTTCCTTAATCCTTGCCAATGGCAAACAGATCGATTTCAGACCATTGCTGCCGTCTGATGAATTTGAATCCAGACATTTTTACTATTCTTTACAGGAACTGTCCATCTACTACCGGTTTTTCAACAAGCGCAAGGTTTTTTCAAGAGACATGCTTCAAAAACAATGGGCCCAGGTGGACTACCGGAAAAACATGACCATTATCGGCCTGTTGCAGGCTGGCAAGCGAAAACAGATTGTGGCTATCGGCTCCTATGCAATGGTGGATGACCAGGCAGCCGAAGTGGCCTTTATTGTTAAAGAGGCACTGCACGGAATGGGAATCGCTTCACGGCTGCTTGAAATCCTGGAAACCATTGCACAAGAAAACAACTACAAACAATTCAATGCAACGGTTCTGGCAGAAAATAAAAAAATGATCAATCTATTCCAGAAGCGTTATCCTTGTGCAAAACTGCTGAGAAACGGCAGTGGCGAAATAGACATGATCATGCCCTTTGAAACAAAAAAGATAAAATAAATCAGCCCCCTGTCAGGCACACCCTTTATTTTTTCTTTTTTGAACTCAGCTCTGGAAAATCCCAGTAAAAATATTCTTTAATGCCTTCATCGGCCAGGTTGGCCTGACGGGTGGTTTCCATCTGCCGGAGTTCAATCCGCCGGATCTTGCCGCTGATGGTTTTGGGTACTTCTGGGACAAATTCAATCAGCCTTGGAATCTTGAATTTTGGCAGAATCTCAATTGTATGTTTAAACAATTCAAGGGCGGTCTGCCGGGATGGCGCTATATTTGAATTTAATACCACATAGGCTTTCACCAGTTGGTATCGTTTGGCATCAGGGGCACCAATCACGGCCGCTTCTGCCACATAGGGATGCTCTGTCAGGGCACTTTCCACCTCAAACGGTCCGATCCTGTGGTCTGACGATTTGATCACATCATCTGCCCGCCCCATGAACTGCCAGTATCCATCTGCGTCAAAACAGGCCCGATCACCTGTATAATAATAATTGTCCACAAAGACCGAACTCATTTTTTCAGGATTTCCGATATACTCTGAAAAAAGGCCCACCGGCCGCCAGTTATTGAGCTTGATCACAATATGCCCCACCTGACCGGGTGCTGTAATCTCATTGCCTTCATTGTCAGCAAGCGCCATATCATACATGCCCATGGGAAATCCAACCATGCCGGAACGGATTTTATCTTTCATCCACGGGGCATTGCCGATCATTGTGGTTGCTTCGGTCTGGCTGTAAAATTCTCTGATGGGAATGCCTGTGCTGCGCATCCATTTTTCACTGATATCCGGCCGCAAAGGTTCGCCTATGCTTACAACTTTTTTCAGGCTTGACAGATCAAACGAATCCAGATTCATATTGGCAATCATCTGCCATGCCCCGGGCTGGGCACAAAAACTGGTAATCTTATGACGGGAAATCGCATCCAGGTATTGTTCCCCATCCAATAGTGAAAAATTAAACCCGCTGGTTGTCGCCCCCACATTAAACGGCGCAAAAAATCTGGACCAGATTGACTTGGCCCATCCTGACTCGCTCAAACTGTTATGGATATCATCCGGGGTCAACCCCATCATCAGGGATGTGGTTAAATGCCCGACAGGATAGGACACGGCTGTATGGCCAACCCGTTTGGGAAGCCCAGTGGTGCCGGATGTAAAAAAACAGAACAAAATATCATCTGACCGTGTTTGCGCAGCATCGGTAACGGGTTCATACTGATCAATAGAATCAAAAGATACCCAGCCGTCACGCTCACCGATAATCAGCTTTATTTTGGGCACAATCTCCAAATCTGCCAGAACCGCATCAATCACATCTGCAGATTCTTGTGCCGCAATGACCACATCCGGAGGATAGGTTTCAAAACGAAATTCCAATTCTCTTTGTGTCATTGAGACAGCCGTGGGAACGCTGATAAATCCAGCCTTGATGGATGCCAGTGCAGCAGCCCAGTTTTCCGATAACACCGGAGTCATTGTATAAAAACTGTCTTTTTTTTCCACTCCATACGCCCGCATCAGATTAATCAATCGATTGGCTTTTTCCAATAATTGTCCATAGGAATAGGTTCGGGTCTTTAAGCTTGTATCTGTCCAGATCAGTGCTGTTTTATCAGGGTTGCTGCTCGCATGAAGATCTTCAAAAATTTCTTTGGCCCAGTTGAAATACTCAGGCATTTTCATTGAATTTAATCGAGAAAAAAACTGTTCGGCACTGCGTTCGGCATCCAAGGCATTTTCCATCATATTAATCCGGATAACCTCTTTGAAAAGCTCTTTCATACCTTAAAACACTCCTTGCATTCTCTAATAATGTTATATATAAGCAGAGACCAAAACAATAGTAGTGTGTATAATTGATCAGATTAATGTTTGTCAAAGATTTTTTTTTACGTCTTCTTATTCAAACAGGCCATCAGGCCCAATGAGCACTCCTTTATGCCGGAAAACGCAATGCCAGAAATAAAAACACAAATCATCCTTGCGCCGCTGCAGGGGTTTACCGATGTAACCTATCGAAATGTTTTTTGTGACCATTTTTCAGGACTTGATGAAGCCATGGCCCCATTTCTTTCCACCATGGGCCAAAGCCGACTCAAACCGTCACAGCTTAAAGATGTTGCCCCTGAAAACAATACAAAACTATTTGTGATTCCCCAGATCCTGGGGAATGTGCCTGAAGATTTTATCTTTTTGGCCAACCATCTGTTTGATATGGGACATAAAAAAATCAACTGGAACCTGGGCTGCCCCCATTTAAAAATTGCTAAAAAATCCCGGGGGTCCGGTCTATTATGCCTTCCGGATAAAATTGAGGCATTTTTGGATGCAGTGGTCCCCCACATTTTTAACACACTTTCGGTTAAAATCCGCCTGGGACGAAAATCCCGGGAAGAGATCTCAGCACTGCTGCCGATTTTTGACAAATATCCCCTGGATGAGATTATCTTACATCCCAGAACCGGCATTCAGATGTACACCGGCAGCGCTGACCACGACGCATTTGAAAAAGCGATGACAAGCAGTGCCCACCAGTTCACCTACAATGGGGATATTGTTGATCTGAATTCTTTTAAAATTGTGCAAAACCGATTTGCTGACATTCAACGGTTCATGATCGGCAGGGGAATCCTTGCCAATCCGTTTCTGGCAGAGGATATCAAAGGCATCCAAATCAAAACCGACCGGATTGAACGGCTTAAAGCCTTTCATGATGACCTGTTTGACAACTATCAGAAAATATTTTCAGGCCCGCGCCATTTAACCGACCGTATGAAAGGGTTCTGGTCCTATCTGGGCCCTTCCTTCAAAGACAGCATAAAACCACTTAAACTAATATTAAAAAGCCCTACCATTCCTGCATACCGGCAACAGGTTGATCTTTTTTTTAATTCCCGGCCAGAATTTACAGGATAGACCAGTAATAATCAAAGAGTTCATAAAAAACAGATTTTCTGAATATGATCCAGGTAAGCAGTCATGCCCCGGAAAAAAATATCATTGTGATTGGCACCCTTGACCTCTAAAAAAAACTTTTCTTTTGAGGCAACTGCATCAAACAGAGCCTGGCCGTCTGAAAAAGCAATAATATGGTCGTACTGGGCATGAATGACCAGACAGGGTTTTGAAAACAGGCTGATCTTGTCTATATTTTCAAATCCTTCCTGCTCACGATACCCGATCCTGTCCGGATCAATTCCCAGAATCCTGAGCAAAGGGCCGGCACAGGCAAACCCTGATTCTACAATCAGGCAGGCAATGTCATCCTCTCTTTTGGCTGCAAGCTCAATGACCGAGGCGCTTCCCAGGGACCTGCCCATCAAACAGACAGGTCCGGTTAACCTGTTATTTATTTTGTAAGATAAAACAAAATCCAGAACTATATGACAATCTTTCATCATGCCAGTGACCGTGGGCATACCGCTTGAGCGGCCATATCCTCTATAATCCACCACAAAAAAATGAATCCCCAGGTCATTATAAAAATGAGCAATATCATCATAATCTGCAACAATCTCCCCGTTTCCATGAAAAAAGAGAATCAAAGGAGCATCGGCTGGTGCCGATTTTGCAAATTTTGCAAAATGGCAGGATGCAGCCAGGCTGATATTTTCTTCAACCGGGATCATCAGGTCTTCCCGATTCTCCCGGGGCAATCGGAAATCATCTTCAGCCCTTGGGTGAAAAAGCGACCTCAATACATCAGGCTGATCCAGAACCAAAAGTTTTGAAAAATCAAACCGGGTCATGATACCTCCTCTCTGGAAATTGTCTGTCAAGTTTCTTTGCCCCTTGCAAAGGTAATAAATACCCCAATCACAGCCAGCACTGAACCTGTCACCATGGTCCGTTTAAAACTGGTCATGAAAAAAGGTTCCATTTGGTGAACATATTGTTCAAGTGTTGTGCCATGGGTCAGCGCTAAAAAAGAGCTGGTGAACACAAGACCGGCCAGGGCCACACCCACCACCATCCCCAGATTTCTGGCCAATGCTGCTGTTCCGGAAGCTATCCCTCTCTGGGGAAAAGGAACTGAGCTTAGGATGGCCGTATTGTTGGGTGAAACAAACAGGGCCGTTCCAATACCGGCAAGTGCCATGCGCCACAAGATCGATATCACCCCCATGGAGGGTGAAAGTGTTGTTAATGCCATCAAAGAAGCCGCAATAGAGCCCATTCCAACCATACACAGCCTCCGGGACCCCCATCGGTCATACATCATTCCTGAGATGGGACTGACAACCAGCAGAAAAAGAAAGGGGACCACCATGATGCTCCCGGTTCCAGATGCGGAAAATCCGCAAGGATAGGTCAGATAAAACGGCATTAAAAACACGATCATAAACAATGCGGCAAATAAGATGGCTGAAGCAATCACCGGGAATACAAATAATTTTATTTTCAGCAGATTAAAATCAAACAAAGGAAAGTCCATACGGGTTTCAATGACAACAAAAGCAGTTGTTGCAACAACAAACACCCCGGATGCACCCAGGCTGAAAACAGAAAACAGTCCCTGGTCAGAAACCTGGGTTAAAAACAAAATCAAGGATGAAAGAATCATAATGAGCAGAAAACTGCCTGTTTTGTCTATGGGCTCTTGAATCTGCTGTTTAACCTGATTTTTTGTCAGGATCATCATGGCGCCCAGGCTGGCTGCAATGCCGATGGGAATATTGATATAAAAAATATACTGCCAGGAAAAATAATCCAGGAGAAAACCGCCTGCCACAGGCCCGATGGTCAATCCGGCCGCCACCACCGCACCAATCATCCCCAATGCTTTTCCTCTTTCTTGAACCGGGAAGGCATCCACAATCATGGCCGGAGAACAGGCCATGAGCATTGCAGCACCACCCCCCTGGAATGCCCGGGAAAGAATCAATACCCATGGGGCTTTTGCCATCCCGCAAAAAAAAGAGCCTGCCACAAAAACCGTAAACCCGAGAATATAAATTGATTTGCGGCCCTTGATATCAGAGAGTCTGCCAAAGGTTAACAGCAAAGAAGACACCGTGGTCAGATAGATCAGGACCACCCATTGAATCGTCTGAATATCGGTCTTAAGATCCTGCATCATATAGGGCAATGCAACATTGACAATACTGGAATCCAGGGTGGACATAAAAATGGACACTGCCACCAGTAAAAAAATATGCCACTTTTTCTCAAACCTGCTGTTGTTAATTGAATTGTTGTCCATGGGATCGGGTTGCATTATTTTTTTTTGTGCTGTTTTTTCCAGGTTGAAAGGCCATCCATTCATTCCCTTCTTTTTATAAGAATAAGATTATGGTATATGAGAAGCCAATTGACAAGAAAAATTAAAAATGGGAGCACCATGGCCACGATCAATGACATTGTCCTGATATACCTTGAAGCGTCACCGGTTTGTTTTGCCAGAATTGAGAGTATCCTGCCGGATGCCAAAAAAGGCTGGTACCAGATAAAACTGTTAATGCTCCAGATCCCGCTTCAGGTGGTGACCTGGATTTTAAAAGAAGAATATCTCAACGGGGATGAATTTTTCATGAACGGCAAACAAATGAACCTTAAAAAAGTGGAATGCCCCATTGAGGCCTTTGCTTCATCGACCCCGACCAGCCTGCCAGAAAAAAAAAGTACAAAAGAAGTGACAAAAAAAACAGGCTCAGCACCACACAATACCGATGAGGCACAACATACCGGAAAAATCATCTCTTTTCCCGGCCTGAAAAATAAAGACCCTGAAAAATAAATCCATGGCAAACCCCAAAATTATAAAATGACCTTACATCCTGAACCAAAACATGTTTTGTCCGCTTCAAGACGAACCGATATTCCTGCCTTTTACCTGGACTGGTTCATGGATCACATCAAACAGGGCATCTTTGATGTAACAAACCCGTACACCAGAAAAACCAGACAGATAAAGGTGACCCCGGAAAGGTTTCATTCCATTGTGTTCTGGTCCAAAAACTTTGATGTGTTCATTCAAACCCGGGCAGGAGAAAAATTAGTACAAAAAGGATTTCACCTTTATTTTAATTTTACAATCAATTCTGAATCTTTCATACTTGAACCTGAAATACCCCCTTTGCGTCATCGACTGGATCAGTTAAAACGATTGTCTCAAAGCTTTGGACCCCGGGCCATCTCCTGGAGATTTGATCCCATTTGTTTTTATCACACCCCTGACACTGCTTTGGAACAAAACAATCTTTCTGACTTTGGCAAAATTTCCGATTGCGCTGCCAACCTGGGGATTCAAACCTGTGTGACCAGTTTTTTCGATCATTACAAAAAAATTGATCACCGGCTTGCCTGCCTAAAGCAGCAAAAAAAGATTGATCTTGTTTTTATCCAGCCTTTTCTGGAAAAAAAACAAGCAGTGGTTCAACGCATGGCAAACCAACTGGCATCAAAAGGGATATGCCTTCACCTGTGCTGCGAACAGGATCTGTTTACAACCGTAAAACAGACAGCCAATATACAGGAAAATGCCTGTATTGACGGGAAACGCCTGAAATCCATGTATGGGGGAAATCCAGAAACCCGAAGAGATTATGGACAACGGTCAAAACAAGGGTGTCTTTGTACAAAATCTGTTGATATCGGATCATACGCTCTTCATCCTTGTTTTCACAACTGCCTGTTCTGTTATGCCAGCCCGGATATTGACAACACACTTAAACGAACAAAAATTCAATGAAAATAAAAGAGTTACAAATAGATGGGAAAACTTTTTTAGCCCCGCTTGCCGGCATCACCAACCTGCCTTTCAGGCGCCTTATCAAAGAATGCGGCTGCTCTGTTGTCTGTTCTGAGATGGTCAGTGCCAAAGGTATTTTTTATAACTCTAAAAACACCTTATCCCTTTTGGCAAGCCAGGAAGATGAATCTCCCCTGTCAGTTCAGCTGTTTGGATCTGATCCAGCTTCCATGGCAGATGCAGCAAGGGTGGTTCAATCGTTAAACAAGGCCGGTCTGATCGATATCAATTTTGGATGCAGTGTCAAAAAAGTAGTTAAACAAGGGGCCGGTGTGGCCTTGATGAAAGATCCCCAATTGACCCGAACCATTTTGACCGCAGTACGAAATGCCACACACCTGCCCTTGACCATTAAAATCCGATCCGGATGGGACATTTCCGGACAACAGGCATTTCATATCGGCCAGATTGCCCAGGATTGTGGCGTGGATGCCATTACCCTGCACCCGAGAACTGCTGTCCAGGGATTTAAAGGCCGTGCTGACTGGGAATTGATCAGACAGCTTAAATCCCGATTATCCATCCCAATCATTGGCAACGGCGATATCAACAGCGTGGAAGATGCCATTAAAATGGTTAAACAAACCGGTTGTGATGCTGTCATGGTGGGACGGGCAGCCATGGCCAACCCGTTTATCCTTGCCCAGATCGATCAATATTTTAAAACCGGATCCTGTCAGACACCACCCCCTGAAGAAATTTTTAGAAAAATGGAACGGTTAACCCTGCTGTATGTGGATCATTTTGGTGAACCCATTGCCTGTAAAATGCTTCGCAGCAGGCTGTCCTGGTTTGTCAAAGGATTACCCGGATCATCAGAATTTCGAAAAGCATTATCAAAAATTGACTCAAAAAATCATGCGCTCACATTGATCCGGGAGTTTGAAATCAGACTGAATAAAAATCGTTAAGGGTTCACTCAAAAATAAATTACCAATTTTGGGAGTCGAGTCGCCTGGCCTGCAAGGCGTGGAAATGCAGGCATA
>JBDRPM010000093.1:0-13728 GCA_043827005.1 Pseudomonadota bacterium | reverse complement strand
AAAGCCCAGGAATAAAAAAGAATCAGTGGGAAGACCGGAGACGCTCAAGCCGGCAATGGCGGCACTGCAACCGGGTATGGGGATGATTGGAATGTTTTCTGCTGCTGCAGCTTTGACAAGAAAATATCCTGGATCTGAGATACAGGGGGTGCCGGCATCAGATATCAGAGCAATGTTACTCCCATTTTTTAATTGGGAAATTACTTGGGGAGTCTTGGCGCTCTCATTGTGTTCATGACAGGAAATCATGGGGGTCTGGATGCCATAATGGGACAAGAGTTTTTTTGAATGCCGAGTATCTTCAGCTGCTATCAGGTCCACCTGTTTCAACGTGTTCACTGCCCTGAAGGTCATATCTTCCAGGTTTCCCAGAGGGGTGGCCACGATATATAAGATACCGGTTGCCCGGAAATTTTTTGACTGGCCCTGTTTAATGTTGTTTGATTCTACGGTTTGAGGTTCCATTATCCGGCCTGGAAAGCATGTTTAATGAAATGAAATTCAAAAGACTGATCTTTTTTATAGACCTCTATCACATCGAATCTGATCCTGGAATCAAAGAGATCATTAATTAGAAATTGCAGGCTCACCCTTAAGAACATGTGCCGTGCCCGGCACACACAAACAGTTTCTGCCGATAAAGACGGCAGAACTGGGCGTTGGCCCAAAACGAGCTTGACACCTATCATAATGTGGATTATTATAGCTATAAAAGTCCACATTATGGAGGTTTAATATGAGAACAATCCAAATGACGCTTGACGACGATCTTGTCAAATCCGTCGACCATGTTTCAAAGCTACTCAATACAAGCCGTTCAGCTTTTGCGAGAAAGGCCCTTCGAGAGGCATTGGCCAATTACAATCTTGAACAATTGGAGAGCAAGCATAGAGAAGGTTATGAACGAAATCCGATTCTTGGTGATGAGTTTTCAGTTTGGGAGGCAGAACAGGATTGGGGTGACGAATGAAACATGGTGAAATACGGTGGTACAAATTTGCACATCCAGACAAAATGAGACCAGTTCTCATTCTGACCCGCGACTCTATTTTAGATTATCTTGGTGAAGTAACGGTTGCCCCAATTACAAGCACAGTCCGTGAAATACCATCCGAGGTGTTTCTTTCCAAGCATGATGGCATGCCAAGGGATTGCGCCATTAATTGTGATCATTTGCAAACTGTTTCAAAAGGAAAAATTGGGGCTCTGATTACATCCTTACCGCCAGCAAAAATGATTGATGTTGGACGGGCAATCCGTTTTGCGCTCGATATATAAAGCGGATCGGCCAACCTCTCAGGGCAATCGCAAGTAAAAATCATTTAGTCAAGATTTTGAGTAGATAGCTGTGATCCCAAGCGGCTTTAAGACGTTTGGTTTGGATGCCGCCTTTGAGTGATGTCTCCTGTTTGAGAAGATTAATAGCCATGTGCCGGAGGATTCCAAAATTTTCAGGAGAGTGATCTTTTCGAACCTGGCAGTGATCTTCACGGAAAGAGATATCAAGACACCAGTGCAGGCTATTTTCTATACCCCAGTGTTCTCGAATAGCGTTGCCGATAATTGAAGCATTATTCTGAAGGCTTGAGATAAAATAAGCACAACTTTTGATTATATCTCGGATAGGTGCCATGTGATCAGCGACAGTTATAATTCCCGCCGAGAATTTTCATTGTCGTTGATCAAACCCCTCTTGTTTGCAGGAAAAATTAGGAATTATGTCAAAGATCAGTTATTGAAGTCAATCGCTCTTGGCCATGAAGTTCCCCTTCAGTTGAAAGCATATAAACAAAAAAAGAAGGGTAAAAACAATAAATATAATAAAAAGCATAAAGATGAAGATTAGTATCGTATACAATACTATTTTTTTCTTTTTTGAAGATTTAGAATTTGTTCATAGACGATTCTTTTGCTGATCTGATATTGATCTGCAATTTGCCGGGCAAGGGCAGTGGTGCTAAGATCGGTGGAGGACAACTGATCCATGAGAATAATTTCAAGCATTTCAGTGGTCATGGGGGGGGTGTCATGGGAACAGCCTTGAACAAACAGGGCGATTTCCCCTTTGATACGGTCTTTGTTTTCAAGCGTTTCTAAAATCAAGGATAAAGGGCCCCGGATATATTCTTCATGGAGTTTGGTCGCTTCTCTGGCAAGACAGGCATTCCGGTTTCCCCAAACCAAAATCATGGTTTGAATGAGTTTTGTTATCCGGTTGGGAGATTCATATATGATCAGGGTCGGGGTCTGGTGTTTTTGTTGCTCAAGGGCTTTATTTAATTGTTGCTGTTTTTTGGGTAAAAAGCCCAGGAATAAAAAAGAATCAGTGGGAAGACCGGAGACGCTCAAGCCGGCAATGGCGGCGCTGCATCCGGGTATGGGGATGACAAGGATGCCTTGTGCTGATGCAGCTTTAACAAGAAAATATCCTGGATCTGAGATACAGGGGGTGCCGGCATCAGATATCAGAGCAATGCTGCTCCCATTTTTCAATTGCAAAATTAACTGGGTGGTTTGGGTGGCTTCATTGTGTTCATGACAGGAAATCATGCGGGTCTTAATTCCATAGTGGGACAATAGCTTTTTTGAATGCCGGGTATCTTCAGCAGCAATCAGGTCCACCTGTTTTAATGTGTTTACTGCCCTGAAGGTCATATCTTCAAGGTTTCCCAATGGAGTGGCAACAATGAATAAGGTTCCGGTTCCCAAAGGATTTTCTGATCGGTCCTGTTGAATGTTGTTTGATTCTAGGTTTTGAGGTTCCATTATCCGGCCTGGAATGCATGTTTAATAAAATGGAATTCAAAAGACTGATCTTTTTTATAGACCTCTATCACATCGAATCTGATCCTGGAATCAAAGAGATTATTTTTTTGAAGATAGGCAGTAGCACCAAGAAGGATTTTTTGCTGTTTTGCATGGGTCACAGATTCTCTGGGCAGTCCTTTGGTCAGACTTTTTCTGGTTTTAACCTCAATAAAGCAGATGGTATTTTCTTTTTTTGCAATGATATCGATTTCAGATTGTTTTGTCCGAAAATTGGTTTCAAGAATTGTATATCCCCTGGATTTAAGAAAAGATGTGGCTGCAGTTTCACCGGTTTGCCCCAGAATTTTCTGGTCATCGGTCATTGGCAACCTCTTTGACCCCTTTGAAGGTCATCCTGTGAATCGGGCAGGGGCCATATTTTAAAATGGCTTGTTTGTGGGCTTTGGTGGGATATCCTTTGTGCCGGATAAAATCATATTCAGGATATTGTTCATGAAACTGTGTCATGATGGCATCCCGTGTGACTTTGGCAATAATGGAAGCTGCGGCAATGGAGATACTTTTTGAGTCCCCTTTGACAATGGCTGACTGGTCAATGGAAGAATCAATGGTAAATTTTCCATCAATAAGCAGAAAATCAGGTGCAATGGAAAGGGTCTCCACGGCACGTTGCATGGAGAGCAAAGACGCCTGGAGAATATTGATCTGATCAATTTCTCCATGGAAGGCAATGCCTGTGGATACCGCAATGGCCTGTTCTTTGATGAGTGGAAACAGGGCATCCCGTTTTTTTTCAGACAATTTTTTAGAATCATTAATACCAGCCAGAGCGTCAGATAATAAGCCAATGTCAGGCAGGATGACAGCAGCAGACACGACCGGGCCGGCAAGGGGTCCCCTGCCGGCCTCATCAACACCTGCAATAATATGATATCCCAAGGTTTTTGCTTTGTGTTCAAATTGCCACATCAGCATCTCCCATAAAGGATTTTATATATATCGTTTTTCTTTGATTCTGGCGGCCTTACCTCTAAGATTTCTTAGATAATACAATTTTGATCTTCGAACGTGACCCTGCGTGATCAATTCTACTTTATCAATGATGGGGGAATAGAGCGGGAAAATCCTTTCAACACCGACACCGCCTGAAATTTTTCTGACGGTAAACCGAGCGCTTGCAAACCCTTTTGTCTTTTTTATGACCACACCCTCAAATATCTGGATACGCTCTTTTTCACCTTCACTGATTTTCACATGCACTTTTACTGTATCACCTGAGTCAAATTTGGGGATATCAAGACGCATCTGTTCTTTTTCTAATTTTTCGATTATGTTACTCATGTTTCCTCCTAAGGTCGTTCCCTTTTTGGCAGATAAAAATGGTTTGTTCTATCTGTCATTGATAATTCTGTCTAAATATATTGAAGCAGCAGATCTGACAGACAGATGATTATATTCGGTATTCCCGAAAATCGGGTCTAAAATATGGTCGCATCTGTCTATTAATTCATCTGCCAGCCCCCATGCCGTTCCAAAGATCAGAACATGGGAAGCTTTGTTTTCAAGTTTCTGCCTTAACGCTTGTGTCGGTATTGAACCAGCAATTTGTTTTGCGCTGGTTGCAATGGTGACAACCGGTTGTTTTCTTTCCTGTTCAATCTGGGCAACAGCTTCTTCAAATGTTGAGGTCACCCGGATCAGTTCCAATGCTTTTTTCCTGTCAGGATTGAGTGTAGCACCCACTCCCTTTGTCCAGTGTTCAATTACCTGATGTGCCAGCACTGCCTGGTCTTCATATGGGGTGACCACATAAAATCCTTTTACACCAAAGGTGATACAAGCCCTTGCAATATCATGCATATCAATGGTTGTCAGCGCTGATCCAATGGGTTGATTCTTTTTGTTCATCACAGGAAAGTGAATCAATGCCACATAAAGATTATGATCGAACAAGGGTTAAAAGCTCCTGGCACCATTGTTTTAAAATCGTTTTTTCTTCTGCATCCAATGCGGAAGATTCAAATAAATCCGGTCGTTTTAAAAACGTCCGCTGCAAAGAAGATCGTTTTCTCCATTGCCGGATCTGTTCATGGTTGCCGGACAATAACACGGGAGGAACCATTTGTCCTTCAAATTCTTCCGGTCTTGTGTATTGAGCATATTCAAGCCGATCATCGGAAAACGAATCAGACATGGATGATTCACAGCTTCCCAGCACACCGGGGATTAATCGGGCTACGGAATCGATAATAGCCATGGCAGCAAGCTCTCCACCGGTCATGACATAATCCCCTATGGAGATTTCCTCATCAATCAACTGGCTGTTGATCCGTTCATCCACACCCTCATATCGGCCACAGACAAAAATAAGATCCTGGTTTTCCCGGATCATCTGCTCTGCTTTTCTCTGGTCAAACCGTTTTCCCTGGGGGGTCATTAAAATCACCCGGGAAGCCTGTCCCATTTTTTTTGCCTCTAAAATAGCAGCCTGTAAGGGTTCAGGTTTCATGATCATACCGCTGCCACCGCCATAGGGTTTATCATCCACTGTGTTGTGACGATCAAAAGAAAAATCCCGGATATTAATGCAATGTCCTGTAATCAGGTTTTTCTCGATCCCCCGAAAAATCATGCCGTGATCAAAAAAAGCATCCACCAGTTCAGGGAAAAGGGTCAGGACTGTAAAATTCATTCATAGTCCTCGGGCAATCTGGTTTTCAAAACCTTCTGGTCAATATCCACTGATTCCACAAAATTCTTGTGCATGGGCACAAGCGTCTCTTTATCCTCATGGGTTACAACCAGTACATCATTGGATCCGGTGGGAAAGATTTCAGTGATCTTGCCCATATAGCCTTTATGCTCATCAAACACTTCAAGTCCGATCAGGTCCTGCCAGTACCAGGCATCATCTTCAGGTTCCGGCAGCAGCTTTCGATCAATCAGGATTTCATGACCTGCCAGACTCTGAGCAAGCTCTCGATTGTCTACGCCATCCAGGGTTAATAAAGCACCCTTCTTATGGGGAGAGGCATTGAGAATGGTAAATTCTTTGCCTTGCCCGTTTTCAGATTGTAAAAGAACGGTTTGGCCGGGACCAAAGGTATCAATGGACTGTGCAAAAGACCATATTTTAAGGTTGCCGCCGAGCCCGTGGACTCCGGTTACCTTACCGATGGTAAACCAGGCAGTCTTATCCACCATTTATTCGATGATCTCAAGAACCGTGCGTTTTTTAAGTTTGGTGGAAGCCGCACTTAAAATCGTTCTCATAGCTCTTGCCGAGCGCCCCTGTTTTCCGATTACTTTTCCTAAGTCATCTTTGGCCACCTTAAGTTCGATAACAGAGGTCTGATCTCCGACAACTTCGGATACGATAACCTGGTCAGGTTCATCCACCAAGGCTTTTGCAATGTATTCTATCAGCTCTTTCACAACGTCTCTCCTTTAAATGGGGTATTCTTAGGATACCAGGGGGCAAACTGACTTATGCCTGGCTGACGCCTTGTTTTTTAAATATGCTTTTTACAGTGGTTGTTGGCTTTGCACCTTCACCCAGCCAATACTGAACCCTGTCTTCTTTCAGGGTGATTGCAGCCGGTTCAACCATTGGGTTGTATGTGCCCAAAAGCTCCAGGAATCTTCCATCCCGCGGGCATTCAACATCAGCAGCCACAATTCTGTAAAACGGTTTTTTCTTTGTGCCTTTTCGGGTCAATCTGATTTTTACAGCCATGTTCTTGTTTTCTCCTTAAAATGGAAGCATGTTTTTTAATGAACTCATGCCACCTTTATTAAACTTCTTGATCATTTTCATTGACGCAGAATAACTTTTCAAAAGCTTATTGACATCCTGGACCGTTGTCCCGCTTCCCTTGGCAATCCGCATTTTCCGTGACCCCTTGATGATATTGTAAAGACGTCTTTCTTCCATGGTCATGGAGTTAATGATTGCTTCTATTTTGTTAAATTCCTTGTCACTTATATCTATCCCTTTGAGCTGCTTTTTATTGACTCCGGGCAGCATCCCGATCAAATCCTTGATCGATCCCATTTTACGGACTGACTTGATCTGGTTTTTAAAGTCTTCCAGGGTAAAGGCATTCTTTCTTAACTTTTTTTCCAGCGCTTTGGCTTCTTTCTGGTCAACCGCTTCGGTGGCTTTCTCAATAAAGGAAAGCGTATCTCCCATGCCCAGAATTCTGGATGCCATCCGATCCGGATGAAATGCCTCCAGAGCAGTTGATTTTTCACCCACGCCAATAAATTTTAACGGTTTTCCGGTTACCGCCTTTATGGAAAGGGCTGCACCACCGCGGGCATCACCATCCATTTTGGTCAGAATAAAACCATCCAAATCCAGTGCTTTGTCAAAAGCACTGGCTATGTTGACAGCATCCTGACCGGTCATGGCATCAGCAACAAAAAGGATCTCTGACGGGTTAATCCCTTTTTTGATGCCGGCCAGTTCTGCCATTAGCGGTTCATCCATATGCAACCGACCGGCAGTATCTATTAACAGGGTATCACAGCCTTGTTCTCTGGCCGCCACCATTGCATCCTGACAGATCCTTAACGGCTTCATATCAGTTGTCGATGGAAACACCGGAACTTCCAGTTGCCTGCCGATCTTTTTCAACTGATCAATTGCCGCAGGTCTGTAAACATCCGCAGGCACCAGGAAGGGCTTTCTGCCTTTACTCCGAAGGTAAAGTGCCAGCTTTCCTGCTGTGGTGGTTTTACCTGAACCCTGCAACCCGATAAGCATAACAGAACCCAGAGACTTCCCATCAAGATTCAGATCTTGATGTTCAGACCCCATCATCCTGGTAAACTCCTGGTTTACAATTTTTATGACCTGCTGACCAGGTGTCAGGCTTTGCATGACTTCCTGGCCCAGGGCCCGCTCTTTTATATCTGAAACAACAGATTTTGCAACCTTATAGTTGACATCTGCTTCAAGCAATGCCATTCGTACCTGTTTAAGACCATCTTCGATGTTCTTTTCGTTCAGGGTACCATGACCTTTTAACTTTTTAAAGACCGAGTCAAGCCTGTCGCTCAAACTATCAAACATATAGAGACCAACCTTACAAATATCAAATCAAATCATTGAAATTAGTATAAAATCCGTGTTATGTCAAGGAAATATTAACTTTTAGCAGATAAAAAAACATGGAAAACATACTCAATTATACGCGGGACGAGCTTGTTAAATGGCTTGATGGCAAAGGCGTTCGGCCCTTCAGGGCAGGCCAGATATTTAAGTGGCTCTATATCCGTCAGGCCGATTCCTTTGACCAGATGACCGACCTTTCAAAGTCAATGCACAAGATTCTTGAAGATTATTTTACCATTGACCGTCTGTTTCTTGAGGATCGACAGATCTCCAGAGACAAAACTGAAAAATACCTGTTCAAACTCAGCGATGGTGAACATATTGAATCTGTACTGATTCCGGAAAAAGATCATTACACCCTGTGTGTTTCCTCCCAGGTGGGCTGTGCCCATGACTGCAGGTTCTGTCTGACTGCCCGGGGCGGACTGGTCAGAAATCTGACGGTGGCTGAAATGATTGGCCAGGTCCGGGATGCCAGATTTTTTCTGATGCAAAAGGGGATAGACCCTCTGCAATTGTCAAACCTTGTGTTTATGGGGATGGGGGAGCCGCTGGCCAATTATAAAAATTTGATCAATGCGTTAAGCATCATCACCGATACGGATTATGGGTTCAAGTTTTCCAACAAGCGGGTGACGGTATCCACCTCCGGTCTGATTCCTAAAATCACGCAATTGGGGCTGGATACCGATGTGAATCTGGCAGTTTCTTTAAATGCCACAACCGATGAAATGCGGTCCGGTTTGATGCCCATCAACCATAAATATCCGCTCAAACAATTGCTGGAAGCCTGCCGGGAGTTTCAGATGAAACCCCGCAAAAAGATCACGTTTGAATATATTTTGATCAAAGATCTAAATGACAGTGATGAGGATGCGCTAAGGCTGATCAAACTGCTCTCAAACATCAAGGCAAAGGTGAACCTGATCCCGTTTAATGAGCATGAAAAAAGTGAATTTAAGCAGCCTGCAAAAGAAAGAGTCACCCAGTTTTTACAGATTCTTTTAGACCGAAAGATGACGGCCATGACCCGGAAGAGCAAAGGGGCTGACATTTCAGCGGCCTGCGGGCAACTTAAAGCCAGTTTGAATGTTTGAATCAAACCGGCAAAATGTGAACCGCAGGGAATTAATAGATCATACAACCATCAATTAAAATAATTACAAAAGCATTGACACAGAACAGCCATATCGTTTTGATAGGACTGGTTCTGTCCACGCTGATCCTTATTTTCCCCGCATCTTTGGTTCAGACACAGTCCTCTGGTATTTCTTTTAACAAATCAGATTCTGAGGATTACAGCGACCACACAGCATTTGTCAGATCTTTTGGAACCGATGATTATATCCTGCTGGCCGTTAAGAACAGGCTTTCTCTCACAGATCCAAAATTACAAAACCGGTTGTCTCGTGTTCATCAGGAATTGAATGCGTTTGAGGCGGTTTTATCAGTGATTGATCTTGGCACAATTATATCTTCAGATCTGTTCAGACGTATTGGTGCTGATTTTTTTTCAAACCCTGAAACATTTGCCGATCTGCGCCGGACGATTCCCGGTTTGGGTCGATTGATTTCCAGTGATGGCCAGACCCTTGGATTTATCATTAAAATTGATAATGAAACCCTTAACGGGTTTGATCTGGAAAAGCAACTCAGGCAAATGAAACAAGTCATTGGAATAATTTTTTCTGAAGATCCTTATTGTTATGCAGGCGGTATCCCTGTGCTGCGGGCTGCTTTTGAACGGTATAACCTGATGAATGCACTTGTTTTTGGCGTGCTGGGCCTGCTTTTTGGAACATTGATTGCGTTCTATATTTTTAAAACGCTTTGGGCCGGTATGATGGTGACAGGGGTCAGTCTGGTGACGCTGATATGGACCTGCGGGTTCATGGGCATGTTTAAGATCCCTTTGAATCTTGCCACCAGCTTAAGTTTTGGGTTTATTCTGGTTGTTTCGACAACCACTGTTTTTCATATTGTCTCAAAATATATTCAATTGTTGAAAACAAATTCAAGCCGAATCGCCCTGGAAAAAACATATGATATGATTCTGCAGCCAAGTTTTATGTGCGCCTTGACCACGTCTGCAGGATTTATCAGCTTGACCGTAAGTCCGGTTGAAATGATTCAGCAGGCCGGAATCATTACCGCCATTGGTGTGATGCTGGCTTTTCTATTGACCTTGCCGATCACCTCTTTTTGTCTGCAGAAAAAACCCATGGTCAGCAATACAATTTTTCAAAAACACACAAAAGACAGGATTGATGACCTTGTCAGATTTTTTGCAATCGCAGGTTTCCGGAAACCAAAGGTTTCAGTGGTGGTGGGGATTGTATTTTTGATCATCATGGCATGGGGGATCCCACAGATCCGGACGATAAAGCATTTAACCAATCCCATGATCAAAAACACCCCCGAGGCAAAAGACCTTTCGTATATTGAGGAACAACTCTCTTCCGGGACCTCATTCTCCATTGTGATATCTTCATTGGATGATCACTTTTATTCCAGACAATTCTGGTATGAACTGGCTGGGTTTGAAAAAAAAATACAGGCGATTCCAGGGGTTGATGAGGTTGAATCATTAACCCCTTTAATTTTTCGGATAGCTCTCAAGTTATCTGCGGCAGGGATTATGCCGGAAGTTGTTTTTAAGCAAATCATGGGTCAAACTTCTGAGAATGATATGATACGGGCCTATCTGGACCCGGCTTTGAAAAAAATGCGAATCGTGGTCCATATTCAAAGCCAGACATCAGATCAGATAGAAGCAGTCCTTAAACAGGTGAGACAACAAGCAGACCAGGCCTTTTCACACAACATAAAAGCAACACTTTCCGGGCAATTGATACTGTTGAAATCACAAACATCAGATCTGGTTTCGTCTCAAATGAAAACATTGCTGCTGGCTGTTCTGGTGATTACTGCCATGATGACTTTTCAGCTTAAATCCTTTGTTCTCGGAATGTTAAGCCTGATCCCAAACATTTTCCCTTTGATTACTATTTTTGGAATAATGGGCTGGTTTGATATTCCGCTTGACCCCTTAACCATCTTTGCTGCAGTCATCTCTTTTGGCTTGTCTGTGGATGATTCAATCCATTATCTGACACAATTAAAGCGGGAAATGATCAATTCAAAACAGGCAACTGATATCCATGACTGTTTGGTCAATGCCTATCACACAACATCTCGTTCATTAATTTCGACAACCTGTGTGCTTTTTTTCTCTGCCCTGGGATTGCTTTTTTCTCCGTTTACCCATGTTTTTTCTTTGGGGGTGTTAATCTCCTCGGCAGCGCTTATCGCTCTGATGGGGGATCTTATCTTTATGCCGGCCTTTATTTTAACGGTAAAACCCATCAATGCAATGCTGTCGATCAAAATTAAAAAGTATGGTATGGTGAATGATGCTAAAACAAATAAAAAGCTCTTACCATGAACCTGATTGACAAATTTTTAAATAAAAAAAATCAATATTCGTTTAGCACGTCATGGGACATTGATGCTCCGTTAGAACTGGTCTGGAATGAGTTGATCAATTATCAGAAATGGCCGACCTGGTGCCGCAGTCTGGAAAAAATTGAGCAGCGTGGTTTTTTTGATGCAGTTAAAAGAGGAAATACGATCCGATCCACCTGGAAAGGGGTCTTGCCCTATCGGATCACGTTTGATTCGGTTGTTGACAATGTCACTCAATATTCATTTTTATCTTTTGATGTCACCGGGGATCTTTATGGTCAGGGGATGTGTTATTTTAGAGCAAGTCATGACATAACCACGATTCATTTTATCTGGAATGTTTCTCCCACAAAATTATGGATTAAAATGAGTTCTCCTTTTGCAAGAGTCATTTTTATAGAAAATCATAACTATATCATGGACCAGACCCTTGCTGGATTTGTGAGTATGATTACCCGGAAAACGCAATCAATGGCTTTGAACAAGACTGTCTGTCAATAGATATGTCCGGGGTTTTACGTCCTCAAATTTTTTTTGGCTTTATATCATCAAGTGTTTGAACCCATCAGCAGGAACCACTTTTATCCGGATCACTTTTGTTACACCACCCTGAGTGACAGATATATCGGTTATTTCTCCAGGCGCAGCCTTGGTATAGCCTGCACAGATCATGGCGGCGGTCTGTATGTTATTTTGTGTTTGATTCCCGGTCAGAATGGTATCCGGTCCTGCTATTGAAGAAGGCTGGATAACGATATCAGTTCGGGGGTCTGTATATTTGAGCAGGTTGGCATTATCCTGCAAGGATCGCCCAACCATGATCTTGGTTTGATCATCCAGTCTGAAATGCCGGCCGCTTTGCAGGAAGAAAAGTTCCCTGGTCTCAAATTTTTTTTGAACAACCATCAGATCTCTAAGCCGGTTTGAAAAATTTTTATCGGTTAACAGGCATCCGCCTGCAGGAGGGGGAAACTCTTTTATCCCAAACTCTTTGGCCAGTTGCATTTGAACTTTCCGGCTTCTTCCGGTGATGTCCAGCAATTGCTCTCTGTCCACCAGCCCATCTTGTTCCATGCGTGTTTCCGGCAGACGTCTGGCACATAGGGGGCGTAAAATCTGTCCGTCAAATCCTGAGTTTTTTTCCACATAGCGCAGGGAGTCTTTATTCTGGGATTTCGGGCGCTGGCCCAATACTTCGCCACTGAACAGAAAATCAAAGCCTTTTTCTTTCAGGAGTTCTCCTGCTTTGGCAAACATCAGGGCGTGACAGTCCATACACGGATTCATATTTTTCCCAAAGCCGGCTTTTGGGGCTTTCATCATCTCCATGTAATCTTGTGTAATATCCATTGTAATTAAAGGGATGCCGGTCATGTGAGCGGCTTTCTGGGCGGATTGGGATGAAAAAAACGGGGTTTCAAAACAGATCCAGGTTGTTTCAATGCCCTGGCGCTGGAGTATCAGCGCTGACAGAATACTGTCCAGACCGCCTGAGCAAAGCCCTAAGCCCTTAATCTGTCTTGAGGTTTTATCTGTCTTCATATATAACCTTGTCATGAAAAAGAGTAGATCAAATGTAACCATAATTCTTGAAACTTTAAAAAACCGGTACCCGGTTGTCAAGACCCAGCTTGAGCATGACACGCCTTTTCAGCTGCTGATTGCCACGATTATGTCAGCCCAGTGCACAGATAACCAGGTGAACAAGGTCACAAAACAATTGTTTAAAACATATCCGGACGCAAAGGCTTTGGCTGTCGCTCCCCTGGCTGGGATTAAAAAAATCATCTATTCAACTGGATTCTATAATAACAAGGCTAAAAATATTAAAGCCTGTGCCCAGGCAGTTTTAGATGAGTATCAAGGAAAAGTCCCGGATAATCTGGATCTGTTGGTTAAATTGCCGGGTGTGGGCCGAAAAACAGCCAATGTGGTTTTGTCGGCTGCATTTGGGCACCAGACGATTGTTGTGGATACCCATGTCCTGCGGATTTCAAAACGGCTGGGCCTGACAGACAAAACAGATCCAGTAAAAGTGGAATTTGAATTGATGCAGATTATTCCCCGATCCTCATGGAGTGATTTATCCCTGCAGCTCATATATTTTGGGCGAGAGATATGTGATGCTAAAAAACCTTTGTGTCAGGACTGTCCGCTGTTTGATCCTTGTCCGACAAAGGGCAGAAATTAAGGTTTAAAGTTCTGGATATATCCAATAACTTTCTGGCATTCGTTTTTTAATGTTTCAAGTTTGGCATCAATACCTTCCAGGTTCTTGTTTCTGCCGGCAGATTCAAGTTCATATGCAGCCTGGGCTGCATTTTCCGCAGCAAGGTATCGCAGGGTGCCTTTTAATTTATGGGCGCATTCATCCA
>JBDRPM010000092.1:0-25871 GCA_043827005.1 Pseudomonadota bacterium | reverse complement strand
AGTCGAGGGCTTGCGGTTGGAAAATTGGATTGAAACAGAATAGGGATAGGGGTTTTAAAGCGATCAAGTATATTTATAAACTCTCCGTTCTTTGTTATTGGGTGTCTGATATATAAAATCTGGCCGATCAAACCGATGTGTTTTAGGTGAAGACTACTTACGTCACAAAATCCATTTTTTAGTTGGATGAATTCCCCAGACTTTCCCTGTCACTCCGGGCTTTTTGACAGCAAATCAACACAGTATTTTAATCCAAATTGAATATCCCTGCGATACAACGTTATTGAGAAAAACATTTAAAACAGCCAAAGGAAAGGCATGGACTATTCTCGACAGGGATGTTGTCGATGACATTATTTTCAGGACAAATCACAAAAACAAACCTCATATGAATACAGATGAGCGCGGTTTGGAGGCTGCAAAGGGTCAGTTTCTGGTTTATCAGGCTGAGAACGGCAAACTGAAGCTGGATGTTCGTTTTGAAAATGAATCGGTATGGCTTTCCCAAAGATTGATGGCGGAACTTTTTCAAAAAGATGTTCGGACCATAAGTGAGCATATACAAAATGTGTATGATGAAGGTGAGCTGGTTCCTGAAACAACTATCCGGAAATTCCGGATAGTTCAAATAGAGGGAAAACGAGAAATTACCCCCATGTGTGATCATTGCCAAAAACTACCAGGATGTCCATCCAAAAAAGAAAATCGGATTTTAAACTGCAATTGAAATTTAGCCCAAAGCCAGGGGCCTGGTTTTTTGTTTAAGCCAGGTGGCAGCTTCTTTTGTTAAACCTGGAGCGATTTTATCATAGACCTGTGCATGGTACGCATTTAGCCAGACAATCTCTTCATCTTGCAGCATGGCCGGATCAATCAGCTCCCGTTCAAAATGGCAGAAGGTCATTTGATCGAACTTTAAGAATTGGCCGAACTCATTCTCAAACGCCTCTTGAACCAGGATCATGTTTTCAAGGCGCATGCCGTACTGACCTTCCCTGTAGATGCCGGGTTCGTTGGTCAGCAGCATGCCGGGTTTTAAGGCCTGGTCTATTGGATGGGGACTGATCCGGGCCGGTCCTTCATGGACACACAGGAAAAACCCCACCCCGTGACCGGTTCCATGACCAAAATCCAGCCCCTGTTTCCACAGATACTGGCGGGCAAGGGTATCGATCTGCACCCCCCGGGTCTTTTTGGGGAACACAATGGTGGCCACGGCAATATGGCCCTTGAGTACCAGGGTATAATCTTTAATCTGTTGCCGAGAGGGTTTAGACCGGGCAAGGGTCCGGGTGATGTCTGTGGTACCGGTCAGGTAATTACCGCCGGAATCGGTTAAAAAGATACCGTCGCTGCCAATGGCCGCATCTGTGTCTGTTGTGGCAGAGTAATGGCACATGGCAGAATGCGCCTGATAGGCCATGATGGGGTCAAAGCTGTTATCCATAAAGTCTGGTTGCTGTTTTCGAAATTCAAACAGTTTTTCTGCCGCAGAAACTTCGGTCAGGCATCCATCTGATGGCTGGTGCTCCAGCCAGAACAGAAAATTGGTCATGGCAATCCCGTCTTTGACTGCAGTGGCTTTCATGTGAGCGATCTGTGTTTTGTTTTTAATGGCTTTTAATGCCACGGCAGGACTGGGGGCTTTAATTATCCTGCATTTTTTATGAATGGCCTGGGCCAGGCGGACACTGGTATTTTCCGGATCAATCAGAACCTTTGCGGTTTTACCAATTTTTGATAATGCCGCAATAATATCATTATAGCTTGAAACCTGAACCTTATCTTTGTTCAACGCTTTTTCAATTGTTGTGTCGATCTTATCTGTATTGATAAACAGATCCAGCCGTTCCGGGGTGAACAGCAAAAAGGCGATATTCACCGGATTGGTATGCACATCCCGACCGCGAAGGTTCAAGGTCCATGCAATATCATCCAGCGATACCATCAGATGATAGTCAGCACCTGATGATGCCATTTTATCCCGGACCTGCTGAATCTTGTCGGCCCGACTCTGTCCTGCATATTTTTTCGGAAATAGAAATGCTTTTGAACCCGGCATGGGCGGCCTGTCTGTCCAGAGCGTTGAAATATAATCAACATTGGTATTCAATTGTAACGATTTCTCTTCAAACCGGGTTTTGAGTTTTTTAACACTGGCCATGCTGAAAAGCCCACCGTCAATACCAATGGCGCTTCCAGAACTTAAGATCCGGGTCAACCATTTGTCAAAACCCGGCACATCCGGCTCACCCATTTTAAACAGCTCAAACTGTGAGCCTTTAATCTGTTCTTCTGCCTGGATGTAATATCTGAAATCTGTCCACAAAATGGCATGGTCTTTCGTAACCACGGCTGTTCCGGCAGATCCTGAAAATCCGGTGAGCCATTTTCTGGCCTGCCAGTGTTCAGCCACATATTCACTTTTATGGGGGTCATCACTGGGTATCACAACCGCATCAATACCATTGGCTGTCATCACTTGCCGTATCCGGTTTAATTTTTCATCTGTTTTATCGCAAGCAGTCATCCTGTTCCTTTAAAATCGTTTTATTTTTCACATTTTTAAAACCATACACTTTTTTGAATCCTCCTAACAATTAAAATCTGACTCATATCTTTGCCCTTCAAATCACCATTCAGATATTTATCCGGGTTCAACTCCGGTGAACAGGCAGGCAGATGAAAAACTTCAATCTGTCTTTCATGCTCTTTCAGCCAATCCGTCACCATGTTGCTGTGATGGTTCTATCTTACACAATAGATATGGAAAAGCATTAAACCCATTTTTAAACTTGTTTTCCCGTGTTATGATACCCCATCATCACCAAGTAGAATCAAAAATAACAGACGTTTTGAGGACATATGAAATACAATTTTGATCAAGTGATTGACCGCACCGGAACCGGCTCTTTAAAGTGGCAGAAATATCAGGGCAAAAATATCCTGCCCATGTGGGTGGCGGACATGGATTTTCAGGCACCACCAGCCATCTTACAGGCCATCAGGGACCGTGTGGATCACGGAATTTTCGGATACACCCTGATACCGGAACACTTAAACCAGATCATTGTCAAACGAATGCAATTGCTTTACAACTGGACCATCCGGCCGGAATGGATATCCTGGCTGCCCGGAGTTGTCAGCGCCATGAATGCGGCTGGTTCTGCGTTTGGGAACCCAACCCGGACCATTGTCACCACAACGCCCATATACCCACCCTTTCTGGAAGTGCCGAAAAACTGCGGCGCACAACTGGTCACCGTTCCCATGATTGATCAAAACCAGCGGGCAACCCTTGATTTTGACACCCTTGAAACACAATTCAAACAAGGAGTGGGGCTTTTCATGTTCTGCAGCCCCTATAACCCTTGTGGTACCCTGTTCACACGACCGGAGCTCCAGCAGCTTGTTGAACTGTGCAAAACCTATGATGTTGTTCTCTGCTCAGATGAAATCCATGCTGATTTTGTCCTGGACAGCCACAATCATCATATCCCAACCGCATCCATTTCAACAGATGCCCAGGACCGGACCATCACCCTGATGGCCCCTTCCAAAACCTATAATATCCCGGGGCTTGGGGCTTCGTTTGCCATCATTTCCAATCCGGACTTAAGAAAACGATTTCAACAGCGCCAGAACGGTTTGGTCCCCCATGTCAATCTTCTGGGGCTGGTTGCAGCCCAGGCTGCCTATGAACACTGCGATGACTGGCTCAAGCAATTGATTGTCTATCTTGGAATCAACCGGGATCTGGTCTACACCCGGGTCAACCAGATGAAAGGGTGCACGCTTTACCCCATTGAGTCCACCTATCTTGCCTGGATCGATGTGACCCAAACCAAACTCAAAGATCCTGTCAATTTTTTCGAACAGGCCGGCTTAGGGTTGTCTGATGGTGCTTTTTTTGGTCAAAAAGGGTTTGTACGGTTGAACTTCGGATGCCCCGGATCCATACTTGAAAAAGGATTGGACCGAATGGAAACAGCATTAAAACAAATTTGAACAAATCTTGAAGAATAAAAAAAAAGCCCGGGATATAAGCCACATATCAGACAAAATTTTTCAAGGCATTTCACCTGCCATTTGAACCGGCATGATCCGCTCAAACCAATAGACCTGGCCTGTATATGCAAAATATCATACATACGAGCTGACCGTTTCATTGTTTTTCTTTTATCGATAACCATATCAATAATGCTTTTTTTCTTGACTATGACACGCCCTCTTTTTATATTTGGGTCGTTTAAGATTTAAATATGAGTAGTTAAACAAAAAAAAGGAGCATGAATGATGAAAAAATTTTTATGGGGTCTTTTGTTTTTGGTATCTGCTTTTCTGATCTTTTCCTGCGGAGAAAAACCGGCTGAAGATACAAAAGCTGCCGCACCGGCACAGCAGGAAACACAACCCGTGGTTGAAAAAAAAGAAGAGCCTGCACCACCAAAGGCCGAGCCTTTGCCAGCCATTAAATTTGGTGTTGCCGGTGCCCACAGCGGTGACCTGGCATCTTACGGCCTCCCGTCTGTCAATGCGGCAAAACTGGTAATTGATAAACTCAATGCAAATGGTGGCGTTCTGGGAAGACAGATCGAACTGTTGATTGAAGATGATGTGTGTAAACCTGAAGTTGCCGGCAATACTGCGACAAAACTGGTCTCCGAAGGTGCCAATGTCGTTCTCGGACATATCTGCAGCGGTGCAACCAAAGCAGCCCTTGGTTTTTACAAAGATGCAAAAATTGCGACCATGTCTCCTTCAGCAACCAACCCGGACCTGACATTATCCGGTGAATATCCCAACTTTTTCAGAACCATCCCCCATGATGCCAAACAGGCACAGCTTCAAGTCAAATTTGCCATTGAAACTTTGAAAGTTAAATCCGTAGCCATTCTCCATGATAAGGGCGATTATGGCAAAGGCCAGGCAGAACTGGCCAAACAATACTTTGAAGAAGCCGGTATTCCTGTATTATTATTTGAAGGGGTTACACCGGGTGCTGTGGATTATTCTGCCATTGTTTCTAAAGTAAATCGTGAAAACCCGGAACTGGTTGTCTGGGGCGGATATCATCCGGAAGCATCTAAAATCGTCACCCTGATGCGCAAAAAGAGAATGGAAACCATATTCATGGGCGCTGATGGCGTTAAAGACGACACCTTTATCAAAGTTGCCGGCGAATATGCTGAAGGCGTTTATGCAACAGGCCCCATGGACATTTCAAGCAACCCCATGGCCATGCTTGCAAAAAAAGAACACCAGGACGCTTTTGGATCTGATCCAGGTGCTTTCTTTGATGCGGCTTATGCAGCAACCATAGCCCTGCTCAATGCCATAGAAAAAGCAGGTTCCACAGATTATGATGCCATTGTTAACGCATTGAAAACCGAATATGTGGAAACCCCCCTTGGTAAAATCAGCTTTGATGAAAAAGGGGATGCTACAGGTATCGGCTTCTCGGTTTATAAAGTAACCAATGGCCAGTTTGTAGAAGAAAAATAAAACCCCTGTTAAAACCAAAGTTCAATCGTTTCAGGGGCCAGGCATTCAAAGCCTGACCCCTGATTCTTTATTCATTATACAGAAAGCAGGTTGAAATGGAGTTTGATTATTTTCTGGAACTTTTCTTAGGCGGACTGACCCGGGGCAGCATCTATGCATTGATCGCCCTGGGATATACCATGGTTTATGGTATTATCCAGCTGATTAACTTTGCCCATGGTGAAATCTACATGATCGGTGCGTTTACCGGCCTGATTGTTGCAAGCGTCCTGACCATGATGGGTTTCCCCCAGATTGCAGTGATTCTTCTGGCAGCCTGTGCCGCCATTTTCTACTCCTGCTGTTATGGCTACACCATGGAAAAGATTGCGTACAAGCCGCTTCGAAACGCTCCCCGACTGTCAGCTCTGATCTCTGCCATTGGCATGTCCCTGTTTTTGCAAAACTATGTCCTGCTTGCCCAGACATCAGACTTTTTACCGTTTCCCAGCCTGATTCCGGATTTCAAATTCTGGGAACCCTATGCGCATATCATGTCCTCTCCTGAACTGGTCATCATCATTACCACGATTGTGGTTATGATTTTTCTGACCATTTTAATCAAATTCACCCAAATCGGCAAAGCCATGCGGGCCACATCCCAGGACCAGACCATGGCCGCCCTTCTGGGCATCAATGTAAATAAAATCATCTCCTTCACCTTTGTCCTGGGCTCTGCAACCGCAGCCCTTGGTGGATTGTTAATTGCCTCGCATATCGGACAGATTAATTTTTACATGGGCTTTATTGCAGGTATAAAAGCCTTTGTTGCGGCAGTTCTGGGTGGAATCGGAAGTATACCGGGTGCCGTACTGGGCTCTTTAATTCTGGGGTGGACGGAAAGCTTTTTCACCGGATATATTTCCAGTGATTATGAAGATGTGTTTGCCTTTTTATTCCTGGTCGTGATTCTTATTTTCAGACCCTCCGGTCTTTTGGGCCGGGCTGAAACCAAAAAGGTTTAATCATGAATCTTAAAGACGAAATTAAAAAATCAACCCTGGCCGCCCTGTGGTTCATGTTTTTGACATTTCCCATCCTGGTGATAAAGGTCAATACCGTCACCAAGACCATTGTTTTTCGCTGGTGGAACCTGTTGTTTATCGGTGTGGGGGTGTTTTTTCTTTCCATACTCTGGCGGGACATGCTCCGGCGCAAAAAAAAGGGGGGGCAAACAGCAAAAAAAAGCAAGCCCGCTTTTTCTGAACGCCTCCTCAAAGAAAGAAAATTCTATATTCCATCCATCATTGTGTTCGGGATTTTGACCCTGATCTTTCCCCATATCCTTTCCATGTACCAGACCAATATCATGATATCGGCTCTGATTTATGTCATGCTCGGCCTGGGCCTGAACATTGTGGTCGGTCTTGCAGGGCTTCTTGATCTGGGCTATGTGGCTTTTTTTGCTGTTGGCGCCTATTTTTATGCCCTCATGAATCTGCATTTTGGATTGACCTTCTGGTTTGCCCTGCCCCTTGGCGGTTTTCTGGCTGCTTTTTTCGGAATTATCCTGGGCTATCCAGTACTCAGACTCAGGGGGGATTACCTGGCCATTGTTACCTTAGGTTTTGGAGAAATCATCCGGCTTATCCTTGAAAACTGGAATGACTTTTCCAGGGGCCCCAGTGGTATTGCCAACATTCCCAAACCCAGCTTGTTTGGAATGCCAATGTCTCTGGAAGCCAACACCGTCTATTTGTTCTACATCATTGTGGGCATGGTTATTTTTACAATCTTTGTGATCAACCGGCTTGAAAACTCCCGCATCGGCCGGGCCTGGATCGCATTGAAGGACGATGAAATCGCCTGCCAGTCCATGGGCATTGACAAGGCCAAAACAAAACTTCGGGCTTTTGCCCTGGGTGCCACATGGGCCGGTATGGCCGGTGTGGTGTTTGCTGCAAAAACCACCTTTATCAATCCAGCCAGCTTTACCATCTGGGAATCGGTCATCATCCTGTGCACTGTTGTCCTTGGCGGCATGGGATCTATTTCAGGCGTAATTGCAGGGGCCCTGCTGTTAATCCTGCTGCCTGAATACCTAAGGGATTTTGGCGAATTCAGGATGATCACTTTCGGGACCGTACTGGTCCTCATGATGGTGTTCAAACCCGGCGGCATGATCGAGAATGTTCGAAAAACCTATCAGTTTAAGGCGCATAAGAATTAAAACCATGAAACCTATCCTTGAAGTAAACAACCTGACCATGGATTTTGGGGGATTACGGGCCATCGATAATCTTGATCTCACCATCCGCCAAAATGAAATTGCCGCACTGATCGGTCCCAACGGTGCAGGAAAAACTACTTTTTTCAATTGCATTACCGGCATCTACCCCCCCACTGTTGGTGATGTTCTGATCCGGCCTGATGCCACAGAATCCTCAACCCAGCGGATCAATGGATTAAAACCCAACCTTGTGACCCGGAAAGGCCTGGCCAGAACCTTTCAGAATATCCGGCTGTTTTCTTCCATGACCGTACTGGAAAACGTCATGATCGGTTGCCACCCCATCACCAAAACAGGGGTGCTGGGGGCTATTTTCCGGGGAAAAGCCACCCAGGCGGAAGAGCAGTTTATCGTGGATAAAAGTTATGGTATTCTCCGGAAAATCGGTCTTGAACGCTATGTTGATGACCTGGCCTTGAATCTTCCCTATGGTGCCCAGCGCCGTCTTGAAATTGCCAGAGCCCTGGCCACGGATCCTTTTTTGTTATTGCTGGATGAACCGGCCGCCGGCATGAACCCCTACGAAACCCAGCAGCTTATTGACCTGATTTTAAAAATCCGGGGCGAGGAAAAAATATCTATCCTCCTGATCGAGCACGATATGAAACTGGTCATGAGCCTGTGTGAAAATATTTTTGTCGTGGACTATGGGAAAAAAATCGGAGAGGGTAAACCCGAAGATATCAGAAACAATCCTGCGGTTATCAAAGCCTACCTGGGAGAGGAAATTGATGCTTAAACTCAGAAACATACAAACTTTTTACGGAAAAATACAGGCCCTTAAACATATTGATATGGATGTCAAAGAAGGCGAGATTATTACCCTTATCGGTGCCAATGGCGCAGGAAAATCCACCACGCTGATGACCCTGTGCGGTATCGTACCGGCCAGCCAGGGAACAATACAGTTTCAAGGCCAGGATATCACCAACATGGCACCGGACAGGATCGCTGCTTTAGGCATCAGCCAGGTCCCGGAAGGCCGGCGCATTTTCCCCTACCTTACGGTCATGGAAAACCTGGATATGGGCACCTTTCTTCGCAAGGATAAAGCCCGGATCAAAAAGGATTTTGACCATGTATTTGACCTGTTTCCTATTCTTGCCGAACGCCGCCACCAGCAGGGCGGCACCCTAAGCGGCGGAGAGCAGCAGATGCTGGCCATATCCAGAGCCATCATGAGCAAACCCAAGCTATTGTTGCTGGATGAACCCTCCCTGGGCCTGGCACCCATTATTACCAAACAGATTTTCAGCATCATCAAAAAAATCAATGAGGAAGATAAAACCACCATTTTTTTAGTGGAACAGAACGCCAATCTGGCCCTCCAGGTGGCTGACCGGGGATATGTCATGGAAACCGGCACAATCACATTGACCGATACAGGCCAAAACCTTCTGACCAATGAGGATGTTAAAAAAGCCTACCTGGGCATGTAATGGTAGCGGTTATGCTGATCACTTCAACGCCTGTATGATGTAAATGGCTTCCGCCATACCAATAACCCCATCATTGTCAACATCATTTCCGGCAATTGCTACCCGGTCACCGGTTGATATAATGTTTAAAACCATCATCAAGTCGTTCAAATCAATGGTGCCGTTCCCGTCAATATCCCCGGGCTTTAGCCCGTCTGTTTCATTCTGTGAAAAAAAGAAAAGGAAGGCTTTATAAGAATTATTTCCCTGCCGCCCCAAAAGTTGAAGGCCGGCCGGTTTCGGATCGTTGATCTCTTCGGGCGGATTATAGGTGATTTCCAGAGTATCAAAACTATCCAAAGGATATCCGCCATCTATATACGGCACATCTTCTCCATCTTTTTTCATCTGGTATTCAAAACCTTGTGCCCAAACGTCAAAACCGGGTTGAAGCGTATCGATTTGGTTTTCAAAAATATGATAAAACAAGGACTGGAGATATTTCTTTTTGAACACAACGGTTTCACCGGGCGGCAGGTTTATCATGCGAGAGCCCATTCTGCTTCGGTAACAGGTCAGGTTCATGATGTAGTTGCCGTTCAGGGTGATGACATCATCATCTGCCAAATCAATATTGCTTTTTGGTGTATAATTGATCATATGATCGTTTGTTAAATTTATTCCGACGCTGGCATTTGTTTCACTATTGTCAACAGAATTAATAACGGTATCAAACTCCAGGGACAGATAAATTTCTATGGGACTTTTATAGACACTGGTAACCCACAAAACAGGAGATGTCCCGCTAAAGTCCACCTTTACATCTAAATATCGGGATTCAATGCCTTTCATAGAATACTCAGGGTTGGCATATGCTTCATAGGGGTTGCTCAGTGCCCCATACAGATCAATCCTGAAGGAAGCCGTCCCAATAAAGCCATCGGGTGCAGAATAGATGATCCGGTTCTGGGTAACATCAAGACTGCCTATTTTAGGTGACTGGATCACTTTCAAGGGGCGGCGCGGAAACATGCCAAGGTAAAATTTTATGGTATTGCCAGTCACAAAAATCTCTTCCACCGGCACCATATCAACTCCTGAGGCTTTTTTTAAAGTCATTGCCGAATTGTCAACGGGAAAGTGTATATCCACGGAAGAGTCTGTCCAGTTATCCTGAACAAACATGAGCTTTTTATCCTTGAGCTGGTACGAACCGCTTGTATTCTCATACCGCTCCTGCAGACGAATCACAAATTCATCTTCATAAATGCCATAAAGACTTGGAAATTTTGTTACAAAATTGACCATTTCAAGTTTACCCTGACTGATCATATCTCTGGAAAACAGTTCAACTTCCTTTAGATTACAAGCAGGTTCGATAATGCTTTCCCAGATCATTCCGTTCTGGACAAATACGCCGCTTTGGATGGTGCCATCACTAAAGGTCCATTTGACGAAATGGGTATCCATATTCGTGGGCCCGAGAATTTTCAAGACAAAATACCGATGCCCATCTGATTCGCGCATCCGCAGTTTGACCACGTTATAGTTAAAGCCGGCAACAAAGCCGGTTTTATTACTGCTCAAAAACAGTCCTTTCTCATTGAGCTTAAGCAAATCATCCTCTTCCCCGTCTGCTTGTGTCTGTGCGTCCTCATCCCCTTGATATATCCTGTTGCGGTCCGTTGTCATTTGACCACCGATAAGTTTGATGGGTATGGGTACGTTAGCATTGTATATGACGGATGAATACTGTGGAAAATCCCGAATCCCGATGGTATAAGCGTCATCAAAAAGGATTTCTCTTGTGTCTTGGCCAAAACTTGTAACCCCATCATGACCCAACAGGGTTGTCCCATGGACATCGTGGGTAAAATAATTCCAGGAATTTGATTTTTCAAAATAAAACTCGTTTTTATGGGACAGGTATTCGGTTTTCTTATTCGGTTCCGTCATATAAAAATCATCATACTGAACACTGCCGATGAGATCCTCTCCAAAGTCACCTGTTTTGATCGTTTGCGCCACATAGCCGTCCTGCCTTTCTCTGGTAATTTCGTACCGGATTGGAATAGGACTGCCGATACCATTAAAGTTTTCAAAGAAAATATTCTCCTTTACAAAACCTGTATCTGTATAAACTTTTTCAACGTCAAACCGATCCACAATCATTTTAACCTTGATAAAATCATCAATCCCATATTCTGGAGTCAAACCCGAGGTGAGCACCAGGGAGGCTTTAATGGTCTTATCCAAAGGCACTGCCCCTTTGGTAATGGTGACACTTTGGTCCTGGTAATCCACAAATGACGCCGTGGGGGTTATCTTCTCCGCATACATGGTTAATGAGGCAAGTTTGACAGAATTGGTATCTGCATCCACTTTCATGTACCCGTCAAGATCAAATTTTCCCGTGACAATGCCATCGGGATGGGTTTTAAGATCTGTGACGGTTACCTTTAAGCTATCAACCTTTTTGTACTGATAATCGTCTTCACCCGTAAGCTTGTAGGCAATATAGAAATCTTCATCCTCATAAGGGGTTTGCGTTTTATTAAAAAACGTAAAATAGGTTTTTGGAAAATCTTGTTCAACAGGTATCTGCATTTCCCTGTACCTGTTTGGAATCAGAAACATATCAGAGGCCTCAATAATTGTAAAATTCCGGGTTTCTTTGACTTCGCCATTGCCTGTCGGCACGGCAGACGTCAGACCGCAGGCAAGGTCTGATTCAACGTATTGACTAAATTGAATCTTGCCCGGGAAAGTAAAAGTAAAATCCTCCTCTCCGGATCCAGCTCCTGTGGCCGAAAGTTTACCAGAAGAAAATGCCAGCTTGGTCCCGCTCCCGGAAAGCAGTTTACTGTCCAGTTCGGTTGAAAAGCCATTCTCGTAAGTATAATGGACGATGATTGTATTTCCATATTCATTTGTGCATTCTTGTGATGCAGACCTGCAGCCTGCAATACCGGTGGTTGCCCGGATATCAAGTTCGGTGGGATATCCGGTCAATGATGAGGTTTCCCGGTTCAGGCTGAGGATCTCTCCGTTCTTTGAAGATACAGATAGAGAAGATACATAATTTGTGCAGCCTGAATTACCGACATGATAGGTATAGTGAATTGCGGATTTCTCCTGCTCAAGCTGTATGATTTTTTCTCTTTGCACTTTGATCTGCTCATAATAAATTCGCTGGGCTTCTTTATGATCGGCTATTGCATCCTCATACCCCTTGATGCCATCTTTCACAGGTCCAAGTTCTGCCAGGACTTCTTTTGCATCAAGTGTTGCCTGTTCATGAAGCTCTCCGGAAGAAGCGATCAGGTCTGTCATCTTTTCGATGGCCTCTTCTTTGGATGGGTACCCGAAACTCTCCTTTTTCTCGATACTCTTGACCATCAGTTCCAGCTCTTTTTCTGCTGATCCCAAAGGATCACTCAAGGCATCTGCCTTGGCCAGGGTATCATCTATGACTTTGTAGGTTTCAGAACCGGCAGCCTTTAAATTTTCAATCGCAGATTCTTTTATGGTATCAATGGCCTCGCTTGAAGCGTAATCAAAGACGGCTTTAAACCCTTCGTTGGCAACCGAAACCACATCGGAAATTTTCTCTTTGATACTGACGATGGATCTGACAAGGTTTATCGTGGAAACAACCGTGTGAAGTGAGCGTATTGACCAGCGGGCGCCCATTTTGATAAACCATTTTCGAACTTCATAAAAACCCGTGACAGGATCCTGGTAGGGCGGCTTTTCTTCAAATCCATGGGAATAGTGCCACATTTTGAGGTATTCAATATTCATACGCTCATAATTTTTGGCATACCATGCATCTTTGTAGGCAAGATAGGCATTGTAAAAATCCTTATACGTGCTTCGCATGATAAAAATATTTGAGGATAAATGATTGATTTTGTCCTCAATACCCTTAACTTCAGCTTCCATATTTTTATATTTTTCAAGACCGATGTCATATATCTTCTTTGCCTGTTCCAGGCTTTTTGTGCCGGCATCAATACCTGCCTGTTCTTCGGCAATCAGTCCCTGCTTGTGTGCAATGACGGCTTTGCAGGCTTCAATCTGTGCCGTTTTGGCAGCTACCTGATCTTGATACTCATCGGCAACCGCAACCGTTGTTTGAAAAAAGCACAGCAACATAATCGATAAAAAACATAAGCTTCCAATATGTGTTTTCATGTCAGTCCTTATAAATACTATTCTGGCTAATTGGCTAATTTTAAAATCCCTGTCTTTTATTTTCCTGCAGCCAGGATTCAAAGTCCAGGGTGATTTTTCTGGGCACGGGCAGGGCTGGAATGGGCAGGATTGGGCTGGGATTGAATGGGGCTGGTTCTTTTTTCAGGACAGGCGTTTGAACTTCCAGATGCTGCCGAATCTCGGATACCTGGTCCAGCAGAGCGTCCAGCTTTGACTCCAGGCGGGCAATGGCCTGCTGAATCTGCATGTCTTTTTCAAGGGTTTTGTTTTCTTGAGAATCTGGGTTTGATATCGTGTTGTCCCGGTCATCGGAATCCTGCGGACTCTCCATCTGGAGGGCCGGTTTTTTTTCAAAAAAGGCAAGGCACTTATCCCAGAACAGCTCCATTGGCATATCGCCTGCCGGGTCGGGTTTGTTGATTAATTTTTCTGTGATCGTGCGAATGCACTTTGATGCCAGGGTCTCTGGAAAAAGCATAAAGAACGGGGTCTGGGAGATAACCGCCATTCGAACGCTTTTATCCCACCCCACAATTCCAAGAGGTTCAAGTTTTATGGTTAAAAACCGGTTTACGGTCTCTTTTAACTGGGCATAGGTTGATTTGGCTGCCTTGCCGGTCTTAACCTGGTTGATCAAAATTTTAACCGGGTTTTCATATCCACGTTTTGAAAAGGTTTTCAACATGGAATACGCATCTGTTATGGATGTGGGCTCGCAGGTTGCAACCAGAACAATTTCATGGGAAGCCATGCAAAAGGCAATCACCTGGGATGAGATACCGGCAGATGTGTCAAAAATAAAATAGTCGTAATCTTCCAGATCTAAAAAAGCATGAATCAATCGATCGGTCTGTTCGCAGGTCAGATCCGCTAACTTTTCCACCCCGTTGCTGCCCGGGATGATATCAATTCCCTGGAAATCCTTGATCATGATATCATTTAAGCAGGACCGGTTAAAAATCACATCGGCAAGGTCTGTTTTGGGATAAAGACCGGTAAGAATGTTCACATTGGCAAGACCCAGATCCGCATCAAACAAGCAGACTTTATACCCTTTGGATGCCAGACACAAAGACAGGTTCAAGCTGATGCTGGTTTTCCCGACCCCGCCTTTCCCGCTGGTTATGGTGATAATTCTTGCCATGCTTTTTTATCCTATCTTATTGGAAAGGCAACCACACTGACCGTGCCGCCTTCTTTTTTCAATGAATATTCAATGTGTTCGGTTTGAAATTCCCGGCAAATCCGGTTGTGCGTTTTTTGAATGAACAGATTGAATTCATCCTGAAAATTTCCCCGCCTGGCTTTTCCGGTCAAGCGGCGCAATAACTCATATCTTTCATATAAAATCCAGACCGATTTTTTTTCAAGTTCCGGGTCTTTGATGATTGTTTTAAAATTTAAAAGCAATGAAAGGTCAACGGCTTTTTCCTGTGTTACTTCTTCCAGATGATTTTCCCTGTAAATAATTTTGGAAAACCATAAAAATCCTGAAATCGGAATAAACAGTGTTTTAAACCGGAACTGGGGAAACTGTTCATTTAATTGCCGGACAACCAGAATATTATCCGGATCAGTGATGCCGAACAACAAGGTGTTATCCTTGACAACCAGAGGAATAATTTTTTGTTCAAACGACCGCTGTTTATCCATCACCTGAATCAACTGAGCCCTGTCTTTTTCATTAAAAATAAAATCACTGATGGATCGAAAGGGGATATGAAACAGGCCAAACAATAATTTTTGCATCTGGCTTGTGGAAACATGGCCGGTCTTGAGCAGATGGCTGATCAATGGAATTTCCTGATGCCTGGATTGTTTTACAATTTGGGATGCAGCCTCTTTTGAAAGCAATCCTTTATGTGCCAGGGCAGATTCAATGGTAATCAGTTTATTATATTTATGCAGAACATGATAATTATCCAGGGGGGTGATCAAATTCAGATCGCACAGGATCATACCGATCAGACGATTTTTTGATAATCCCGGGGATGCCGACTGCTTTTCCTGCATGGAAAGGGCCATATCAACATCTTCCTGCCGCACCAATCCTTCCTTGATCAGGAGCTCTCCGGTTTTCACTGGCGTTTCAGGCTTTAACATGGCATTCTCTATCTGTTTCACAGTTACGGGCCTTTAATCTTTTCTGGATGAACTTACAGGCAGGGTGATAATAAAACTTGTGCCCTTGCCTCTTTCGCTCTGGCAGACAATGTTGCCGTTCAATTCTTTGACAATGGAGTGAACAATGGAAAGGCCAAGTCCTGAATTGCTGCTGCCAATCTTGGTTGTGGTGTAAGGTTCAAACAGGGTCTCTTTTAAATTTTCACTGATCCCCGGCCCAGTATCAGAGATAATGATCTCAATATTTCCCGGCAGTCTTCTTTTTTCATCGATCATGATTTTGGCAGACTCTGATATCAAACGGGTTTGAATCGATATCTTGCCGCCCTGCTCCATGGCTTCTGCTGCATTTTTAATCAGGTTGATAAAAACCTGCTTTAATCCGTCCGGATCGGTTTTCACCTTGGGAATTTCAGGATCAATGGAAAGAGAGGTCTCAATCTGTTTGGGCAGCAGCATGGATTTTTTTAAGACCTCAAGAATATTTTGACACAATAAATTGATATCCACAGGTTCAAACCCTTCGATCCTGGGTCTTGAAAAATTTCTCAGCCTGTCCAGAAGACCGGCCACCCGGCTCATTTCTTCACCAATAACCGTCAGCTCGCCCTGTGCCGGATGTTTATCCGGCAGTTTCAATCTTAAGGTTTCAATATAATTTTTAATAATGGATATGGGATTATTGATTTCATGGATCACCTTGTCGGTAAGCGTGGAATAGGCCTCCATCTTTTTTTCATGAACATCAACAGCATATTCATTATGAAACCGAAGACTCTGGATACAGACCCCGGTTTGCCGGGAAAAAAGACTGACCAGACCGGCATGTTCATCCAGATCTTTTGCAATGGCTGCATCCACACCCAGGGCCATGACCCCGAAAGCCTTTTTGGATGAATAGATGGGCACGCAATAGAGCCCGGATGACTCCAGCAGCCGGACGATCTGCATGTCGGAAATGGCCTGCTTTTTATTGGCTTTGGTTTTCAAACTGTTTTGAATGGTCTGAAATTTAACACTTTCCACCAGGAGGCTGGACTGGTTTGACATCGGCAGGGCAATACTCTTGATTATTTTATGGGATTTATCCTTGCTGGAGCAGAACCCGGTTAAAATATCTTTTTTCTCATCCAGCAGAAAATAAAAAACCCGTTCCACATTAAAAATAATCTTAAACCCGTTTTGGGCCACATCCAGAACCGAATCAATATCTTTGGCATACAAAAGGTTCTGAAGCGTACCGTAAAAAAGGGACACATCTTTTATTTCTTCGGTCAACGATTTCTGGCAGACCGGATCATCCACATTGTCCATATCCAGACCCAGGCTTTTGGCCATCTGTTCAACCGCTTCCTGGGCTTCCACGGCAATCTGTTCAAGTCGGTCCTGGGAAAGATCGGTCAAAGAAAGCAGATAGGGTATTTTTTCAAGGGACTCTTTTGCAGCCAGAAGATTGGAAATAAACACCACTTTAACATAAGAAAGCGCACCTTCAATCTGCTCAATCGGTTCGTTAATAAACAGAACCGCATCAGAAATCAGCGGGTTAAGATTCCACTGACTGAACAGCCAGGCGCTGACCTGGGGTGTATCAATACCAAACACCTTTATTTCCGAAGCAATGGTCTTTTTTTCATCCTCACCAGCATCAAGAATGGTTTGGTATTCTTTGGGGAATGTATTCATCAATACCAGCCGGCCTATGTCATGAAGCAGTCCGGCCAGAAAAAACTCATCAGGATTGGAAAACCCGTTCTCATTTGCTATCTTTTGAGCAATAATACCGCACTTGTAGCTATGATACCAGAACGCAGCCATATTAAACTTATCCAATGGCTGGGTAAATTTAAAAAATTGCATGGCTGATGTGGAAATGGCCATATTGCGAATAGTGTCTATTCCCAGATAGACAACCGCAGTTTTAATGCTGTTCACAGCCCTGGGCAGATTAACATATGCCGATCCCATAATCTGCAAGAGCCTTGAAGACAAAGAGGGGTCAGCTGAAATAATCTTGATCAGCTCCTCAATGCCTGTCTTTTCATCGTTACAGGCCCGGATCAATTTGAGCATGACCTGGGGAAGCTGGGGAAGATTCTTAGACTGTTTTAATTTTTCAAAAATATTATTATCAATCATTGCCCAAACGTATACTAAACCGTTAATAAAATTACAAATCTTTTTCGCAAAAAAACGCTGTTCTGTCTATAAAAATTTCTCGTGCGAAAAGCAATCCCTTTTGAGCAATTAATTAAAAAATTAAAACCTTATTTACACAAAACCATGGCATTTAATCAAACAGGCTTTTAAAAAGGGTTCTGACCCCTTCTCTGACTTCATCTTCTGCGCTTTGCTTTGCCTCATCCCTGGCAGCCTGGCCCACGTCTTTAGCATCTTTGGCAAGTTCTGATTCTACCTGTTGCTGGGGCTGCGGAACGGTTACAGGCTGTTGAACCGATGGTTGCGGAACCGAGGTCACCTGGGGCTGTTTCGGGGTATTCATCCGGGGCTGCGTCGCAGGTGGCATGGCTCCCATCTGAACTGTTTTTGATCCCTGGGGAAGCTGATAATAAGACAGATCCAAACTCATTTTTTTCAGGCTCGCAAGTTTCATTTCATCCCCATACCTGAGCATACCGCCATATCCTTCTTCCTGGGCTTTTTTGGTGGCTTCTTCAATGGTTTTTGATACATTTTCACCCATGATTTCACCCATTTTTGAAGCAATGGCCGTCCAGCCTTCATTGACCTTTTTCAGGTCAGCATGTGAAGAAAGCACCATTTCATCCCGCTGGACAACCTGACCATTTTCTATTAGTTCAACATTGTAAACCAGACCGGTATATCCGGCAATTTTTTCTTTCCGGCCGGTTTTTTCATAGACAGCAGACGTTTCCGGTTCTTTTGCCGGTTCCTGACCTCCGCCGCCAAACAGGCTCATAAACCCGCCGCCGGTTGCCAACCCCTTCACCTGATCCATGTCCATGACCACCCACTGACCACCATCATCCTGGGACACGGAATAGACCTTGTTTTCCTTAAGAAGCATATAACTTGTAGGAGAGGTCTCCATTCTCACATGTTGTGCATCTCTTGTAACAATGGTAATTTGATTTCCATCCGGGTATTGATAAGTGGCAACAAAATCAGCAGCAGCAAAAGCAGTTGTTGTAAAAAACAGCAAACAGACAGCAAGAATATAACGCATGATGACCCTCCATTAATATTTTTTGAATCTTATTTCATTATTCAAATTCATGAAAAAAGTCAAGATGTGCAAAGGGACTTATTGTTTATATTATCGGAAAAATGAAGGGAAAACCGGGCCCTGCAAAGATCATGCAGAGCCCGGGAAAAAATTATCTGAATCAGGATGCCAGATCACGGCGGTCTGACATGTCCACAAGGGTTCTTTCCCTTGCCTTGTCAATCCCCAGTTCTTTTCGCTTCTTGTCAATATGGGCGATCATCATATGGGCGATCTTGATGGGATCGGGTTCCACACCCCATTTCCCATATCCCTGCTTTTCTAGACCATCAAACATCAGATCATGGAATTTTGTGCCTTTAATGGATGGAAAACCGACACCAAAGACCGTATACACACCTGATGCCACAAAATACTGACCAATGGCAAGGGCTTTTTCACTCATCCATTCAGGCGCACACCCGGCCACCGGAAGGTCTGCTATACTATTGCCCAATCCGCCTGCTGCAACCATGGCCGATGCTGCAATCAGAATCCGGGTGTTGTCCACACAGGACCCAAGACCCAGAACCGGCGGAATACCAACGGTTTCACACACCTCTGAAAGCCCCGGCCCTGCGAGCGGAGCTGCTTCCGGAACCAGGAATCCGGCTTTTGCCAGCGCAATCTGTGAGCATCCGGTCTGGAGTACCAGTACATCATTTTTAATCAGCTCTCTAACCAGTTCCACATGGACATAATCCTGTTTCACTTTTGGATTGGTACATCCCACAACCCCGGCAACACCACGGATTCTGCCATTGATAATATTGTCGTTCAAAGGGAAATAACTGCCTCTGAAGGTTCCGCCCAGCATATACTCAATATATTCATGGGAAAACCCGTGAACCCCTTTTTGAATCTGTTTGGGGATCTCAACCGGCATCTTTCTGCTTGCATACCGGGCAATGGCTTTTGACAGAATTTGATCCGTACACCTGCGGGGATCTGCATCTTCAAATTCAATGTGTGTCGCCCCTTCAATCATAGCTCTCGGATTGGTGGTAATCAGATGGGTATCATAACATCTGGCCACTTCAACCAGGCCCTGTTTGATGCACTGGATATCCACAACCATGGCATCCACGGCACCAGTTACGATCACAGCTTCTGTTGAACTAAAATTACCCGCATGAGGAATCCCGTGACGGGACATCATTTCAGCACCTGAGCAGCACATTCCCACAAGGTTGATCCCTGCTGCCCCTGTTGCCTTTGCCTCCTGGACAAAGAAAGGATCATTGACAGCCATCAATATACCTTCAAACATGGCTGGCTCATGGCCATGAACAATAATATTGACATGATCTTCTTTTAAAACACCCATGTTGACATCGGCAAGGACTGGAGAGGGAGTCCCGAACATGATATCTGACAACTCCGTTGCCACCATGGAACCGCCCCAGCCGTCTGCCAGCGCAGTCCGGCTGATCTGTTTCATCAGGTTGTTATAATCCTGATCACACCCGATATGGGTCCGGCTCATCATCTCCATGATCTCGAGCATGGCCCCTCGAGGCATGATTCCATTTTTTCGCCACAAATCCCGGGTGGCTTTGGGTGCCCGCCGGGTAAAGGGCATTTCACCCCCGGTGTTGGAAAAGGTTTTTTCAAGTTCGTCCGCCAGTTCGGTTGCAACCTGTTTGACATCCTTACCTTCAACCTCAATGCCGATAGACTTGGCAACCCGTTCAAGCTTGAGGGTATCATCAATGACAAAATCTTTGATCTTACCATCAATGATCCCCCGGAAAAGCCCTAGAATATGTCGGCCATGATCATTGTGCGAAGCAGATCCAGCCGCCACATTCCGGCCAAAATTTCTGGCCATGATGGTGTCTATGGTGGCGCCGCAAACCCCTACTTTTTTATAGGGATCTTTTGGATTTAATCGGCATGGTCCCATGTAGCAGTGCTTGCAGCAGGCTGATTCAGCCCCTATAGGACACGGTTTCATATCATACCCACGGTCCAGGGCAATCGTTACGCCGTCTCTTCTGGCTTTTTCAAGCATCTGTTGAGTGGCCTTACATATCGTAAGATCCTTGACATTTGCCAAATTTTTTTCATTTATTTCTTTCGCCATCACGATCTCCTTATATTTTTTTTTGTCTGTGGATTCCCGGGTATGCAAGATTGCTCAGGCTTTGATTAAACCAAACCAATCCTGTTGCACATCCAAATTATACGCTATTAGTATTATTTTAAAACAGTCTTAACTTCAGGATATGATCTGAATCTGCTTTATTCCAAACGACCGGAAAAATTTTTCATCAAACACAAAAAGAGATTGAACTATTTAATTTTGCTGAACCGCATCTACCTTCTGATAATTTTTAACTGCATGCTGCAATAGTATTCTGGCATCATGAATGGCCTTGGATCGCCATGCGGCTGAAGCCGGACAATACCCTTCCATAAATCTATTTTTAGCAGCTGTTTCATCTTTGTTTGTGGCATAGCCATAATGAACGCCCTGGTTTTCAATCATCAGATTGTGTAAGGCCTTCATCGCCCCCAGAATGGTCTGGGTATCCAGGGTTCCAAATTCAAAGACTATTGGCAAGTACTCTTTTGGCCGCAGCACCTGGCCCTGATAAAAAAGGAAATCTCCAGACACAGTATAAAAATCATCGGTATCTCCCCAATCCAGATGAAATCCTTTAAAGATCGTTTCAATTTTTGCTCTTTTAGGGGCATCTTTCAATGGTTCAGAAAACAGGTGCAAGGTTCCATTTGCCCCATACCCTGTATGCAGGTCAATGGAAAAAACCATTTCATATCCTTCGGCAATCTCTTGAACCAATGGTGTTAATAATTGGACAGCAGGCTCACGTGTTTTTCCACCAAAAAAAATTCCTTTTTCATGCTGGTACTGGCCCTGTAAAATGGACTGCCTCATTGTTTTTAGGGAATATTTGAAAACTTTTTGTATGGCATACAATGGAAAGAAAAAATGATGAATTTCTGTTAAAAGCAGCGGTTTTTTTTGATTCAGCCAGAAATTTAAAGCGTCGTATCCCTTATTTTGAGATTCAAACCCTTCAGGGCCTGCATTACAGTTCCGGTTGAGGTCAATATTGTTTTCCGTCACCCGTCTTTGATATTTAAACCCATACGGGTTAATACTGTGAATGACCAATATTCCCATCTCTTCCAGATCGATTTTTGGCACTATCTCATGCAGAAACATCTGCTGAACAGCAGAACCTGCATACCCCTCCACACCATGAATCCCTGATGTCAGAATCAACAGGCGCTTAAAATTTTTTTGGGCTGGAATATAACAATAATCAATGGTTAAATCCGAATCTATTTGACTGTCAACCGTTACCCAGGAAACCGTAACCCCTTTGATCAGGTTAAATATAGTGTCCGCCTCTGTTCGAAATTGATTGCGGCATTCCTGGTATGAAGAACCAAAATATTCTTCATCTGTGGCAACCGGTGTGAACGCTATCGGATTTGGCTTATAGGCATTAAACAGATAGGTGACATATCCGATTCCGATCCCAGTCAAAACAGCAAGACTGATGATCCCCGGTTTAATAAACTTTTTCATCACATATCCATATCCTGAATGCCATAACTTAACATCCCTGCTGCTCCAGATTCAAAAGTTTCTGTTTAACGTCCAGCCCACCACCAAACCCGGTCAGACTGCCGTCTTTTCCAATCACCCGGTGACAGGGAATAACAATGGGAAGCGGGTTTTTGCTGTTTGCCATGCCCACCGCCCTTGATGCGTTCGGATTGCCAATCCGCACTGCCAGCTCACCATAGGCAATGGTTGTTCCATAGGGGATTTTTGCCAGTTCTTTCCAGACTTTTTTTTGAAACTCAGTTCCGTTCAACTCCATATCAATATTAAATTCCATCAACTCGCCTTTAAAATAGGCCTCAAGCTGGGAACTGATTTTTTTGAAAAATCCTGCATCTTTTTTCCAGTCTTCCATGGGTTCAACCCGGCTTCTGGATTTAGTGTTTGAACAAAAACTCATCCATCTGCTGCGTTGCTGCGCAAAGCTGAAATCCTCATGTACTGCAGTACACTCCGGTTTCAGCTTTGCTTGCGCCTTGCATGTGGACAAGTTTTCATCCAAACACGGGTTTTCGGTCAGGCACGATTTAGGAAAATGGATGTATTCCAGCTTTTCCCGGCCCGCTAAAAGAAGAGCACCAATTGGAGAATCAAAATACGTATATCTCATCTTAATTGTAACGCCACCTGTTTTGTATTGATAAATAACTTCCCATCCCGGGTCTGTGCCTCATGCGTCATCATATCCCCCTGTTTTACGAACAATCCGGTCTGCATGCCCGGATAAATCGGGTTCAGCAAAGAAGAATTCTCGCCCACCATTGTGGCCGGCAGGATCAGTTTGGACTGGAGAGAAAAAATGTCCAGAACCATGGAATGTTGCATCATGACTGGAAGAAACCCGGTCATTGTCATATCTTTTTTCAGGCTTACACTCAAACTGCCTTCAATTTTTCCCAAAGGCAATCGAGCCTTTAAATCTGAAATCTGTATTTCAAAATCTTTTTTTAATAATTTTTCAGCTTCGGCCAGAACCTGCAATCCGGAACCAGCCATTTTGCGTTCAAATAAGGCTTCCATATTATCCGGATCAAACCCCCGCTCACCCATTGTTTTGATCATATCATGGACAAGAGCAGTGTACAGTTTAGCAATCTGCTCATACCCATGGGCATCCATCTGATTGATCCTGATCCGGACAAAACCGTCCTTGAGTTCATCTGTCCCGTTTTCGGAAAACAGATCCACCCCAAGCTCGATGCCCATGGACAACCGATTGGTGTCTTCATGATAATCCTGGAAATTTCTCACTTTTATATGTTTTGCCTTCATCTGGTTTTGCCCGTCTTGAAGCCAAAAATCACCCACATTAAACAAAGCCTGACCATCCCAGATATAAGTGGATATCTTTTTCATTTCAGATGTTACGACAATCTGGTCCAGTTTCAGTTTCCCCGGAACCTCACACCCCTTCCAGTTCAGATCAGAACGAAAGCCAGTCAGTTCCCTGTCCATGGAAAGAGAAAAACGGGCCGGTTTTAATTCAATGCGAACCCCCTCTTTTTCAAAGGAAACCGCATCCATGACAAGGGTGGAAACAATATCTCCCTTCAACGGATATACGGTTTGAATATGCAACGGATTTTCTCCTCCCAAGGACTGGGCTAACAGGTTTGAAAACCATTGGTTTTTCTCCAGACTGGTCTGGGAGACCACACCTTTGTATCCATGGATCGCTGTTTCAACAAAGACAAGGTCGTCAACGCCATATACATTGGAAAGAGAACCAAAATCAATTTTCCATTCAACAACAGACGAATAAAAGCCACGGTTATAGGCGATCATTTCAAGTTTTATGTCTGAACCGGAATCCGCATTCATCTGATTGATATTGGCCATGGCATGAGTCACTGCTTTGTTCATCATCAGACCATTAACATACGGCATCCCGATTCCGGCAAAGAGAATGAGCAACACAAAAACAATTGCAAATTTTTTCATGGTGTTATCCTCTCTTTATAAAGACCGCTTCTACTGCCTTGATACGGTCCCATTTAAAATTAAAACTCATATTTTTCCCAAACACAGCGGCTGTGTCGCCAAAAACCAGGTGGGGGCCCAACTCTTTTGTCAGCATGTTGTTTTTATCAGCCGCCTGTTTTGCTTTTGCCCACCAGTTTGAAGCGTTTTGTGTCTCATCAGAAAACGTTTGTCGTTCAAATCCTGTTTTTTCAATCAACGATTCCATGGACTCCCATGATTCTATAAACGAAATGGCATCTTCTTTGGCCCATGGCACAGGGTACAGGATAGGATTGTCCTCACCTTTTGTAATTTCATGAATCATCAACTTGCCACCGTTTCCAAGCACCCGGTGAAATGCTTGAAAGGCTTTTTCCTTGTGTTGAATATTCATTAACATATGCTGACAGAGAATAGCATCAAATGACTGTTTTTGAAACGGCAGGTCCAGGATGGAACCGCCTTGAAAATAAACCTGGTCTGAAAGACGTGTTTTTTCCGTAAGCGCCCGGGCCGCCTCGATAAACTGATCTGACAGATCAATGCCAGTCACGACATGTTCAAATTTTTTTGCCATCAGGCGGGATGAACCGCCAAGACCGCAACCCGCATCCAGGATTTCCGATCCGGGTTTAAGATTGGCCCGTTCCAAAAGGGCAAGGGTTGCCTGGGTACCACCGGTATGAAGCTGGTCAATCAATGCCAGGTCTTTTAAACTCAGACAATCCAGATTTTTTCCGGCTTTTTCCAATGCACTGAAAATTTTTTCTTTAAGATTGATCGTATTGTAATGCAACTGGACTTTTTTTTCCATCCAAAGCCTTCCCTTTGTTTGGGACCCATGAGACAAAGGCGTATTTTTCCAATCAGATCATCCTGCCACCAAAGATCATCAATGATTTTTTCCAGTTCCTGGATTAACCCTGTCAACCCATACGCAGGGGAATCTGTCCAGAGAAATCCCGGACACCGCCAGCGATTCAGTTGATCCGATTCTACGGAAAAAAACGCAGCATATCAACTCCTTTACACTTTTCAATCCTGTTTGTCTATAACGGCCATGGGCTGCCCTGGTATTTTAACCTGGTCTGCCCACAACAAAACATGGATTTCTATGATATCCTTTTTTAAAACCTTTTGTTGACAAAAACCCAGGGGTTATCTTAAATTTAAATATGTGATTCACTCTTGAATGCTGTTTTTAAGCTGACTGTAACCAATCAAAATAGTGCCGGATGTGCTGACAAATTTAAATATTGTTTATCCATTTTTATTTTTTTTAAAAAAGGAGGGCTATCGTTCGTTCGTATTTGGGAAATCTCTCATGATCCGTTAATTATAAATAATTATTGATACCCCCAAAGGAGAAGCGCCATGAGCAAACAAGATGTTGTTGAAACCACCGAGGCCCAGATTGCAGTCCACTGGAAAGAAGAGGACTATTATTACCCTTCCACAAAATTCATCGCTCAGGCCAATCTTACTGATCCTGACATTTTTGAACGGTTCAGTCTGGATAATTTTCCT
>JBDRPM010000091.1:0-20044 GCA_043827005.1 Pseudomonadota bacterium | reverse complement strand
ACAAAATCCAATACTCATGGCGCCGCCGAAAAGCAGGATAATGTTCCAGGGAATGGCTTCAAGGTCTTTTAAGTCAAGGATTCGCAAAATAAAGAACAATATGGTTGAAACAAGAATAATGGCTGCATTGTCCAGCGGTTTCAAAAAAGGGACAAAAGACCGTAAGGACATGATCAGTATGCAGGTAAAGATAATAACAGCAGCAATGATTTCATTTGTTGTGATTTTTCCCATGGCCTGGGCCAATGCCGTTGCTTTTTCCCTCAGGCCGGGGATGTTTTTTTTCTCAGGTTTCAGAACAATCATGAAAAATCCCCACAACAGAAGGACCATGGTCCATCCAATGGGGGCCATATAGTAACTGAGTTCAAAAAATGAGATCTCCTTTCCAATGATATCTTTGAAAAAACCAATGGCCACAGCACCCCGGGCTGCCCCTAATAATGTAATAATGCTGCCGGCACCGGCCACAAAGGCCATTCCAATGAACAGTCCCTTGCCGAAGTTTGTTGGTTTGTCATCATCTGCATACATGCCGTATATGGTGATCAAAAGCGGATACATGGTGGCTGCAACAGCTGTGTGGGCCATGATGTGGGTCAGTGCTGCGGTCACAACAAAACACCCCAGGTAAATCATGCTGGTTTTTTCCCCGACAATAATTAGGATTTTATATGCCAGTCTTCGGGTAAGTCCGGTTTTTGTAAACACCATGCCAATCACCAGGGATGCAAAAATAAACAGCACAGACGGTGTCATAAAATCTTTGAATGCGGAATTGGCGGGTCGAATCAGGAACAGAACCTGTAACACGCCTATGGTCAAGCTGGTGATGCCAATGGGGACAACTTCAAAAACCCACCAGGTTCCGGCAAGCAGAAAAACCGCTAACGCTCCTTTGGCTTCTTTACTTAAAATAAAGTGTTTGCCTGTGGGATCGATGGCATCCGGCCATGCAGATGAAAAATTAACAACAAAAAAAAGGATCAAGCCGATGGAAATAAAAAAAATACGTTTCCAGTCAATGGGCGTATTGTGTGATGTTTGCGTAGTCATGTGAGTATCATCTCCTGAAATTACCAGCCCCTGGTTTTTAATATGTTTTCAATTTCTGCCTGGCGGATGCGGTCCTCGTGGGCATGCTTGAGTTCATTGGCCTGGGTTATTTTTTTCATCAGAACCTCAATATCAGCCGGTTTCATCAGAAAGTCGAAGGCACCTTGTTTCATTCCCTGGATGGCATTGGTGACAGTTGCTTCTCCGGTCAGCATAATAATGGGGGTGTAGGGTTTGCTTTTTTTAATCTGCTGTAATGCATCCAGTCCTGATATTTCAGGCATAAGAACATCCAGAATGATCACATCAAAATCGATTTTTTCAGCCATTTCAATGGCCCCTTCGCCTGAATAGACAGTGGTAATGGCCAGGTCTCTGACTTCCAGTCTCTGGGCCAGGGCCTCAATAAACTCTTTTTCATCATCTGCGATTAGAACTTTTATTTTCATGTGAAATACTCCTCCTGTGGTTTTTAAAACAATGGGTTTCAGCGGGAAGCAGCGTTTTTCCCAGCCGCTATTTTGTTATAGGCCTTTTTCATGGTTTCGGTTATCAGGTCAATATCCGCAGGTTTCTGGAGATAGGCAAAGGCTCCCAGATCCATGCAGGTCTGTCTGTCTTTTTCTGTGCCATGACCGGTTAAGATAATGACCTCAATGTTTGGCTTTGTTGCTTTGATTTTTTTCAACACTTCAAATCCGTCAATTCCCGGCATTTTCAAATCAAGGATGATGACTTCTGTTTCTTCCTGGTCTGTAAAATCAAGGGCTTCCTGACCGTTGTAAGCAATTTCGCTTGTAAACTGCCGCATTTTCAGCCGTTCGGACAGGGTTTGGACAAACTCTTTTTCATCATCCACGAGCAGTATCCGCAAGGGTGTCTCAAACTCAAAATTATGGATGATATTGCCTTTATAATAATTGTGTCCGATCTTTGTTTCCACAGACTTGACACCGGGCAGGGCGCCGATGGTGTTGATGATTTTTTGCTGAAACGATGTCAGCATCATCACTTTTTTGTCGATGGTGACAATGACATTCCCATCCATTGCTTTGACCAGTAACCCCTGACCGATTTCACTGAGGGCTACATCAACATCTGAAATCAGTTTAAGATCTGCAATTTCTTTGCTGATCAACTCTTCCTTGTTGGATAAGAGTTTTTTAAAATGTTTTGAAATCAGGGCTACTGATTCTTTTGGATCAAGTTTGTCCGTTGGGATCACGATATCAAAAAGCGATTCATCCCAGGCTTTTTTGCTGAAAAGCCAGTTCGTCCAGAGTGCCGCAGCGTTGTCTGCCTGCTCGATTTCCCGCAGGGCTTCTTTTTCAGTCAGACCGTGATGCACCATGCCATTTTCAATTCTTGTCTTTTTGTCCGTAATGATCAGAACCCGCATAACGTGTGTGATCTCTTTTGGAATGAGGTGAGCCAGCATTCCGTGAAAAATACAATCGCCGTCCAAGGCAGAATCAGACATTGTTTTTTTAATGAGTGCGATATACTTTTCTTTTTCATGGGTGAAATCATTAAACGCTATGGGTATGCTTCTGGTTATTTTTTGAAGTGTGGATAATTTCAGGTTGTGCTGTTTTTGTGTTTTTTTAATGATATCGTCATCTGTTAAAATCCTGCTGTTCAATTGTTTTGACAGCTGTTCGACAATATCTCCGGCATTTGAGTACAAACCGTTTGTGATTGCTAAAATAGACATAATATCCTCCTCTTGTTTTTTTATGCCGTTATTGTTTCTGCCTTATGAAATAGCAACTCTTGTGCCACAATAAAAAAGGTTTTAATTACAGTTAGTTAAAATTTGATTGGAAAAATTGTGAATCATAAAGAGACTTAATGAAACATTGATAGTGAAACCTATTGATACATTATGAAACAAATTGAAGGAAAAGTGGTTTTACGGGAGAAACATGAGGATATTAGGAGGGGTGCTGGAGGATAGTTTTGCTTTTAGATTGATCTGTTGGCACAGATTACATGTCGTAATCCAATGTCTGTTCTGGTTCAATTTTTCTTGATAGCCTTCCTCTTTGAGAAGGCTCTGGCTGCATGAAAACTGCAGAGCTGTCTGATTTTCCAATGTCTTGATTTCCATACTGATGGTATCTGGTTTGTTAAATAGATCAACCAGGCATTCAAGACAAGAAAATACAGCCATCTGAAACATAACAGGATCTGTAACAATTGAGCAGGGCGTGTTACAGCCAATGACAGATACTGTAACGTTTTTGAGTTTGAATATTCTGTCTGTAACGGCAAGGATTTTTTCTATGCTTTCAATAACATTAATTGAACAAAGGGTATTGTCTGGTGTGTGTGCAAACCCGTTCAGGCCGGATGTAAGCTTGACCCCCCGGTAAGCCTGGCTTTTTATTGTTTCAAGACATTTTGCAAGTTTGTCTTCAATATCCGGCAAACCACCGGCCTGGTTCATTTTAATAAAGTCTTCCATCAGCCCGGAAGTTTCTTTAATGATAGCGAACACATTTTGAATTTCATGGGTTACAGATGCAGTGACAATTCCTAAAAACAAGGCTTTATCATTTAAGTTTTTCACAGCCATTAACCTTTCAAAGATTGGTTTGATGCTGATTTTATTTTTCCAAGAAGCTCATTGATATCAATGGGTTTTATCAGAAAATCATAGGCACCGATCCGCATGCCTTCCATTCCGTCTTTTGTCGAGCCATGTCCGGTCAGCAGGATAACCGGTATGCAAGGATCAATGGTTTTTATCTGCCTGAGGGTATCCAGGCCATTTAAGCCCGGCATCATTAAATCCAGAATAATCATGTCAAACGACTCATTGGTCAGCATGCTGATGCCGGACTCTCCGTCTTCAGCGGTTTTTGCAGTATATCCTCTTAGTTCAAGTCTTTCGGCAAGAGTTGAAATGAATTCGATTTCATCATCAATCAAAAGGATATTGATATTTTTACTGTTCATGAATCACCTCCATATCGGCTATTTTTTCGGGCAGTTCTATTGTAAAAACCGTTCCCTGGCCCACTTTGCTGGTTACGCTGATTTGTCCGGACAGTTTTTTGATTATGCCGTAAGTGATGGAAAGGCCAAGCCCGGTCCCTTTTTCTTTTTTGGTGGTAAAGAATGGGTCAAATATATTTTTGATAACATCTTCTGGTATCCCGCACCCATTGTCAGTGATTTTAACTTGAACGCCGCCGGCTTCTAAATTCTGGGATTCAATTTTAACACGCCCGAAATCTTCCACCGCATCAAAGGCATTGGTCAACAGATTCATCAGGATCTGCTGTATCTGACCCTGGTCTGACTGGATTATGACAAGAGAATCAGATAATTGCAAATGGACATCTATTTTTTTGTAAAGAATATTTTTTTCCAGAAAATCAAGCACTTCATGGATGACCTGGTTGACATTGATGGCTTCAATCTTGATATCGATTCGTTTGGAAAAACCAAGAAGCCGGTGTGTTATTTTTCTGCATCTTTCTACGGACTTTAAGATGCTGTCGGTCAGGGCTTTGAATTTTGTTCTATTTTGAAAGTCATCGGAAAGTGCGATCAGATCGCTCATAAGCCCTGCCTTTTGATTGATAATCGCCAAAGGGTTGTTAATTTCATGGGCCACGCCCGCAGACAATCGCCCGATGGAAGACAGTTTTTGTACGTGTTGCAGTTCAATCAATACATTTTCCCTGTTTTCATCCGAAGTTCTGATCCGTGCAATTAAAACATTGGTCATTTTTAAGATAGCAAAAATAATAATAGCCAGGCTGATTAAAAAGATTATAAGCATTTCTGTTTTAAGGGCATACCAGGATTTTAATGCCACTGATTGCGGCTGGACAATAATCAGGGTGTAACCGGCAATGGAAAAAGGGGATGCCACAACAATGACATCCTGCTGCTTATAATCGGTTTGCTCAATGCTGTTGGATTTAAAATTTGTTTTGGGAAGTTGCAGCTGGCAGGGTTCAAGAGTGTTGCCATAATACAGTGAATTTGTCTGGAGAACCCCTTCTTTGCTGATCAAAAAAGCATCGGTTTGTCTGGCAAGCCCCATGCTTGAGATCAGGTTGTCAAAAAAATCAGTGTCCATGGTTGCTCTTAAAATCCAGGTTTTCCCGTCATCGGTATGGTGCTGGACTGCAATTCCGATATGGGGATATTTTCTATGGCCTAAAAAGACATTGCTGATATAATGACCTTTGATCTGGGTTTCCTGGAAAGAAATCTGTTCGGAATAGTTTTTGCCAAGCAAAGAATAAGGGCCGGCATAACTGATCATTTCGCCCTGGCTGTCAATCAGCCCGATATCCACAAAACCGCTCCATTCTTTTTTGATGGACATAAGAATTTTTTTGATGCTTTGCTCGTCACTTAAGTCTTCAAAATTATAGGTTGTGGAAATAAAACGGATGATGGCCAGTCGCTGGTCTAAAAACAGTTCAAGCGAATGTCTGGTTTTTTCCGCCATGGCATACAATGGCGCGATAATCTGATTTCGAAGGTGGGAGCGGTATTGAAAATAATTGATCACAATCATGGTTGCAAGCGGAAGAATGGTGATCAAAAGCATGATGATAATGATATTTCTTTTTAATGTCCGATAATGATCCTGAGGGGTGTGATTCAAAAAAAAGATGGAGTTGATGGCTTTTTTAAACATTTTTTCCCTCTATTTTTCTTTTGATTAAAATATCACCCGGGTTCAGGCTGTTTTTCTGCCAAAGTTTCAATGCTGTGGACCAGTTGCCGGCAACTGAATCATAGACATCTATTTTTTTCCATTTGAGAAACTGGTAATATTCTTCTTCAATGGCCCCACAAATCAGGGTATTTATGTTTTCAGCCAGCAGGAGGTGACACAGGTCATCGGCAGAAGACCTTGGCAGGACAATGGTTTTTTGTTGTTCGATCACATTGCCTTTTGAAAGCAGGATGGTCAACACTTCCGTGGCCAGGTCAAAGCGCGGGGCGATTTCTTCGTGATATATCGGTATGGTCAGTTTATGTATCATAATACTTTATTCTAAACAGATATAGATTAAATCTTTTTTATGTCTCAATAAGTATCATGATGTTTCAGTGTTGTATAGGAAAATTTAATCAGGCATTGATCCCAAACTGTTTCATTTTTCTCCATAAGGTGCTTCTTCCCCATCCGAGGATTGCGGCGGCCTGATTTTTTTTGCCATTGGATTTTTTCAGGGCGTTGATAATAATTTCCCGCTGGACCGAAGACCATGTCTCTTTTTCAGTCCGGCTGGTTTTTCCCGAATCAGGCCTTGTTGAGCTGTCCATATGGATATGCCGGAAAGATTGTCCTTCAGGAGGGAACGTATCCGGTTCAAAAAGGGTACGGGGTGCATCAAACAGGTATGCGGGCAAATGATGCGGTTCAATGTTCAAACCGCTTGATACATTAACCGCATATTCAACAATGTTTTTTAATTCTCTGATGTTTCCTTCATATGGATAGTTCAAAAGAATCATCAGGGCCTCTTTTGAAAAACCATTCAGATTTTTTCCCAGTTGCTGATTACAGGTGTTGAAAAAATAATCAATCAGCAGCCGGATATCGCCCTCCCGTTCCCGTAACGGCGGCAGGTGGATGCGGGCAACATTCAACCGGTACAGCAGATCCTTTCTGAAACGACCGAATTCCACCATCTGTTCAAGATTTCTGTGGGTAGCGGCAATCATTCGGACATTGACTTTAAATCCTTTTGTGCTGCCCAGAGGGTAGATGATTTTATCATCCAGAAAGGTTAGTAATTTGACTTGAAGGGGAAGGGGAAGATCTCCGATCTCAGTTAAAAAGATTGTACCATTATGTGCCAGTTTAAACCGGCCGGGTTTGTTTTCCACAGCGCCGGTGAACGCCCCTTTTTGATGACCAAAGATTTCAGACTCAAGCAAAGTTTCCGGAAGGGCACCGCAGTTTATTTTGATAAAAGGTCCTGCTTCCCGGCCTGATGTCTGATGAATGGCCTCTGCCACAAGATCTTTGCCGGTTCCGGTCTCTCCGGTGATCAGGATTGATGAGTCACTCTGGGCCAGAACCGGCAGGGTTTGAAAAATTTTTTCCATTTGAGGGCTTCGTCCGACAATATTGGCAAAGCTGTAGGCAGCACTTTTCTTGGGATCAAGTTTTTGGGAATGTCGAATGTCTTCTATTGTTTCAATAAAGCCTTTAAGGTTATTCTGACTGTCCAGCAGCGGCGCACTTGTCATGCGGATGGGCAGCCTTTGACGATCCAGATTGATCATGTCGCTTTCACATGAAACCGACCTGCGATCATTTTTTACGGATAATGCAGGGCAATTGGAAAGGCATGCCGCACCCCTGAGAATATTTTGGCACTGGACCCCATACGCCTTTGAAGGGGAAAAGCCGGACAAAGCTTCAAATGCCCTGTTCAAAAAAACAACCCTGCGATCAATATCAAGAATTAAAATACCCAGGGGGATTTCATCAATCAGATGGGTAAAGTCAAGCGGCTCGCTCATGATATTTTGTATGGTTGCGCTGGGCAAATTTTTCATATGAATCAGTCCGGCCATTTTTTTTTAATGCAATCAATACTCAAATGGAATCAATTTATGGATTCCATAGTACGTTGCAGCATTAAGATTGTACAGTTAATTTTTTATGGTTCAATCTCATGGTCAATTGCCAGAATCCAGGGGGCATAAGGAGGCGCATCCGCGTTGTCCACATTTTTTGTGCGCTGCAGCACACTGCTGTGGACAACAGGTTTGTCTGTTCGGCTGGAATCCCAGGCCCGGGGCTTTCTTTTATAAAGTTTTGTCCAGCCTTTTCCCCTGGAGTTGTGCATATGTCCATTTACATTGCCATTGATTGAAACAGAGTGGCCAGAATATAACAAAAGGCCATGAGCGACAGCCTTGTCTCTCATCCAGGCCAGCGGGATGTCTGATAATTCTTTTTCATCATAACCGCCACCCACATCGGTATGCATGCCGCAGAACCAGACCTGACAGATGGTCTGATACGGCAGGACATCCGTATCCCAGAGAATCGGGTGAAAGGTTTGCCGTTCATCATCAATGGCCAGGGCCTGATAGGCATTTTCCACGGTTTCACTTAATTTGAAATTGTGGAATGTATGCATAAATCCCGGTATTTTATCAAGCACCACAGCAATGGGCTTAATGGGAAGCCCCAGGGCTGCGACCGTATCATAACATCCCAGAAACTTAATTCTGGTCCACATGGTATGATGGCTGGATAAAAATTCATCTGCTTTTTGTTTTCGCTCAGAGTCATCCTTGGTTTTATAGATGGAATAGGCTTTTTTGATCAGTTCAGGCCGGGATTTGGGCAGGATACCAAAATAATGGATAAAGCTTGAAAGGCTGCGCACGGTTGCCGCCCCTCGACTGAAACCAAACAAAAAGAGTTGATCGCCTGCTTCATAATGGTCAAAAATAAAGGTGTAGCAATCCAGAATGTTCTGGGAAATACCAGCTCCCCCCACATTGCCGGAAAATTTTTGCCAGCCTGTGCCCAGGCCCCGATCATAAAATGATATTTGCTTCAAAGTGCGGTCTTCAACCATGTTGAACAGTTTATAAATATTTGTACTGGACCCTTTTCCGCCCTCCTGCCCTGTACCGTCAGAAAATATCACAATGTTTTTTGGCATGGTATCCTCCTTGTCTTTAATATGCTGAATTTTAAAGCGTTATGCTGCCAGGATGGGAATGTTCTGTTCAGGTTACCTGGCAGTGCTTAATTTTGCTTTAAATATGTTTCCTTTCACATTTGCCAGGTAAAGAGATTTGCTTGAAGCAGCAAGCGCAGTAATGTTTTCATCCATGCCGGCTTCCGGAAACAAGACTTTTTCCGGGTCAACACCCTGTTGTAAATAATAAATGCCACAGGACCCGGTTTCAGTTTTGCCGGCAGCAAAGGCTGTGCCGTTTTCCTGGACAGCAAGAGCGCAGACCGAATTCAGGTTCTTGAAAGCCGGGATGCTTTTCTGAGCTTCCAGAATATTGATTATCTGCACCTGTTCAGATAAAACAGCCCAGAACGCTGTGGTTGCAGCGCAATAACTATATTTTCTGCTTTTAGATGAAAACGGACCTTTTTTGCCCCAGACAACAGCATAGGGCCTGTTATTTTCAGGAGCTGAAAGGGCTATGGGAATGCCGCCTTCAAACACAGGTTTTAATTTGCCGCCTGCATCAATCATTGCAACAATGCCGGTGATATCCTCGGCAGCAGAAATATGATTCGGGTTTGAACTGACGGTCAGGTTGGCCTGGCCGCTTGTCCAGTATCCCAGATAAATGTTTCCGGAAGGATCAGATGTCATGGACATTAAATTAAAGTCCTTATCCAGTGTTGCCAGGGTTGTTTTGTTTCCGGCCGGATCAATCTTAATCACACTGCTTTTTTCGTCCACGCAGTCATATGCAGCCAGATCACCATTCGGCAATACCGTTAAAGCGGCAAATCCACCAAATGAACAGCTTTTTAAACCGGAATAAATTTTTTGGGATGTCCCGTTTGAGCTGATTTTCAGGATATCGCCGGAACCATAAATAACCGCATAAACAGTTTGGTTTTTATCAGCAGCCAGTGCAACAATCGGATCAGGTGATGAAAACAGCAGTTTTGATTGCAGTTTCATTTCAGCGGCAGATATCTGTTTACAGAAACATATTGCCACAACAGCGCAGATTAAAGTAAAGGCTCGACAGAATGGTTTTTTAATAGTCATGTTTTCCCCCTTGTTATCGGTTTTCAAAAGATAATGATGTCGGCTCTTGTTTGAATTTGTATTGAACGATAAAATGAAATTGTAAAACTGGCGCTTTTGCCTGAATTTCCATTTCGTTTTTGAGTGGGCCCTAAAATTCTATGATCAGACATGATTGAGTCTTTATATGATATTAATAGCGGTCCTAAACTATTTTAAAAATTTTTGAATTGTGGATAAGTTTTTTTGGGATTCTTTGAGTTTCGCTTTGGCCATATTATAATCCGGATCTATTTCAATTACTTTTTTAAAAGCATGAACGGCCCGACTCAACAGATAATGCCCTGACTGTAAATAACTTGAATCAAATTCGCCTGACAATGAAAATTTATAACTTTCGGAAAGATTGATTTGCGCATAAAAGAAAAGCAATTTGGGATTGTCCGGATATTTTAACAATGCTGCTTCAATTGTCTTTGACATCTCTTGAAAGTTTATCTGTTTTGTTGTTTCGATAATTTTGCTGACTTCACAGGTGTCCAAAGCAGTTTTATTTTTTTTATTGATTATCGCTGTTTTTCTTTTATCGTCTTCTGCCTTTTGTGTCATATCAAGTTTATTGTATATTTCTGCTCTTTTTTCATAAAGCCATACAAAATCAGGTTCCATCTCTATGGCTTGATTCATATCTTGTAATGCTTTTTCATATTCACCCAGATATTTATAAATTTGTGCACGACTCTCAAAAAGGAAAACATCTTTCTTTCGAAATTTTTGATTATTTTTGATATTTGAGCTGTTATCCAGATCTTTTAATGCCTTTTTGTTTTCATCTGTCAAATAATATTGAAACCCCCTGTCTTTTAGGGCATATGCATCATTTGGCCTGTACTTCAGATAAAGGCTTAAATAATTCAAGGCATTAGGATGGTCGCTGTTTTTTATAAATTCATTGGCAATATCTTTTAACAGGTGCGCATCTTCGGGTTTCAGTGTGAGATAATTATCAAAATACTCCGCAGCTTTTGAATAATCATTATTCTTTAAATAATGATGCGCCTTTCTTAAAAAATACTGTTTTTTATTGAAAATCTGATCAAAGATCAAAATATTTTCTCCTTTTCATCATTAACCCGAATATCCGGGTTAAAGCCGCATTTTCTATAGCAAGGGTGGATCGGTCTGTGCAAACTTGGGGTATGGGTCTTTCCATCGATCATACCTGAGTGATTTTTTGCATGGCTCCGCACTGTCGATTACATGGATGTAACGATGGGATTAAATTGGGGCAAGCGTTGTTTTAGTCATATAGGGAATTTTTGAGAAAATCAATCAGGGGAAACCCTGGTTTTTTAATGAATTTTATAAAAAAATGGGAAACAATTCCCATGCCCTTTGTTCAAGGGCATGGGGGAAGGATTTATTTTTTTTGTTTGTTAAGGGCGATTAAGGCTTCTATTAAAACAGATGCGCAAATAACGGCAATGGCCAGGGTTTGCCAGGTTGTGATGGTCTGGTTCAGGAAGATCACAGCCAGGAATGCAGCGATGACCGGTTTCAGAAAAAAAAGATAGCTGCCCCGGGTGATATCAGGGACAGCAGCCAGCCCTCCAATCCAAAAAAACTGGGCAATGGTGGTGTTCCACAGGGCCAGGGTGAGCAGGGAAGCCAGCTGCTCGGGTGGACGGTCAAACAGGGTCAGAGGATTCACCCAGATCTGCCAGGCCAGGCCCACTACCAGCCAGAGGCCCACAGCCCCGATGCTCATGGTGATGGCTGTAATGCGAAGGGCACCAAACTCTATGATAACCGGTCGAATGGATACCATATAAACCGCCACGGTAGCAGCACAGCCAATGGCCATCATAACGCCGATCAGGCTTTGTCCGGCTCCGGTCAATTTGGCCAGATATCCGTCTGTGATCAGCAATGCTACGCCTAGCAGGGCGCACATTCCAGTTACTAATTTGGCTCTGGAAAAGGGCTGCTTGGTCAGCCACTGGTTTGCCAGGCCGACAAAGATGGGGATGGTGGTGACCAGGGTAGCGACCTGGGGAACCGTGGCATAGTCAAGAGACCAGTGGAACAGCAGGTAGCCAATGGTAACGCCAAGGGCCGACAGCCAGACCAGGCGGAATCCGACTTTTTGAAAGGGTTCGATCATGTTGCGGCTGGCCGGCAGTGACAAGGCGAGTATAATCAATCCCATGCCGCCCAGCAGGAAACGCCAGACTGACAACTCCGGCCCTTTGATATGGGTTAACACAGCGACAACTTCGCTTGAGGCATGGCCAAAAACGCCCAATAGAACAGCCAGGTAGGCCAGTGATGAATATCGATGCCAAAGTCCTTGTTTCATAGTGTCTCCTTTATTTGAAATCCGAAAGGATTTGGATAAGTGTTTCAGGGCGTTCTCCAGGGATCAGGTGTCCGGCATTCTCCAGATCCAGGCGTTTACCATTGGGGATGCGGTTAAACAGGGTATTAACCACATCATTTTCCAGAAAGACATGATCCTGAAGACCGGTGACGACAAGGGTCGGCAGTGTCAGGTGTTCATAGGACAGATTCCAGTTGGCACTGGAACCGGCCTCGGCCAGCAGCTTGTATGAGCCGCTGTTGGGAGACAGGGGTTCATAGGCAACAGGAGTGGTTAGAAAATTGTCCCGATTTGCTGCAAGCCAGTCTTCATTCATCAACAGAGGCAAAAACAGATCGCGGAACAGTTGGAGCCCACCTATTTCCACGGCCCGCACCAAGGCATCGTTGATCCATTTCAAGCGCGGGCTTTCATTGCGGAGGGTGTTGATCAGGACCAGCTTGTCTGCTACAGCACCAGCCAGCCATGCCTGGGCAGCATAAAGGCCTCCGATGGAGAGTCCCACAAAAATCGGGTTCTCAGGTTTGACACTTGCCAGCAGGGCCACTGCATCGTTAACGATTCCCTGGGAGGTTAAGCAGGCTGTGGGCGAAAATGTGCTCCGGGTTTGACCGCGATAATCAAAGCTTAAGGTGCCGAATCCTTTTTCTCTTAACCGGGGAGCGATGACAGCCTCCCAATTGTTGGTGTCTCCGGTGAGTGGGTTGAAAAAAACAAAGGTTGGCAAGCCTGGTTTGCTTGCAGGCTGGTGAAGATAAAAAATACTGTCGAAGTCTGAAATTTTGTGAATCGGCATGGACACTTCTCCTTTATGCGGTTTTGATATTTTTGGCCAAGTGGTCAGGCCAATTTAGCATATTTTTATCCTGTGTCAACCATGAATTTTAAATATTTATTTTTTCTAATGAAGAATTTTAGGCGACGCTGGGGATTATTGTTGGATACTGGTTGTGCCCATGCTTATCAATAGGGTGTGAGACCTTGATCGGAAGTGATCTTCAGGGTTACCCGGTTCAGGTGATGTTGCATGAGTGCACGGGCCATATTGGCATCTTTGGCCTTGATGGCTTTAAAAATAGCCTCGTGGTCAGTCAAAAGTTCAACCTGGTCCGGTTCGGACAAAAACAATTGTTCATGGGAAATACGAGCCACCTGGGCATACAGATGCAGGATGGTTCGGCCCACATGATAATAAATATCGTTATGACATGCCCGGGCAATGGCCAGGTGAAATTGTGCATCAAGTTCATCCACGGGTTTCTTTTGGGAGCGAAGTTCTTTCATGGTTTGGATGATTTGTTCAAGACGATCCAATTCATCAGGTTCAATGCGCTGTGCTGCAAGGCCCACTGCCCAGACTTCGATAGCATTTCTAAACTCATAAACCTCCTGATACCGTTGGTCAGATCCCTGAATAATAATCTCCAGAGGATCGGTAAGGGCTTGCTTGCTGATGTCTTTGATATAAGTTCCGCTGCCTTGGAGAATTTTAACAAATCCGGTGTGTTCAAGTACTTGAAGTGCTTCACGAACGGTTGGCCGACTGACACCAAGTTGTAGGGCCATCTCTCTTTCTGAGGGAAGTCGGTCTTTGGCCTGGAGTTCGCCCCTGGCAATCTGTTCACGGATCTGGGTTACGATTTCTTCGGTAATTCGTTTGATTTTTATGGTTTTCAGCATGCTTGCCACAATTAAAGACCTTTGATTATTTATTACGTTAAGCTTTTATAGCATGACGGGCCTGAATAATTAAGTGCTTTGTAAAAAAATAGCTGGGTGGGCAGATGGGTTGTGTTAATAAATTACAAAAACGTTCCCGGCTCAACAAAACTGTGATTTAATTGTGTGATTTGCGTTATTTTTTAAAATGCATCTGGACGACTATTTATTAAAAGTCTTTTTATTTCGGATGGTTATAATTGCAAAGGGGTTATTACATCTGTGCGGCATCAATTTTGCACCCTAAACATAAAAACACGAATATTTCTTTTCGATCGATCGATATGAATAAAGGAGGGCCATATGACCATCAGTAATGCCCTGATATTTATACAACGGGGACAAATAGAAAACCGGTTACGCCAGCGATTGAATGAAGCAACGGATATATCGGGGATTGAGGCGGTCCTGGCTGAAGAAAATCTTAAATTTTCAGACCAGGATTTTGACCAGGCGTTTCATCTGCACCTGGTTAAATGTCAGGAGGTTGAGGAGGCTGAGCAGCTCAAGGGATTCAAGATGTGGTGGACATTGCTTCACAAATTCACTCAGTCATCGGACGAAAATAGATTCTCCGGGCATTCAGATTCATATTTAAAAAAGCAAGGAGAAAAATGATCAACCAAATACAAGATGCAATGCCTGAACAAGAGCCTCTGGGCTGGCCAAGATGGCTTAAGGAGGGGGATCAGTATTTTACAGCAGTGGCTGAGGATGGCAAAAGGTCCCGGTTTGGAACCAATATCCGGTATAATCTGCTGTCCATGTCCCTGGAAAGCTATATTATGGCCATGACAGATTTTCATCATACTCTGCCGGACAACCATACCTATTCTGATCTTTTGGATGGCCTCCAAAGAGTCATGCCGGTTGATGAAGAGTTAAAAAAACGCATTTTAAAATACGAAAATATTCAGTCGATCTGTTCTATTGAACAATATCACCGGGATAATGAGCCTGAAGAAGAAGACTTGAAGAATTTAAGAGAGGCTGTTTTGCAGATTCAAAAAATGGCTTATGAACTCTGCTGCGCCTGAAAAAATCTGGCAATAATTTGTTTTATGCCCCCTATCTTTTTTATAGCGGCCCTGGACCGCCCTGGTATTTTACATTGGCCTGCCCACAAAAAAGCATGAAAGAATTCCGAGAGTTGATCTGTTATTTTATAAAACAAAGAAAATGATTAATAAATGTGTAAACATTTGTTATAAAGAACTTTTAATTTAGAAAATAAGATGAATTATGATATGGGGGTGGCAAATTTTATGAATCAATCATCAGTAAAACAGAGTATCTGTTGTCTTGTTCTTGTGGGACTGTTTATGTTCATGACAGGCTGCTCTTCAGCCTATTACGCAACCATGGAAAAGTTTGGCAAGGAAAAAAGGCATATTCTGATCGATAATGTGGAAGATGTCCAGGACAGCCAGGCCAAGGCCCAGGAAGAGTTCAAAGATGCCCTGACCCGCATAAAAGAATTGTATGCGTTTGACGGCAAAGAGCTTGAAGCTTTTTATAAGAAGGTAAAAAGCAGTTACGAGGATTGCGATGACCGGGCCAAACAGATTGAAAACAGGATTGGCGATGTTAAATCAGTGGCCACAGATCTGTTCAAGGAATGGGACGCTGAGATTGCCCAGATCAGTGATGTGAATATGAAAAACAGCAGTAAGCAGTCGTTAAAGGATGCAAAAATTAAATATGCAAAGCTTGAGACGGTGATGAAAAAATCAATGGACCGCATGGCTCCGGTGTTAAGCAAACTCAATGATTATGTGCTGTATTTAAAACACAATCTAAATGCAAAAGCGGTCGGATCTTTGGGTTCTGAAGTGGTTTCCATTGAAAAAGAGGTGACAAGGCTGATTGCGGATATGAATACCTCCATTAAAGAAGCAGATCATTTTATTAAAAATTTTTAAGTGTGCGGGAACTCCAACATGAAGGTGGATGGCAAAGATATGCGGCCGATCTGGTTTGATGAAAAATCTAAAACTGTCCAGGTGATTGATCAGCGGTTTTTACCCCATGAAATGAAAATCATGGATTTGAACACAGCAGATCAAACCATTTATGCCATCAAAGAGATGGTGGTCAGGGGTGCGCCTTTGATCGGTGCCACAGGAGCTTTGGGGGTTTATGTGATTCTGGTTCAAAAAGGCAATAAAGGGGCAGATAACCAGTATTTGATTGCCGAATGCAAGCGGCTTAAAGCAGCCCGTCCCACAGCCACGAATCTGGTCTGGGGAGTTGACCGGGTGCTTAAAGCGTCTTTGCCCCATGACAATTATGATGCCCGGATGAAAGCAGCGTTGAATGAAGCCCTGGCAGTTGTGGAAGAAGAGGCTGTCAATTGTCAGAAGATCGGCGAATATGGCATGCCCATCATTGAAGCCATCAGCAAAAAGAAAAATGGTGCGCCGGTTAATATTTTAACCCATTGTAATGCGGGCTGGCTGGCCTGTGTGGAATATGGAACTGCCACAGCACCGATTTATACGGCCTTTGACAATGGGATTGATGTTCATGTCTGGGTAGATGAAACCAGACCCCTGAACCAGGGGTCCCGGCTGACAGCATGGGAGCTTGGCAAGCATGGCGTGGATCATACCGTGATTTGTGATAATGCCGGCGGGCACCTCATGCAGCACGGCAAGGTGGATCTGGTGATCGTGGGAACGGATCGTACCACCAGGGCCGGGGATGTGGCCAACAAGATCGGGACCTATTTAAAGGCGCTGGCTGCAAAAGACAATGACATTCCCTTTTATGTGGCTTTGCCGTCTTCAACCTTTGACTGGGAGATCACAGACGGGATTGCCGATATTCCCATTGAAGAAAGAGATCAAGATGAGATCCGGTATATCCAGGGTTTGAGCAATGGTAAAATTGAGCAGATTCTGGTGCCGCCGTCGGACAGTAAAGCTGGCAATCCAGCTTTTGATGTGACACCATCCAGGCTGGTGACCGGTTTTATTACCGAACGGGGTGTCTGCAAAGCCACAGAGGCTGATATTATGGTGTTGTTCCCTGACAAAAAAAACTATAAAAACAAATAGTTCAAGAAAGACTTAAAAAACAGACAAACACTAGGGTTAAGCAAAAGGTAATCAGGGTTATGCTGACAGATTTGGAAAAGAAAATAATTGCACTTTTACAGACCGATATTCCTGTGGTAAAGCAGCCGTTCCAGGTGCTGGCTGAAAAAATCGGAATCACGGAAGATCAGTTTTTAAAAGTATTGAACGATCTGAATGACCGGGGCATGATCCGCAGGTTCGGGGCCACGATCAAGCACCAGAGAACCGGGTTCAACGCCAATGCCATGGTGGCCTGGAATGTGGATGAAGACAAGGTGGAAGAGACGGGAAATATCATGTCCACCTTTCAGGAGATCACCCATTGTTACCGGCGCAATCCAGCGCCTGGCTGGCGGTACAATCTTTACACCATGGTTCATGCCACAAGCGAGGATGAGTGTTATGCCATAGTTAAAAGAATTTCCAAAGCAGTGGGTCAGGATGATTATGAACTCTTGTTTTCCAGAAAAGAGCTTAAGAAAACATCCATGAAATATTTTGAAGACTGATTCTTGCCATATTCTTTGCATTAATCCCTGGATACATGATTTTGCAGCCTATGATTTCTGGGCCAAGCCCCTGGGGCTGTTATCCATTGCCGCCATTTTAAGGGAAAACGGCATTTGTGTCAGTTATATGGACTGCCTTGACCGGTTCCATCCCAGAGAGCCTGTGGCAGCAAAGGTGATGTGGGATGGCAGAGGACCCTATCGAAAAACACCCATAGATCTTCCCAAAGGGCTTGAACAGGAGAAAAAGATATTTTCCCGGTATGGAATCGATCCCCAGTGGTTTGCTCAGGATCTTGAACAGATCCAAAAACCAGACCTGATTTTTGTGACATCTTTAATGACCTATTGGGCATCCGGGGTCAAAGAAACCATTGATATGGTGAAACAGGTTTATCCTGATGTGCCTGTTGTGCTTGGCGGCATTTATGCCACTTTGTGCTTTGATCATGCAAGACAAACATCAGGTGCGGATCTTGTGGTTAAAGGGCCGGCAGAACCACAATTAAACAAAATCATTGCAGAGTATACCGGGGTTGAGCTGTCTGATCGTCATCTGAGCGGGAACCTGGATGATCTGCCCTTTCCGGCACTGGATCTTCAGACAAAAATTTTTTATGCTCCCCTGTTAACCTCCCGGGGATGTCCCTTCTCTTGTGAGTATTGCGCCTCTTCCTATCTTGAACCCACATTGAGACGGCGTTCGCCGGATCATGTGTTCAAAGAGATTGAGCACTGGCATCAACGCCATGGGATTAAAAACTTTGCATTTTACGATGATGCTCTGCTGGTGAACGCACAAGAATATGCATTCCCCCTGTTCGAAAAGATCATAGCCTCCGGAATGGATCTTTTTTTTCATACCCCCAATGCTCTTCATATCCGGGCCATTACCCAAAAAGCTGCCGGGTTGATGTTTAATGCCGGATTCAAACATATCCGGCTGGGTCTTGAGACCACGGATTTTTCAACCAGGCGGCAGCATGATGTTAAGGTCGGGCAGGATCAATTTTTTGCCGCAGTAGAGCATCTGAAAGCAGCGGGATTTGAAAAACAGCAGTTGGGAGCCTATTTGTTGTGCGGTCTGCCCGGACAAAATTTAGATGATGTGGAAGCATCCATGAATCTGGTTCAAAAAAAGGGCATACCCCCTGTGCTTGCCTATTACACCCCGATCCCCCATACGCCTTTGTGGGAAAAAGCGGTACAAAACAGTCGGTTTGATTTATTGCAACATCCTGTTTTTACAAACAATACACTTTTCCCCTGTGTCTGTTCTGCCACAGGTGTTCAGCGCATTTCTCAATTGAAAAAATTTCAGATTTAATATATAACCCAGTAAAATTTGTTAGGATTTCGTTAGATTTATGTTAGCCCATAAACATGGGCTATATTTAGCGTCTGACCGAAAACCTGAAAATTTTTTCGAGTACAAGGCGGGCGAGAATTTTAACCGGAGGAATACATTGAGTATTTTGCGGATTAAAATTTGCAGCCCAACGCAGTAATCGGGAAAATTGGCGGTTTTCGGTCGGGCACTATGCTAAGATCCTGGCCCGGCAAGTAAATCCTCCATCGTCCGGGATATCGTTTGCCCGTGGACGGGCTGGTCCAATGCCTGGTGGGATTGAGAAGGTGAAATTTTAGTCATTTTGTCAAAAGACATTTTGGTATTTGGAAAATGGAAAAATTTCTATGCAACTACCTAAATTTAGGAAATCAAAGAAAAAACGCCTAAAATTTCATGAAATATCAAGAATAGTTCTGCCAGTGTCTCTTCAAGACACTGGCAGATTGTGAGTATTAGGTTTCCGATTGCTTATCCGGCCACGTCGATCCCAGGATCGCATCCCAGGTGTGAATCGGGTGTTTCACATTCAAAGTTTTTATGCCGGGTATCCACATGACCTTCTTTGCTTTCTGTTTCACTTTCGACATAGTCTTCAATTCTATTTTCCGTCATTTTGCCACCTCTTTTGTCTGTTGGTTTTTTTATGGCCCGCCCCATTTGAAGGCGATGGGCGTCTTTCTATCTTGAACTTCTTTAAACACAAATTAAGACGGAACCATCCAATGGCAATGAGAGTTAAAAACGGGTTTAACGATAGGACAAACCTATCATAAAAGGTCAAGACATGGACAACAGAAAGGATCGAAGATTGGTTTGTTTATTTTTCAGCCCCAATTTTGATCGCAAGTTTTTTCGGTGAAAACTGACCGTTGCTTCGGAAACAAACAGGACCTGGGCAATTTCAGAGGTGGTTCTGCCGTCCTTGACCAAGGTTGCAACCTGCATCTCCTGGGGTGTCAGCAGAAGATGGGCATTGGATAATCGCTGAATCAAGGGGGACATGAGATCATTGAGCTGGTCTTCTAATATGCTGACCAGGGTGCGGTCCTTTTCACTCATCCGACTTTCCTGGAGCAGTTTAATATAGGGCATCACAAAGGACTTTAGATTGGTTAAAATTTTATTTTCCATGTCTGATTTGTCGATTTCACTCTGTGAAATCACCACCTTCTAGGCAATATTGACCTCTTCCAGACTTTGATTTTTATTCTCTAACG
>JBDRPM010000090.1:0-69378 GCA_043827005.1 Pseudomonadota bacterium | reverse complement strand
ATGGCATCAAAAACAAGGGTATAGGTATTGGTGGTATTAACGTCAAACAGGTTGATAAAATGGTCCCACAAATGGGTATCACGATCCTGGATTTTAGACAGCCAAGCATTATCCGGTTTGATTTGTTTGCCGTCGGACCGGAACACCTGTTTGAGCAGTTTGCCGCCATTATGGGGATCAGACAGTTTTACATACAAAAATCCTGCTGTGGCAGGCACAGACAAGGTATAATGGGATTCGGTTCCAAGCGTTTCTTTAAATGTTATTGTTGATAAAGCAGATTGATTTGTCACGTCTGTTTCATCGCTGTCTGATTCATACACCTTGTAAAGATCATCAGCCCTGGATAAAAAATCCCGGATGGTATCCCGGCCGGGAAGATCAACCATGACATCATGAACCAGGGTGTGTGTTTTGATATCATCAATCAGAGATGTCAGTTCACCGCCCAGCTCGTCTGCATGGGAAAACCGGGCTGAAAACTCGACAAACCTGCCGGACAGGGTACAATTCATTATCCATCGGGCCATGCCTGATGTCCCCGGATCAATGGTGCCAAAATCCACCAGAAGACTCTGGGTTGCCGCTTTACCATTAACTTCGCTGCCCTGGATAAAAAAGTTGATCAACAGTCCCTGATCATTATCCACAATTTTGGGCTGGGCAGAATCAATCTTCAGATTTTGCGCACTGCCAGCGCCGGTATTTTTAACCCTCACACCCAGTGAGAACGGGATGGCGGGCTCTATTTCCGCAGTAAACGGGTCATCGCCATACACGTCTGAGGGTAAAAAATAATCAAGGGTCAGCTCAGGCATGGGTTTTACAAAAATATAGTCCGGATTGACTTCTATGACATTTTCTTCTCCACCGACAGTATAGGTCAATGTAGCGCCTACATTGTACAAAGTACCGCTTGCAAGGCCGTTGGAAGCACCGGGAGCAGGAATGATCAGCCAGTGAATGTCGGATGATGAATCAGCCGGCGTACTGCCGGACCCTGTAACATTGTCGATATTGGTCATTTCATCCACACGGATAAAAAACAAGGCATCTGTATTTAAAGGATCTGAACTGGCCAGTACAGCATCGCCATCGCCATTTGTAAACCAGACATCCACCTTGATATTATCCAGAGACGTATGGGTCAGGCCGTTGTTGATCCGCATATGGGCATCAAATGCCTGACGTTCTAATGTCAGCTCCTGTTTGATTTCAATTTTCACCCTTGCGCAAACAGATTCTTCGGCAAAAAGCAGGCCTGACAAAGGGGATAAAAAAGAAATCAGAACAAGGATTGACAAATGAAAGACAATTGTCTTGGCAATAGTTTGCTTATGCATAGTTCTCCTCCGACAGATATCGGGTTATCAAAGCACGAAATTTCATGGTTTATTATAAAATGCAGAACTATTTCATAGTTTCTTACAGATTTCAATCAGGGTAAACCCTGGTTTTTACAGTTTTTTTTGAAAAACATCGTTTTTTTTGCATGTTTTGGGCAGAAAAAGTTAAGAAAGTAATTTTTCGCGTTGTGTTAATTCATTTTTACTTTTAAACCAGTGCCCTGGAATCTGAAACGGTCATGGCCTTTTATGGGATTATTTTTATCATTTGAAATGATCTGCATGGCAATATAAGTTGAATTTTCCCGGGCAAAAACCTTTTTCTGGCAATCAGCCATCAGCCATGACCCATTCACATAAAATTCAGCCCAGTTATGCCAGGTATTTGACATCAAGAGGCAATTGCCCGTACAAACATACCCGCCAATACCTCTGGCCGGGATATTATTTGCCCTGCACAATGCGATAAAAAGAGACATGAATTCCGTACAGTCTCCTTTCTTGTGTTTTAAAGCGTATAATGCACCCAGGTTATGTTTAAGATATCCTGTATATTCGATATGGGCACAAACCCAATCATATATATTTTGAGCTGTTTTGAGCGGATCTAAAGCTTTTAATTTTTTTGCCAGAAAAATCATTTCCGGATGGTCAGATTCGATATATGGTTCTGGTAATAAATAAATTTGCCTGTTATCAGCATCCATTTTTTGAGGTATTGAATCATAAACAATACTTGCTTTAAGATTAATTACCCAGGTTGCAAAAGGAGGAAGGTCATTAATCAAAAAAAAAAGAACCTGATTCTTGTTTTTGTTTTTAATCAGTTGAAATGGGAGGCTTGATTCAATAGCAGTACACGTTTGGAATGAATTTTTTGCAATTGGTGCATAAACAAACAATTCTCCATTTTCTATCAGCCTGTTGGTCTTATTCTGTATGGTAAAACTGTATTTAACCTGCTTTGAAAGTTCAGCAGGCGGGATACCTTTTGCATCATTTGAAAAACAATCTGTCAGGGGTATCCAAAATCCAATATTAAAAAGGATTACAAGAAAAAATAATATTACCGGTTTTTTGTTTGCGATATTCATTTTTTTCCCTTTGTTCCTGGCCGGATAGGAACGCTTTATTTTTGAGTGAACCCTAGTCATAATTGTTTCTTTTGTCAATTCTTTTGCAGAATATGGTTTTTATCTGTCTGGTTGTTTGTTGTGGTTGGATACAATATAAAGATCAAATATCACAGCAGATGACGGCTTAACAGGAACTTATGGGTCCTGTTTTTAAATGATCAGATGCAAAGAGTCTGTTCCATTATCACCTTAAGTTGTTGTCAGGACTTAAGATGCAATCAACTGTCTTAATTTATTCAGTTAAAATAATTGGTACACTTAATGCTTAAAGCCTTTCCTGTCCTGTTGTTAGTTATTTTTTATTTTGAAAGGAGAAGAAAATGCGTTTTGATTTCTGGAACATCAACAAAAAAGATACTGGTGTTAAGCAAAGCAAACCCAAAGATCTGCCACAAAATGTGGGCATGAGAATGGTTACCAAGTTGAACTATGATTCAGATTGGGTGTGGTCACTCAAGATGGTTGCAAAACTTAAAGAAGGCAGAAAAACCGTATATGATTTTCGCGCTTTTGATCCTTTAAAAGCAAAGGAAAAAGGCATCCATGTTTCAGATTATGCTTCTTTAGATGGTCAACCTGGTTTGATTTTGTTTGATGGCTGGTACAAAAAGGATACAAATGAAATGGAAATTAAGGATCGCTGCAAAGCCATGAAAATGGAAGGCGCTGCCTGATTCGGTCTGAACGGTTTGGGTTGAAAGGACATTATATGTCCGATTAAGTCGATATCAAACAAAGCAGGGATTGATCATACGCAATCCCTGCTTTGTTATTTCATGCCTAACCTGAATATTTCATGAAATATCCGGTCTAAAGGCTGTTCTCCAGAATCAAATGGGTCAGCATTTGTTTATAATCAATGCCGGCCTTTTTAAATCCTTTGGTTCCATATTTTACATTACCTTCTAAAACATAAAATTGATGGTTGTGTTCAATGATATCAAGGCCGATATCGTCCCAGCCGCATTTCAAAGCGGTTGAAAGGGCAAGGTCTTTAGCCTGTTGGGGGATGGGGTCAAAAATGATGCTTCCTCCCTGGGAGATGTTTGTTTTAAAATTGTTTCCAACAGCCTCCCGCCAATAGGCCAGACGAATTTTCTGGCCGATGATGATGATACGCATATCCCGTTTCAGGGGCAGGTATTCCTGGAGATAGGCCGGGCCAGTTGATTGCAGATAGGATGTAAGATCTTCCGAGCCCTGGATCAAATAGACATGGTTTCCTTTTGATGACCCTCTCGGTTTTTTAGCAATAAACGGGAAAGCAAAATAATCAAGTATGGTTTTTTTCTGCAACGTCCCGTAAAAGACCCGGGTTTTTGGGTGGGGCACACCCAAGAGGTTGAACATGGCAGTCTGTTTGATTTTATCCAGAGCGAATTTATAGGTATGATAACTGGGGAAGGTTGGTTTTCCCATGGCGTTAAACAGGTCAGCATAGAATACGGTTGGATAATAGATTTTCGGAGCAGCCAAAATCAGGGCTTGCTCTTTAGTTGAGTAATCAAGAAAATTTGGTTTAAGACCAAGGGTAAGGATCCGGGGGTCTTTCATTAATCTGGCACCCATGGCAATCGGCAATCTTACATTTGTCAATTGTTTCAATCGGGTGATCCTGATTTAATCCAGGATTTGATCTGGCTTGTTCGGGCAGGAAATTCACACAAGGCATTGATCCCGATTTTGTCCATCTGTTTTTGGAGAAAGATTTTGTCTAGATTTTTCTGAAGGGTGGACAAAATGAACGGGACCTGGTCTTTGGTGTAAAGCCCCCTGGTCTCCCGGGCAATATCCATTCCTGTCATATCGTCTAAAAACAGATCACAGACAATGGCATCAGGTGTTTGGGAAACGATGGCTTCAAAGGCATCCTGGGAATGTTGAAACATCTGGACGCCAAACCCACAGGCAGATATCAGTTTGTTATACGTATTCAAAACCGCCTCGGAAGAACTGATCAGAATAATCTGGTGTTTCTTTTCGCTTGCTTTTTCCTTTCTTAAATCCATAAATTTTTTGGCAGTGGATTTTAAATTTCTTTTTTCCAGTATATGGATAAAGGTATCGATAACCTGAATTGGCGCGGTTCTGGCAAGATAATTGGAGGCCATATAGGAAAAGGTATCTGAAATCATCAGATGTTCAATAATATTTTCAGCACGGGCATCGAGTATATTTTCGGCCAGGGTTTCTCCTTTTTTGGTTCCGGATTCAATCTTGTTTTTAATTTCTGCAAACACAAAATCAGACAAATTTTTGTCAAGCACTCGGATGGCGGCTATCCGGACAGCAAGAGACGGATCTGATAAACCCTGAACAATGGCGGCAGCAGATTTTAGTTCCGGATAAGACTCCAGCGCACTGTAAGCTGCAAATTTAACAGAGGTTTCAATGTCTTTCTGGTTGAGGATGTCAAAAATTCTGATGACTGCGGAAACAGGGATGGTTCTTTTGATCAGCTTTAGCAGGTTTATTCTTAAGTCATGGTTGTCAATGGCAAGTTCCTTTGCAAGCTTTGCCACTGTTTTGGACCCCTTTTGGGAAAAGGCGGTAAACCCTTTAAACCGCTGTTCAAAATTATGGGATTTTAATTGATCCAGCTCCTGGTCAGATACCGGCGTTATAGTTTCCTGTTTAATTTCAACTGCCGGGATTGGTTCTTCAATTGTTTCCCTGGTTGAAAGAACCTGGATGGCATCTAAAATATCCTGGTCACATTTTTCAGTTTTTGAGGCCTGGATGAGTTTTTCACAGGCCTTTTGGGTGCCAATCCGTTCCAGGGCTTTGATTGCCTCGGATTTGAGGGTTATGTCATCATAAAAAATGAATTCTGCAATATCATCTGCCAGAGGTTCAATTTGCATTTTTCCGGCAGTGCGGATGATTTTATTGAGCAGGTCTTTGTCGGTTTCGCTGGATAAAATATGTCTGATCAAGGGGATGGCCTGTTCAAGCGTCTGGTTGTCTGCATTCTGCAAGAGGATAAGCACAAAACTAAAATTCAGATGGGCGCGGTCAATCACCAGCTGGATTAGCCGGTCAGCGATTTCAGGATCATGGTATTCTTTGCTGGTTAGAAAATATAAGACTTCCAGGGCTGTTTTATCTGGTGTAAGGGCCAGTATTTCGAGAACCTCGAGTTTTTCTTGAAAATGTTTTGAAACAAGATCGGCCAATAAGGTTTTGACCAGGCCGATTTTTCCAGTTTTCAGACTTTTTTTCAGATTGGGAATATAATCACCCATATATGATGCTCCTGTTAGTTGCTCTGGTATCCGTTCGGGTTATTTTTCTGCCATCTCCAGGTGTCCTGGCACATGTCTGCCAGGGTTTTTTTTGCTTCCCATCCCAGCTCTTGTTTTGCTTTGGCCGGGTCTGCCCAGCAGGCGGCAATATCTCCGGGTCTTCGGTCCACAATCTGGTATGCGACCTTTTGCCGGCTTGCGGTTTCAAAACCTTTTATCATGTCCAAAACAGAGCAGCCTTTCCCGGTTCCAAGATTATAGATCACTACTCCGGGGTTGGTAAAAAGCTTTGGCAGCGTTTTAATATGACCGATGGCAAGATCCACTACATGGATATAGTCCCGAACACCGGTTCCGTCCGGTGTGTCGTAATCATTACCGAATACACTGAGCTGGGCCAGCGAACCGATAGCAACCCTGGAGATATAGGGAACAAGGTTGTTGGGGATGCCATTTGGATCTTCGCCGATTTTTCCGCTGATGTGAGCGCCAACCGGATTGAAATATCTTAACAATGCAATGTTCCACCTGTTGTCTGAAACATGAAGGTCCTGCAGGATCTCTTCAATCATCAGTTTTGTCCGGCCATAGGGGTTGGTGGCGGATAATGGAAAGGTTTCCTTTATGGGAAGGGATGCCGGGTCACCATAAACCGTTGCAGAGGATGAAAAAACAATATTTTTGACACAATGACGGTCCATAACCTTTAACAGATTTAATGTTCCGGTAATATTGTTGGAAAAGTATTGTAACGGGATGGATACAGATTCGCCCACTGCCTTTAATCCGGCAAAATGAATGACAGCATCAATTTTGTGATGAATGAAAATGGATTCGATCTGATTTTCATTCATCAGATCTGCCTGGTAAAAGTCCAATGATTTGCCCGTGATTTCCTGAACCCGGGATAATGACTCTTCTGAACTGTTGCACAGATTGTCCAGCACAACGACCTCATGGTTTTCGTTTAAAAGCTCAACACAGGTGTGGCTTCCAATATACCCGGCACCACCGGTAACCAGTATTTTCATTGATACTCCTTATATTCTTTTATGGCCGGCAACTTTTTTTTTGTTGTTTTTAAAAATAAAGCACGGCAAAGGCTGCAATTTTCACAGTCTTTTGTACAGTGTGTTACCATGTTAAGAAAGCCGGGATCAAGCTTTTTGTTATCTATATCAAACAGATCTGACAGCCAGTGGGTGGCATCCATGAGTTCTAATAAGTTCCCCCCGTGCGTTTGCTGAATATAGGCATCAATACAACGGGTTAAAAAACCGGTCCCCAGTGTTCTGCCGCAAAGTTTTATGGTATCAATCAAAAATTGATAGGCATTTGTATCTTCCGGCCGGATAAAAGGAGATTTAAAAAATCGTTCAGGGTGATGGAAAAAATAGGTATGACACCCGATGGTATGATTGGCTATAAAAGTTAGATCCCCTGCCTGGCCGGTATTTGAAAAGGATATCTGGGAATCGTGGGCCAGTTTGTATGGACAGTGATAGACGCAGCCTTCATTGGCCAATAGTTCAAATTTTATGGTGCTGTATTTTTTTTTGATTGCTTTACAGGTTGTTTCAAGCTGCAAGAATTCTCTGTTTAACGATCGGTCCAGAACAATCTTTCCTGGCAGTTTAAATCCGGTTTCTTGTATTATTTCAAAAAAAGAGAATGCCTTTTGAAATGAATCGATCATGCAGTTGATACCCGGGACTGCCTCAAGGTGGTGAATGATTTTATTTTTTCTGGCCGACAGGGCCGTTAGAAAATAAGCATCAGAAAAGACAAACCCGGTCATACCGGCCTGGGCAGTTAAAGTTGTGAACATGTCCAGAAGAGAGTCTAAAAAATCTACGTCGTGATAGAGCTTTGGATGGATAAAGCGAGAGTTAAGCAGGCCATATTTTTTAATGGTTCCAAGCATACTTAAACCTGTTGAAAGGTCCTGGGCACTTGTTTTTTTAAACCGCATTCTGGCATCGAGAATCGGACCTGAGGCCAGAGGGAAATAAACAGATTCAATGGATTGAATCCGGTTTTTTAAAAAAAGAGTATAGTCTTTATCCGGTATGTATGGCACCGACAATTTCATTTTGCCAGTTTATAATATTTTGATCCGGGAAAGCAATATCCAATGAACAATAGAATGAACTAAGAACCATGGGCCGCTTTGGTATTTTACATTGGCCTGCCCACAGCTAGGCATGAAAGAATTTATACGCATGGCAAATTCTTTTATATAAAATTCAGAGGGTTTATCGGTTTTGATGCCGGGAATAGCATAAAAGAGTTGTTTTGAACATTGACAGGGAGAGTTCACATGGTTAAAATCAGAGTATTCAAACAACGATGTTTGAAATAAAATACATGAATAAGGAGAGTTATACAATGATTGAGTTAACAGATCCTGCAAAAACGCAGATCGATGACTATTTCCAGGGGCGTGAACCCACTCCCATTCGAATTTTTCTCAATTCAGGCGGCTGAGGCGGCCCATCTCTTGCCATGGCTCTGGATGAGCCAAAAGATACAGATGATCAATTCGAAGTAAAAGGCCTGAAATTTGTTGTTGATAAAGAATTTATGGGGAAAGCGGAGATCATTAAAATCGATTTTACCGGCATGGGATTCCATTTGGAGTCGAATATCGAGCTTGGAAAATCCAGTTGCGGTAGCTGCGGTTCCGGCGGCTCCTGCGGCGACTGATGATATGATGTTTAAAAGAATAAAGTGTCTGAAGACCTTTTTTAGACACTTTATTTTTTTATCCAAAGGTTCTAATAATATTGGCGTTTAATCGATTGAATGGTTTGTTTGTCTGCCTTTAACGGATTCTTTGGTTTTAAAGGGGTCTGAATTTTATGAGACCTGAAAAAGGGGGTATGTTCGATGTGCAGATTATACGCTTGAACCATCATCCCTTCAAGGTTGATAACATCTTCAATATTATAGGCCAATAAGGTATCCAAAGCTTTTGTGTTGCCGGTTCTGATATAGTTTTCCCACAGCAGAACGGCAAAATAACCATCCACACCATCCAGATCTTCCCGGTCAATTCCCATGGCTTTTTCACATTTTTTCAACCCCCCTTTAAAGCCCAGATATTGCAGAATATACCTTAAGTCGATCTGGCAGTGGGGCAGCCGCACATGGAAATAATTTTCTATAAATGGAATATCAAAGCAACGGCCATTATAGGTGATCAACACCTTGTATTCTTGAATATGATCCAGAAAATCTGACAGATTTTTCCCTTGAACAAAATATTTGATTTCCCGGCCATCATAAATGGCAATGGTTGTAATCCGGGCTGAAGCATTCAGGCCGGTGGTTTCGATATCCAGGTAGGCGCACGATTGTCTGAATTCAGGGAAAAGCCTGAAATGCTGGCTGGACGGCAACAGGTTTTCAAAGAAATTGGGGTTGTTGTTTTTAAGGTGCTGTATGGATTGATCAGCATAGGCTTCAATTGCTTTTGCTTTTGCACATGACAAATTTGTCCTGCTCAAACGGTCTTTGTCTGTCCATGCGTTTATATTGGATTGCCATAGTTTTTTTTCTGTGGCAGGGCCGATTCCAGGCATATGTATAAAAGTATTGGCGAGCATAATTTCTCCATATTATTAAAGTTCTTTTTCTTATATCCCGAATGAAGAAAATATACCAACACGAATAAACCCCATCGTTGCAAAAGTCATACGATGTCATATTCAAGGCAGAAAGGGTGCCGCTCTAGTCATCTACCGCAAAACCTTGCTAACGCAGAAGATGGCATCGTATGGCTTTCCCGAAGGGTAAAATTTTTTATAAAAAAGATGAAGGCACATGAACCCACTTATGGAGAAGTCCTGATTTGAAGGTTAAATAATACTTTATGTTATTGAATACAAAGGCTTTCATCTTTCAATGGAAAATTTTATGCAACGCTGGGGTAAAGATAATGAGTTGGGTTGACCATTACCCTGCGTCATGGTAGCGTTGATCAAACGGTTTGAATTTATTTTGGGAATATTGCCATGAAAAAAAATACTGGATGGTTTTGTTTGTTTTGTGTCGGTCTGTTTTTTGCCTTCGGCGTGTTGTTTGCTGCCGGTTGCGGGAAAGCGGAAAAAACCCAGAACGATATGGTGGTGGGCAATTGGACGCAATTGAGAAACAGGGCCTATATTCTTTTGATTATGAACCCAAAAGGAGAATGGGATTCATCAATCAGGATTGCCGATGTCACTTCAAAAATTGTTCAATCCAAAGGCAATGCAAAAGGAACCTGGTATATTGAAAAAGGCCAGATAATTTTCACAGTCATGGCATCTGATATTGAAGATATCTGGAAAAAAAACAGTACCAGTTTTTTTGATATCATTGAATTAACTGAGTCTGTGATGCAGTTAAAAGATGAATCCGGACGAACTGTTATTTATAACAAAAATACAGCGTCAAAAGCTGTGGCCATCGAAGAAAATCAGAATCAGCTCATTGCCATGGGCCCGGTTGTCGTGAACTTAAATAAAAACCGTTCCAATGATAAAGATCGTTATTTGTGCATGAATTTAAATTTGATCCTGAATGAAATGATGCCGGGCCAGGAGATTCCTCCCATCCATCCGAAAGCCAGAGAAGCGGCTATAATCTTTTTGAGCTCTCTGGTTTTTAATGATGTAAAGGATTTTGACATTCTTAAGGAACAAACCGAAAAACTCAAAGGTGTGATCAATCCTTATATGCAGGGGATCATAAAAGAGATTGCTGTCGAACATGTGATTGTGGCTGAACAAATTGAAAAGGTAGAAGAATTTATCATTGAGCATACCCTGTCAGCACAACCGATCGCCAAAGAAGGTGAACCAGGAGAGAAAACAGATAAACCCGCTGAAAAAGAAAAAAAATAAGTTTGCATAAAACCAGCCCGTACAATTCAAGGACCAATAATCTTGCCTAGTCTTTGGATTTTGTGACAATTACGCCTCCTTTTTTAATCCGAACACTCACATTGTTTTGGATGAATCGATTGCTGATCCCCAGGGAAGAACCCATCTCGATCCGGCCATCTTTCATGGAAAACTCAAGGCCCTTCAGGGTGACGCCGGATACGGTGTCTGTTATGGGGATAATGGACAGCAGGTCTCCGGGGTGTCCCGAAAGTTCTAAAGAATCAAGCACCAGATAGAGTTCATTGTTCGAGTTGATGATTCTGGCCGGTATGTGGTGTTCTGCCAGTTTTTTTAAAAGAAAAATATTGGCAAGGGTATGATCCAGTCGACTGCCGGTGACTCCCAGCAGGGTGACCTTTGTGGCACCTTGTTCAACAGCCCACATAACGCAAAGTTCAGAATCGGTTTGATCTTTTTTTGACGGGAATTGAATCTGCCGGACTTTTTGTTCAATTAAAAAAGCCCGGTCATCCGGGTGAATTGAGTCAAAATCTCCGATCAGGACATGGGGCAGGATATTGAGCGCTCTCAAATGCCTGGCACCGCCATCGGCACAGATAATCAATCGGGCTTTGGTTATGATCTGTGCTATTTTGGGAGTGAGGTCAAGATCTCCACTGGCAATGATGATAGTTTCCATAATTGCTCTAATATCATAAAAACCGGGTACAAAAACAGCAAATAAAAAAAAGTGCCAACATTGGAAAATTTTATGCAATGCCGGGGCAAGTAATTTCGTTCACTTTATAATATTTGCGGTCCTAAGTTTTTAAGACCTTTGTTGATCAGAATTGTTGAAGACAAAGCCTTTCCCGTTAAAAGAAGGTTTTTCTTCTATTGAAAACCGGTTTTGTGTATAGGATGAAACCACCTGTTTCCAGAATCGTGCGGCCACTGTATTCTTTTGTGTTACTGCAATCTCCCAGTGTCCCGGGAACCGGTTAAATGCAAATTCTGCCAAATATCGGCCATAGCCTTTTTTTGTATGATTATTTTGAATAAAAAATTCTGCCACGGCAAATCCATCACTATTGAATCGCAGGTGTTTGTTGATGAAGATAAAACCGATGAGATGCCCTGCTTCTTTGATTGCATAAATGTTGCGATCAGTATTACGGATATATGATTTTAAGTTGTTCAGTGCTGTGGCACTCCATTTGTCAAAATCATGAATATCAAAAAACGCATTCATTATGGTCAGGTATTGTTTGAAAACAGGTTTGATAATGTCAATGGTATCTATCTTAATTATCACTTTATTTCATCTGCGGTCCTAAATTCTTTGGGAATGCAGGATCAAATTCCAAAAAAGGTTTTTATTGTTTCAATAAATTTCTTTGAATTTTCATTGATCTGTATGCAATCATGGATTGCCACCCCTTTTTTTTGTCGACGTTCCAGAACCACGGTTGCGATCTGTTCGGAAACAATTGGATTCGCACTGATTATTTTTGAAAAAACCCCCTTTTTGATCACAATCACAGAGGTATCCTGGGTCGCTTTAATGGTGGCTGTCCTTTTTTCACCGGTCAGCAGGCTGATCTCGCCGAAAAAATCACCCGGATGCATGGTTGATAAAAGTTCCAGCCTTCCGCTTTCTCCGATTTTCATGGCATTGCAGGCGCCGGATCGGATGATATACATGGAGTCCCCGTCATCGCCTTCTTGGACAATGGGTTCATCTGCACCATATAGATGAATACTCACATTTTGAGACAGCTCAGTCAGTTCTTCATCTGAAAGCGGTGATAAGATGGGGACCTGTTCCATCATTTCTCTGGCCTGGGCTTTGAGGGACAAGGTCTGCATTTTTTCATGTTTTCTTTCAACGTGGCCATGGAACACATCTCGAATCGGGAAGGGGATACGGATATTGTTTCGTCGGAGTGCATACCAGAGCTGCTGGTAAATATCTGCTTTCAACTGGGGTTCATAGGCATAACTGGTGTGCCACACACGAATTTCATAAATAATGGCAAAGTCACCATATTCAAGCAGACGGACGTTGACACGCGGTATTTTCAACACCCGGGGATGCTGGTCCGTTACCTGGGTGATGACCTGTTTTACTTTGTTGTACGGCACCCCATATTCCAGGCCAATATAGATTTGTGCGACTTTTTTTTTGGTTGGTCTGGAAAAATTGCTGAACGTGCTGGAGGCCAGAATGGAATTGGGGATATAGATTAAAACCTGTTCCCGGGTTAACAATTGGGTTGATTTCCAGGAGATTCCAGTCACCCGGCCTTCTTTTCCATCAAATTCGATCCAGTCACCAATGGTAAACAGCCGTTCGGCCTGAATGATCAGGCCGGAGAAAAAATTGTTAAGGGTGGCTTGAACCGCAAGACCAATGACAACCGTAATGACTGCAGAAGTTGTCAGCAGGCTGGCCAGGTTGACATCACTTCTGGCACGCAATACCAGTAAAAACAGAATGATAAAGGTGATAAACAAGATAAAATCCCGGGTGATTTTGGGCGGCACATCATCTTCATTTTTTACCCTGGACAAAATGGTCATAAACAGCCAGAAAATAACTTGTGCCACACCCCAGACTAAAAAAACAATGGACCATATATCAATGTAATGCAGCCATTCAGTGCCCCATGGGTATTCGGCAAAAAGTCTTTTTAAAAAGATCAGTGAGGCATGGCATATAAACAGGCTTAAGGGGATTTCAGGCAGCCAGCGAATCTTTTTTGCAACCACGATATAGCCGACAAGAAGAGCGATATAGATTAGAACGTCCCATGGAATGATTGAGGAAATCATGCAGCCCCCTGCGTTGAAATTTGGTGGTACCTTGAAAAGATATAAAATGTGTGAAAATTTTTCATGTTCAAGGACATATAATAGTCTGGGATTGCTGTCAATGAAATGAAATTCGTTCAGGCGATCTCTTTGATAGCTGTCCAACCTTATTCACGGGGGAAAGATTGTTCGGCTGTTTTTATACCGTTAGCCTCATTGACCCCTTGAAGGATTAACGCACCAATTATAAAAAATACAATGACAACGGATACGCCAGCTCTCTGGGAGTTAAAGAAACTGGTTAAAATACCCAGAAACAGCGGGCCCAAAAAGGCTGTCAGCTTTCCTGAAAAAGCGAAAAATCCAAAGAATTGATTTTCTTTTTCTTTGGGTACGAATCTGCCAAGCAGCGATCGGCTGGCCGATTGGTTTGGTCCGGCAAATAGCCCGATACATACGCCTGCCACCCAGAACCAGGTTTTATCCGGAGCCAGGACAGCGGTCAATGAAGACAAAGCCAGCGCAATATTGCTGATTTGAACGGTTTTTTTACCCCCGATTTTATCATCCAAAAATCCCATGGCAAAAGCACCAATGCCGGCACAGACATTGATGACGATTCCAAAGGTCATGATTTCATTGAACGTGAACCCAAAGGTTCCTGCTGCATAAATACCCCCAAAGGCAAAGATGGTTACCAGACCATCATTATAAATCAGTCTGGCGATTAATAATCTTGCAATCTCCCGGTATTTTCTTAATTCTTTAAATGTTGTGATAATATCTGCAAGGCTGTTTTTTACAGTGGTTTTTATTGATGTCGGTTGCCTGGCAGCCGGTTGTTTGACAAATAAAAAGAAGGGAATTGAAAACAGGGCAAACCAGAGGGCAACCAGAAGGTTTGTAGCCCGGATGTGTTCGCCCGCCTCTTTTGAAAGGCCAAACCATGGAATTTCCGGGCTGATAAACCCGATCATGGCAATGACCATGGCCAGAAGACCGCCGATATACCCCACACCCCATCCGATTCCGGAAATAGAACCGATCTTTTTTGGGGGCGCGATATCGGGTAAAAAAGCATTGTAAAATACATTGGTCAGTTCAAAAGCAATGTTGGAAATTACAAAACAGGTCAGGGCCAAACCGATTTGACCGGGTTGCACAAGGTAGAGTGTTCCACAGCCAAGGATGGTGGTGATGGTAGAAATCAATATAAATTTTTTCCTAAGGTTTGTCTGATCGGCTATGGCCCCAAGAAAAGGGGACAAAACAGCCACGCTGATGGCCGTAATCGTAACCCCTCTTGACCATAAGGCGGTGCCAATGATTTCATCAGGTGCAATTGCTTTTACAAAATAGGTAGCATAAATAAAAGTGACCACCAGTGTTGTATAGGCAGAATTGGCAAAATCAAACATCACCCAACCGAAAATCGTTTTTTTGTCCATGGTTTTGTCCCTTTGGTTCAGCAATCAATCCATTGTTGAATTTTTTTGCTAAAGATCTTTGTATATTACTGGCTGCAGATCTTTTTGGCCGTACCAGTATTTAAAATTTTCTTTTAAAAGGCATGGCCGGATCAGGGGAAGATCCGGGTGATCCATGATATCTGTCAACACCTGGCCCTGCAACCGGGTTGCTTGAAAAATGAATAGCAGGCTCAGAACCTGCTGGATTGTTTTTTGAGTCAACTGCTCTATTTTATGGGTGATTGGTGTTCCTTTAATCGGGTCATGGTAATGCAGTAAATCGTTGAAAAATAAAAGTTCAACAGGTTTTGAAACAGGATAAAAAAGCGTTTCAAAGCGTGATGGAATACCCAGTTTAAATCGATGAAAGAGTTTTATGATTTTATAGACAGTATGATTTTTAAACAAGTTATATGAAAAATGATGTGACTTGAATGCACGTTTTAGATGGGTTTGCCATTTGCGTTTTTCAAGAGAAAAAAGGCATTCAAGAAAACAGATCAGTTCTGTTTCAGATCTATTCAGATCGCTGAAAACACAATCATGAAAAAGGGGTGTATCGGATCTGTTCTGATACCAAAAAAATATGTCCAGTGCTGTCTCCATGAGTCTGTGTCGTGTCCGTGCACCAGGGTGTAAGCCTTCGATCCCTGAAAAATAATAAACCATTGGGTGAAAAAGGGTGTCCGTTATAATATGGCAGCAGATGCCTGCTGCAAAGGCCAGGGCTTTTGGGTTTTTATCCGGAAAGTGTTTTAAAAAATCAATAACAGGAACCAGGCTGGATGAATCAGTGGTATGAAATTTTTTGCTCTGATTCTGGATAAACAGCGCATGAGGTCCCAGAAGGTAATAATAGCAGGTGTCAGGAGCAATAGACCCATACAAAAAGAGGTTAAAGTGTTTTTGAATGGGACCAAGGAACAAAGAATCCTCAGAAAGATGGTCAAACACCTTCCGGGCTATGGATATGTGGGTCATTTCCTTGGGCATGTTTTTTGTAATCAGCCTTAAAATGCGAATATAGTTTTGAAGATGTCATTCCAAAGTACTTGTTGTTTATTCCAATAGCCCTGTAAAGTCAAGTGTTTGCTGGTTTGTATGCAGGACATTTTACATGTGTTGCCCCTGCAATCAATGGTTTCTTGATTGATGTTTATATCTGTTTTTGCTACTGTTAAAAACTTTATATATAAATGATTCAGGAGGATCAGATGTTCAGACTCAAAGGGTTCGTATGCAGTGCTTTGGTGATATTTTTTTTGTCTTCAGGTATCTGGGCACAGGCAGCAGAAAAGACAGTTTTGAAACCAGCAACGGAAAACGAGAAAATCAGTTATTCTTTGGGATTTAATCTGGGTAAAAAAATTTTGAAAGATTATCCCATATCCCTGGATCTGTTTTTTCAGGGGGTTAAGGACAGCAAAGGTGCTTTCGGCGCAATGACCGGTGATGAAATGGAAGCTGCCCTTGCATCCTTTCAACAGCTGTTGCAGCAGCAGAAAATGAGTGCTGTTAAGAAAATGATAGCGGTGAATATAGAGGCAGGTCAAGCCTTTCTTGATGCCAACAAAACCAAGGAAGGGGTTGTGACGCTTCCCAGCGGGCTTCAGTACAAGGTGATCAAAAAAGGGGATGGTCCTTCGCCAAAGGCAACTGATACGGTGAGGTGTCATTATACTGGCAAAACCCTTGACGGCAAAGAATTTGATTCATCTTACAAGAAAGGTCAACCCGCAACGTTTCAGGTTGGTGGTGTGATTAAAGGATGGACTGAGGCACTTCAACTGATGTCGGTCGGTTCAAAATGGATGCTTTATATTCCTGAACACCTTGCATATGGCAAGCGTGGTGCAGGAGAGGTGATTGAACCCGGCGCTGCCCTTATTTTTGAAGTCGAGCTGTTGGGTATAGAAGGGTAATTTTTTTGGACATGATGCCCTTTTATATCATACACCGATATGTTTTCAGAGAGCTGCTGTTCCCTTTTTGGGTCAGCCTGTTTTTTTTAACCTTTGTTTCTTTAATGACGCGGATACCGGAAATTACCAACCTGGTGATGAATTATAATGCCAGCCTTTCCTCTGTGGGGCTGATGATTGTGTATACGCTTCCCCGGTTTTTAGAGTTTACCATTCCCATGTCTGTCATGATATCCATTTTGTTAACCTTTATGCGCATGTCCGGTGAAAATGAGATTGTGGCATTAAAAGGAGCGGGCGTTTCTTTGTATAAACTGTTGATGCCGGTTCTGGTTTTCTGTCTGCTTGGGGTGCTGTTAACCATGTGGGTAACCGTTTTTGGCGTGTCCTGGGGGAAAATGTCCATTAAAAAAAAGAGCATTGAGGTGGCACGGTCCAGTATTGATGCGGCCTTGCAGGAACGTCAGTTCAATTTGGAAATCAAGGATGTCATGATCTATGTCTCCTATGTGGATATGAAGACAAAGGCGTTAAAAGATGTGTTTATTGAGGATCGAAGGACAAGGGGCATGGTCAGTATTTCCGTTGCCCCTGCCGGGGATTTGATCCGGCTTGATAATGAACAGCTTTACACCATACGGCTGTATAATGGCGTTATCAACCAGGTGGATCTGGATCAAAAATCAGTCAGCAATATCCAGTTTGGCGCCTATGATATCAACATTGATCTGGGGTTGATCAACAATAAAGAAATTTCAGCAGAACTGGATGAGCGGAATTTTATGAATCTTGTACGGCTTATCCGAGCCGGTATCAGCGATAAGCTTGAGTTAAGTGCCGCCTTGATGGAACTTCATGAAAAATTATCAGTTCCCTTTGCCTGCCTGACATTGGGGCTGCTGGCATTTCCATTGGGGATTCAGGCATCTTCCTTGAGACGGTCATCAGGATTTGGTATGGGGATACTTTTTTTTCTATTGTATTATTTTCTTCTGGCAGCCGGCTGGTCAACCGGAGAAACAGGACTGTTCCCGCCGATTTTGGGTATGTGGCTACCCAATGTGATTATGGGTTCAATCGGTGTATTTTTCCTGGTCCGCAATGCCCGGGAAAACCCGGTGGCATTTCCCATGGTGTTTGAAAAAACAGTCAATTTTATAAATAAACAAATGATAAGAAACCGTTGAAATGATCTCCTGTTTGCACAAATACTGGTTAAAAGAATTTGCAAAGTTTTTTTGTATCATCCAGATGATTATTCTGGTGCTTTTTGTCATCATTGATTACCTGTCCCGTATGGACAAGTTCTTAAATTCGGATTTGTCACTGCTGGGGGCATTCGGGTATGTTCTGTTAAAAGTGCCGACCATGTTTATTCAATTGACACCGGCCAGTATCCTGCTGGCCACCATCTCTGTTTTTGCTTTAATGAACCGGAACAATGAATTGCTGGCTGTTCGTTCCAGCGGTATCAGCGTCTATTATCTGGTTAAGCCGGCAATTGTTATCAGTTTGGGGCTTGCCCTGTTGATGTTTTTTTTAGGCGAAACCATTGTCCCGGTTTCTATGGCCAAATCCAATTATATCAAATATCATGTGATCAAAAAAAATAAGGATCAATATTCTTCAGGCAGAAAAGATATCTGGATAAGATCTGAGAACAAACTGGTTCATATTAATTTTTTTGATCCGGCCCGGCAGACGGTTTCCGGTATTTCCATCAGCACAATGGGCAACGATTTTCATCTGGATGAACGCGTTGACGCCCGGAAGGGGTATTACAAAGAGGGGTACTGGATTTTAACGGATGTAATCGAGCAGATTCATTCCAAGGATTTATCAGATTATACGGTAACTCACCTTAAAGAAAAAAAAATAGGTTCAATTTTTAAAGCCCGGGATCTTGAAGACATTGTCAAAAAATCAGAGGAAATGAGTTTTTATGAGCTGAAAAACTATGTGAAAAAAGTGCAGGATGAAGGATACAATGCTTTGACCTATCAGGTCGATTTGAACGGAAAAATTGCCTTTCCGTTTATTTGCATCATTATGGCGTTGACAGGAGCTGCAACCGGTATGCGATCCTTTGCCAAAGAAAATCTGCCCGCAGCCATTGCCATTGGCGTTGTGATTGCATTTGTGTATTGGGTCATGTATGGGTTTTGCCTTTCTCTGGGCTATGGCTCCATTTTACCGCCTTTGGTCAGTGCCTGGGCAACCAATTTTTTTTTCTCGTGTTTTGGTGTGCTGTATCTGGTCAATACCGAGTAGGCAAAGAAAAAATTACAGGAAAACCTGATGATATATCTATACAAAATAGTAACAGCTGTTTTTTTTGTGATGGTCCTTCCCATATTGCCGCTGCTCTATTTGTTTTCAAAAAAGCGGCGGGCATCTTTGATTCATAGGCTTGGGATTTCAACGGGTTTAAGGTTTAAAGAAAAAAAAGAAAAACGAATCTGGATTCATGCCCTTTCTGTGGGCGAAGTGAAATCAGCAGTTCCATTGGTCACAGCCCTTAAAGAAAAAAACAGGCAACTTGAAATTATGTTTACAGCCTCTACACAGACAGGTTTTGATATGGCCTCAGCCCTTTTTTTAAAACCGGGATTAGTGGATCAGGCAGCCTATTTTCCGTTTGACCTGGGCGTTTCCATACAAAGGGTCTTTAGCCGGATCAATCCGGATGCCATTGTCCTGGTTGAAACTGACTTATGGCCCAATTTTTTATATGAGATGAATAAACACCATATTCCGGTGATCTTAATCAATGCCAGGCTTTCCCAACGCTCATTGAACGGGTATTTGAGATTCAAACCATTTGCAGGATTGTTTTTTTCATTTTTAACCCAGATCATGACCCAGACAGCTTTAGACAAAGACCGGTTCGGACAGTTGGGCATTGATCCTGAAAAGATACTGGTGACAGGCAATATCAAGTTTGATCAATTGTTTGAAACCATGGATGCAACTGCGGTTGCTCAGCTTAAAAAACAACTGGGTATGAAACAAACCGATCTGGTTGTTCTGGCCGGCAGTACCCATGAGGGAGAAGAGCAGATCATGTTGAACTGGTTTGATAAAATCAGTGACACAACAGACCATGTCTGGTTGATCATTGCGCCAAGAGATCCAAAAAGAAGCCTGGTGCTCAAAAAAACAGTTCAATCAACTTTGTTTTCAACCTTTTTTTTGTCTGAATCCGGCCCGGCAGGGCCCAATCCCAGGGTGATGTTTGTGGACAGGATGGGTGAGCTGTCAAAACTTTATGCAATTTGTGATATTGCCTTTGTGGGCGGTTCCCTGGTGAATGAAGGCGGACATAATCCATTGGAACCGGCAGCATATTCCAAACCGATTGTGTTCGGGCCGGATATGAGTGATTTTGCCGAGATTTCAGATATACTGGCGGATAGCGGCGGTACGGTTATGGTGGATTCTGACAAAGGCCTGGAAGAACAACTGGGCATGCTGTTAAAAAACCGTGAACAACGAGAGCAGATGGGTGCAAAAAACTTTAATGTTTTTTCTTCTCATTCCGGGGCTGTCAAAACAATACTATCCCGGATGGAGCAATTGTCTATTGTTTGAGCAACACCTAAAGCAGATTAAAAAAAAGATTGAGCAAAGGTTGGATCAAAAGAACTCTCCTGTGATCTTTTCTTTTGGATGGGTTCTTTTGGGGATTTCTTATCTTTATGGGTTCGGGGTATGGCTCAGGCTGTTTTTGTATAAAATACATATACTTAAATCAAAGCGTCTGCCCTGTTTTGTTGTTTCCGTTGGGAATATGGTGGCCGGGGGGGCTGGAAAAACGCCCATGGCTATCTATCTTGCACAATTGCTGACCCGAATGGGCAGAAAACCTGTGGTCATCAGCAGAGGATATAAAGGGGAATACAAGGATGCTTGTCTGGTTGTGTCAGATGGCAGGACACTCTTTTGTACAGCCGGAGAATGTGGTGATGAACCGTATATGATGGCCCAAAGAAAAGCCTTTCCAGTGGTGGTGGGCAAAAATAGAGTAACAGCAGGTCGTCTGGCAATAAAAACATTTGATTGTGATGTCATTATTCTGGATGACGGATTCCAACATTTAAAGCTTGAAAGGGATTTGGATCTGCTTCTTATGGATTGGGAAAATCCATTGGGGAACAATCGGTTTCTGCCAGCCGGGCGGTTGAGGGAAAGTGCGGATATGGCCATTCCCAGGGCAAACGCCCTGGTGTTTACCCGAGCACCTCAAACACAAAAATCGGCTCAACCGGATAGCCTTCCGGATAAGGCCAGGTCTTGTGTGTCGTTTGTCACCTGCCATTTGCCGTTTATCTTAAAACAAATATCAGACAATCATGAAAAGGCCCTGTCTTCCAAAGAACTGGCAAGCCTGAAAGGAAAGAAAGCATTTCTTTTTTCCGGTCTTGCCCGGAACAATGTTTTTTATCAGACCATTCAGGAAGCAGGCATTAATATTTTGGGCCACCTTGAATTTGAAGACCATTATCAGTATAAGGAGTCTGACATAAACCAGATTAATCGCCTGGCAACACAAAAGGATGCTGATTTGATTTTGACAACTGAAAAAGACTGGGCAAAACTGGATTCAAACATGAACTGGCAAATGGATGTTTGGGTCATTGGAATTCAGATTTGTTTTTCAGACCCGGCCGGGTTTGAGTCGTTTTTAACTCAAAGGCTGCCATAATTCATGAAAAATATCATATTGTATAAGGTTATCAAGATGTTGATCATGTTGATGGGAAGGCTTCCTGCATCGGTCCTGACATTTTTTTCCAACTTGTCGGGTCTGATATGGTTCAAGCTTGATAAGCGCCACCGAACAGTGGTCTTCAATAATATACAAACCGCATATCCTGGAAAATATTCCAAGCCCCAGGCCTGGCTGTTTGTCAAAAAAAATTTTCAACACACAGCTGGTATTTTTTTTGAGGTGATCTGGTCCTATGCCCTTAAAAAAGAAGAACTGATCACTCATATTGATATCAAAGGCAAAGAGCATATTGATTCAGCCCTTAAAAAAGGGAGAGGGGTTGTTCTTTTAGGCTGTCATATGGGAAACTTTGAGTTGATGTCAGGCGCAATGGCAAAAGCAGATATCAGACCGATTGGCCTTTATCGAAAAATGGATTTTGAACCACTGGAACGTCTGATGCTTGAAATGCGCCAGCGGTTTGGCACCCGGATGCTTTCTTTGAGAAAAGCGGCTCCCAAAATAACCAAAGCCCTTGAAAACGGCGAGGTGGTTGCCACGCTGTTAGACCAGAATGTGGACTGGTATAAAGGCACTTTTGTTGATTATTTCGGACAACCGGCCTGCACCAACAATGGGTTGGCAAAATTGATCCTGAGGACAAAGGCCTGTGTTGTCCCCATGTTTATCATGAAACAGGATGGCCGGTATATTCATGAGTTTTTACCTGAAGTTTGTGTCACCGTGACGCATGATCCGATCAAAGATATTGAGAACAATACCCAGGCATTTGTCAGTGCCATTGAGTCCATGGTCAGACGATGCCCGGAACAGTATTTCTGGGTGCATAACCGATGGAAGACAAAGCCGTATTGCCTGCTTAGCAAGAATTAAATAAGGATTGATCAGAAGTAAACAAGGATACCAGGACGAACTATGCAGAGGCAGATGGATTGAATAGGGAATTAATAAAGCTGACAGATTCTGTCGATGCCAGAATTTTGATCCGGGCGGCCAACTGGGTGGGAGACGCCATCATGACCACGCCGGTGGTCCGGGCGGTCCGCAAAAACTATCCCAAAGCCCAGATCACGGTTCTGGCAAAACCCTGGGTGATCCCGGTGTATGAAAACAACCCATATATTGATCACATCATGGTTTATGAATCCAATGGCCGACATAAACGAGGCTGGGGAACCTTTCGACTGGCCAGGGACTTGCAAGACTGCCGGTTTGACCTGGCCATCCTCATGCAGAATGCATTCGAAGCCGGCCTGATCGCTTTTTTGGGAAAGGTGAAAGAACGTCTTGGATATAATACCGATGCCCGGGGTTTTTTATTGAACCGATCCATAAAAATGGACCCGGCATTGAAAAAAAAGCATCTGATTGAGTATTATATCGGTATTTTACACGGGGCAGGGCTCAAAGACGATGGTCGGCACATGGATCTTTTTTGGGCACAACCGGATCAACAATTTGCGCAAAATTTATTAAGACAAAACAGGTTAGATCCATCCAGGCCGGTGATCGGGATTAATCCCGGGGCCACCGGCGGCACAGCCAAACAATGGTTTCCTGAACGATACGCACAATTGTGTAAACAACTGGCCCGTCAGCATCAGACCAGAATTTTGATTTTCGGAGGTCCGGCAGATGTCCGGCTCGGGGATTATATTTCAGATCTGTCTGATGGCTGCTGTATTCATATTGCCGGGAAAACCAGTCTGGGGCAGGCCTTTGCGCTCATAAAAAAATGCGATCTGTTTGTGACCAATGATTCAGGCCTGATGCATGCTGCAGCAGCGCTGAATGTGAACCAGGTGGCCGTGATCGGTTCAACCGATCATATTGCAACCTGTGCGGCCAGTGAGCGTGCCGTCATGGTCAGGGTACCGGTTCACTGCAGCCCATGTTTAAAAGATGTCTGTCCCGCCGATCATGAATGCATGGACCGGATCAGTGTTGACATGGTTATGGAAACCTGTAAGTCTCTTTTGAACCAGAATTATGGTAAACCGGAACAATAAATAGCAAACCAGAACAATGGTAAACAGGATTCGTGAGTGTTTAAAAAAATAAGACATATTTTGATTGTCAAACCCAGTGCCCTGGGAGATATTGTTCATTCTTTGCCGTTTCTGGCCGTATTGAGCCAACAGTTTCCCAAAGCCAAAATCGACTGGGTGGTGGGCTACGGTCTTCATTGGTTTTTAGAAGGACATCCTTTGATCAATAAGCTCTGGGTGATCAAAAAAGACCAGTGGAAAAATATTGGTCAGTTACCCACAACGTTAAAAGAGATCAATCAACTTCAAAAAGGGCTGAAAGCCCGGAATTATGATGTCTGCATCGACTTGTCCGGCCTGCTGCGATCCGGTCTGATCTGTTGGGCGTCCAGAGCAACCTTTAAATTGGGGTTTAAAGAATCGGATGAAGGCAGTCCTTTTTTTTATACCCATAAAATTCATGGATCCATGAATATTCATGCCATTGACCGGTATCTTGAGATTGCAAAATTCATGGGGTGTTCAATTGAAAAGATCGAGTATCCTTTTGCCCCATATGATCCAGATCCGTTAATCCTCCAGGGCTTGCCGGACAGGTTCTGTGTCATGAGCCCGTCTGCCGGAAAACCCGCCAACCGGTGGCAGGCGCACAAATTCGGGCAGCTTGCATCAAAACTGGGTCTGCCCACCATTGTGGTTGCCAGTAGTGCAGAGGCAGACATTGCCCGAAAAATGGTGGATCACTCAAAGGGGAAAGCCATTTCCATGGCCGGAAAAACCAGTTTAAAAGAGTTGGTGGCCCTGATTGCAAAAGCCAGATTTTTTGTGTGCAATGATACCGGTCCCATGCATATTGCCGCTGCCCTGAACATTCCGGTGTTTGCCATCTTTGGTCCGGCCAATCCCGTACGGACCGGTCCTTATGGCGATATTCACACCGTGATCCGTCAGGATCTTGCGTGTTCACCCTGTTATGCCCAAAAACCCTGCGCTGATTTTAAGTGCATGAATGAAATCAGTGTGGAAAAAGTGCTTGGTCTTATTGAGCAAAAGATGGGGCCTGTATGAAGATTTCTGTGATAGTGAGTACTTACAATCGACCGGATGCCCTTGTAAGGGTGTTGGACGGTCTGTACCACCAGACCTGGTTGCCCGATGAAATCATTATGGCCGATGACGGGTCCACCCACGAAACCCGGCAGGCCATTGAACCGTATTTATCTGATTCCCGGACCCGCTGTATCCATGTCTGGCAGGAGGATAAGGGATTTAGAGCTGCCCGGATCAGGAATATGGCCATTAAGGCATCCAGTGGTGATTACCTTATCTTGCTTGACGGTGATTGTATCCCGGAAAAACATTTTATAGAGGATCATGCCGGCCTGGCTCAGAAAGGATATTTTTTTCAGGGGAAACGCGTTATTGTCAGCAAGACAATTGAAAAGGGGTTTGACTATAAAACCTGCAATTTAACCGGCAAATTGATGGTGCATGCTCTTAAAAAAGAGATATCGAATCGCCATCATATTATTCGAATCCCATTTTTTCCTTCGTATACCATTAGCCGGTTGAGCGGTGTGAGAAGCTGTAACATGGGAATGTTTAAAACTGATATATGGGCTGTTAACGGGTTTAATCATGAATTTGAGGGCTGGGGTAGAGAAGACTCGGAACTGGTTGCCCGGTTATTCAAATTTGGTTTGAAAAGAAAAGAAAATCCATTTAAGGCGATTTGTTTTCATTTGTGGCATCATGAAAATAAAAGGAATTCTCTTGAAAAAAATGATAAAATTTTAAAACAGGTTTTAGAATCAGAATCCTTTATTTGTAAATCAGGACTCAATGAATTGGTTTGAATAATATATGGCCAGTATGCAAAATAAAAAAGAATATGACAAAATAACCATACCCAAAATATCGGTGTATATCATTGCCTTTAATGAAGAAGACAAGCTTGAGCAGGCGCTCAAAAGTGTTCAATGGGCCGATGAGATTATTGTGGCGGATTCGTTCAGCACGGATCATACGGTTGCCATTGCCAAAGCCCAAGGCGCCAAGGTGATCCAGGTTCCGTTTTCAGGCTTTGGCAGTTTGAGAAATGAGGCCATCAAGGCTTGCAGCCATTCCTGGATTTTCAGTCTGGATTCAGATGAACGGTGTACCCGTCTTGCCAGAAAAGAAATTCAAACGATTATCCAGTCCAACAACAGTCTGGATGCCTATTATGTTCCCCGTCGAAATTATTTTATGGGCAAATGGATCAAGCATGCCGGGTTTTATCCGGATTATAGACAACCCCAGTTGTTTAGAAAAGGGGCATTACAATTTATGAACGATGCAGTTCATGAACGGTACGAGGTGATCAGTGATAAACAATGCGGCTATATGACCGCCTATATCCATCAGATTCCATTTAAAAATCTTGAAGAAATGATCCATAAAGCCAACCGGTATTCCACCCTGGGTGCTCAAAAACTTCAGGAATCAGGAAAAACCCCTGGTATTTTCAAAGCTTTTTTACATGGGTTATGGGCGGCTTTCAGCCTTTATATTCTGAAATTGGGGTTTCTGGATGGCTGGCCAGGATTCATTATCGCCTTTGCAAATTTTGAGGGCACTTTTTATAAATACGCAAAGTTTTATTTAAAGGTAAAGGGTCTGGACTCTTTTTTAAGCCTTAAGTTCCCGGAAGATGAATAAAACCAAAAGATGAATAAAACAGGTAAACTATGGTCACAACAGGTCTGACAATACTCTGGTTCTTTGGGTTTGTGTATTTGTCAAACCGATGGCTGAAGATTGAACTGTGCTATGCCCCGTTGTTTTCCATCTCTTTTGTGGGAACCTTTTTATTTGTGCTCAGCGTATCGGATATGCTGAAGCCCGGGGCTCATTTTTTATTGGCCGCAGGCTTTTTATTGTTTGCAATCGGATCAATAGAGTATTTGAAGAACCGGCACAAGATTAAAGCTGTTCAGCTACCTGGCTTATTATGGGTGGTGGCAGGATTAATGGCTGTTTCGTTTGTATTGACCATTGGAATGAAATTAAAAGTAGATGATGATTATGTGTATTGGGGGATCATGGGCAGATATCTACATTTTTTTGATCACCTGCCGGATCGAAATACCACCATTATCAGCCGTCATCTGGCGTATACACCCGGAACTTCACTTGTCCATTATCTGATTTACCAGCTTGCCGGACAATACAGCACAGCATTGTCTTACTTTGCCCAGAACCTTTTTTTGATCAGTGCGGTTTGCGTCGTATTTGCCCGGAAAAACTTGAAAAAAGGAGCTATGCTTCTATTTTTTCTGGTGATCTTGATGACGCTTTTTTCCGGTTCAGTCTTTACCAGGCTTCAGGTCGATCACCTGCTGTCTGTGTATTTTTTTGCTGTTTTATGGATAATTCTCAAAGAACAACCAGGTTTTCGGACATTGTTGACTATCAGTCTGCCCTGTGTGTTTCTTTTTTTAATTAAAGAGATTGGCTTTATTATGGGGATCGTGCTGTTGCTGGTCTTTTTTGTTGATCTTTTGTTTTATCGGAAAATCGATATTAAGGAAAAATTCAGGACGGTTGCTGGTCTTTTTTTATGTGCAGGGCTCTTGTTTGCCATAAAACAGGTCTGGACAAAACACTGCGTGGTGATGGGGTTTTCCCAATTTAATGGCGCTGTGAATTGGGAAAGCATTCAAACGGCTTTGCATATTTTTTCCAATGACAACATTCAAAAAGGGTTTTTGCTGTTTGTTAAGGAATGTTTTATCGGACCTTCAGACCGGCTGAAACTGCCGTATATTGTCTGGTATATGGTTTTACTGGTTTTGTTTATGAAAATAAAAGGGCTGCAGGATAAAATTTTTACAAAAAGATTTTTCCGGATGGGAGTTGTTTTAATCACAGCTTTGTTGATTTATCTTGTCATGCTTTATTTTTTACAGGTCATTGTTTTTGATGTGGGCAGATCAAATGATCATATTATCGGGTTTGCCAGGTACATGAACATTTTGTTTTCTCCTGTGGTTTTTCTGTTGGTTCTCCTGTATGCAGAGCAAAAATTATATCATAAAATAATCCCTCAAAAGCTTGTTTTTTCCCTGCTTTTTGTGGTCCTTCTCCTTTTGGGGGCTTCCAGGGTGGAAACTTCTCTGCGAAGAGAAAAATTTTATGACCAGGCCCGAATCATTGCTCAACAGATTCAAACAACTATTGATATCAATCAAAGCACACGGATCGGTGTGATACCGGGAACGGGTGACAATAATTTATGGATCAGGCTGCTGTATTATCTTTTGCCGGCCCGGATCAATCAGGGTGCATTCCCGGCAGATAATGCAGTGGTGTTTCTGGAAAATATCAAACAATATGATTATGTGTTGTTTTATCATCCCGATCAGATGATGATTGACAGGGCCCATTCGTTTTTAAATGATGGGTTTAAAGATCAGGGCTTTTACAAGGTAGAGCAGACAGATAAACTTGAGGCCAGGCAGAATAAAGATGGACTGGACATTCCAGAACCTGATACAAACATGAAATTAATAAAATTGTTTTGATTAAAGAGAGCCCATGAGACCTGTTATTTTAATTCCAGCCTATCGACCGGATAAAGACACGCTTTTAAATATTATCAGCCAGATCAGCCAGTTTGATGTGGAACGCATTATTGTGGTGGATGATGGCAGCGGGTCAGATTTTCAACCGGTATTTGATCATGCCCATACCCTTGAAAAAACCACGGTTTTATACCATCCGGTCAATAAAGGGAAAGGTGCTGCCCTGCGGACCGGGTTTAAACATGTATTGGATTTCAGGATAAACTGCGCAAGCGTGATTACGGTTGATGCGGACGGGCAGCATCTGCCCGGGGATGTGAATAAAATTATTCAGGCTGCAAAAGATTATCCGGACAGTGTGGTGCTGGGTGTTCGGGGATTTAAGGGCAAAATTCCGCTAAGAAGTTTTTTGGGCAACAAGATCACTTATCTGATGTTCCGGGGACTTAGCGGTCGGAAAATAAGTGATACCCAGACAGGGCTTCGGGCTATTCCCCATTCTTTTTTACAACAGATGCTCTCTCTTTGCTCAGACCGATATGCCTATGAACTTGAGATGCTGTTGACACTGGTTCACAATCAGGTTCCCATCAAAGAGGTACAGATTACCACGGTATATGAGGACAATAATTCAACATCCAGCTTTAAGCCGGTATCAGACTCCATCCTGGTGTATAAAACCCTTTTTCGCTGGTGGTTTTTGTTTAAGTTTAAGCAGTTATTAAAGTATTCTCTTTCCGGAATATTTTCCACTATTGCGGATTTTGGCATGTATGCGCTGTTGATTGAGTTTTCCTTTGGTTTTGTCACCGCATCCATACTGGCCCGGATTTTATCTGTGGTCATTCATTTTTGCGCCAATAAATATTTTACGTTTTCCTATAAAGAAGCACCCAGTATTCATGAGATAGTCAAATACCTTATGGTGGTTGCATTCAACCTGTCTTCTTCAATTGTATTGATCTATTTTTTTATCCGATTTTTCCAGGTCGGCGAAGTTGTGGCAAAGGTGGCTGCACAAATGCTGCTTTTTTTATCGACCTATGTTTTGTTGAACGGGTTTGTTTTTATAAAAGAAAAACACAAGCCGGGTCTGCACAAACCTGCCCCTTAGATGATTTGATCTTATAACAAAATAAAAAGAAAGATTAATAGGTGTAACGGTCCAGCCTCACCTGGTGGAGGCGGTAGATCCGGATGATATTTTTACCCATGGCGTCAATGGTATGGTGTTTTTGAACCTTTTTCCTGGCAGTTTCAATCCGCATTTGGACAGCTTCATCCTGTTTGAGGGTTTGAAGAATTTTATCGGCAAGGTCTGAAACATCCAGGGCGTTAAACAGGAGTCCGGTTTTTTCATGGTCAATAATATCCATGATCCCGCCGCTTTTTGATCCAATGACCGGGCATTCGCAGGCCATGGCTTCAAGAAGGGACTGGGGCACTCCTTCAAAAGGAATGCCTTTGACATTTTTGGATGGTAGAATTTTACAGTCCAAAGCCCGGTAAAATTGCCAGACATTCTCCTGGAATCCGGTAAAATGAACGCGATCATGAATCCCAAGATCAGATGCCAGTTTTTTTAAATATTGGAGGTATTCATCAGTTCCGCCTCCGACAATAACAACATGTGTGCCAACAAGTTTATGGGAAATGATTTTAAACGCTTCAAGAATAGAGGAGACCCCTTTGTCTTTTGAAACCCGTCCCACAAAACCGATAAATCGTGTTTCAGGGTCAAGATCAAATCGTTTTGCCAGAGATTTTCGGGCCTCTTGTCTGTCTAAAAGCGTTTCTGGTATTTCAATGCCGCTGGGCATGGAAAAAATTCGCATGTCCTTGAGTTTGAACACCTGCTTTAAGTGGTTCGTGGTATAGTCGGCCGTGGTAAAGATGTAGTGGCACAGATGTTTATACAAAAGCCGGTTGTACCATGAGTTGCTGACATGGGCACTGATATGCCGGGATAAAATTCTTAAGGGGATATCTGTTTTTTTTGCTGCCAAAAGGGCAATTTTTGTGTCTTTGTTGCCATGGGTATTCACAACATCAGGCTGTTCATTGGTAAAAATCTGCTTTAAAAATTGATAATCTCCAAAGATCCCCAATCGTTTGAATTCAACTGCATACACTTTAAACCCATGATCTTTTGCCTTTTGAAACAATGGCGTGTCTTTGGGTGCAACAATGACAACGGTATGGCCGTTTTTTTCCATCCACACGGATTCATTGAAAATTCTTCGTTCAAGACCACCCCAGCCAGTATGGCAGGTGGTATGCAGTATTTTATAAATGGCACGCATGGATGGTTCAGGCCTTTGGTTTTTTGTTATTTATCTGGTTGTAATGTCCAGTTTGGTTTCAATGCGGTGGATATCTTCAGGCAGATCGATTTCAGGGGAATCATATTCTGTGATCACCACTTTGATCTTGTAACCAAACTCAAGAACCCTCAACTGTTCAAGCTTTTCAACCTGTTCACAAATGCCGGAGGGCAATGCGACCAGGGTATCTAAAAAACGTTTGGTATACGCGTAGAACCCCAGATGCTTGAAATAATCCACTTTTGTTTCTTTATCCCGCGGGTAAGGAATCTGGGCCCGGGAAAAATAAAGCGCAAACCCGTTGTGATCAAAAATGACCTTTACATCTTTGGGGTCTGTGATCTCCCGCTCATCCTGTATTTTAAAGGCAAGCGTGGACATGACCAGATCTTTGTCAGCACTGAATGGCAGAATCAGTTCATCTATGGTTAAAGGGTTGAAAACCGGCTGATCTCCCTGGATATTGACAATGATTTCATCCGGGCCAAGGCCTAAAATACTGGCAGTCTCAGCCACCCGGTCTGTTCCGGAACGACAGGTACAAGATGTCATCACAGCCTGGCCGCCGAAGGCCTCAACCGCTGCAACAATCCTCTGGTCATCCGTGGCTACGACAGTTTGAGAAACAGCATTAGATTTCCGGGCCTGTTCATAGACCCGCTGGATCATGGGTTTTCCGGCAATCAGGGACAAGGGTTTGCCTTCAAGTCGGCTGGAACCGTATCTGGCCGGGATTACAGCTATGGTCATAACAGTCTCATCTACATTTGAAGGAATAAGGATCTGGCCTTATCCCGTGTCATTATGGTTTTCCACTCTTTGCCCAGACAGTTTTCCCATAAGGGTTCAAGCCCCAGGGCAACTGTGATCATTCGTTCAATTTTATCAGGCTCAAGATTTTTTACCAGATTCCGGGGCAGGTTGATCTCCCATTTTTTCATCATCTGCCTGAACTCTTTGACCCCGTCAGGATAAAATTCTTCCAGATAATCAAACACAATGCAGCAGCCAATGCCGTGATGGGTGCCCAGGATATAGGACAATCCATAGGACAGGGCATGGCAGGCCCCGACCTGGGAATAGGCAATGCTCATGCCGCCGAAAAATGAGGCCATCATCAGCTTGTCATCACTGTCCGGGTGGTCGTCCAGAAAAACCTGCCGGCACAGGTCCAGGGATTTTTCACCATAGGATTTGGAAAATTCGTTCAGATAGGTTCCCTGGAGCGATTCAATACAATGGATATAACAGTCCATGCCTGTATAAAAGCGCTGGTCTCCTGGGACATCTGCAATGAGTTCAGGGTCCAGAACGATCTGGTCAAAAACCGTATAATCCGAGTTCAGGCCCAGTTTTTTTTCAGGCCCGGTCAGGACGGCTGTTCTGGAGACCTCGGCCCCGGTTCCGGAAAGGGTTGGAACTGCCATATGACAGATGGCCGGGTGTTTGATCAGGTCCCACCCCTGGTAAAGGGTGGATGATCCTTCATTGGTCAGCATCAATGAAATGGATTTGGCAAGGTCCATGCTGCTGCCTCCGCCAATACCGATGATGGCACAGGGCAGGGTGGATCCAAAGGCTTTCACCTCAAGGGTAAGCTTGTCCACATATCCGGTTTTGGGTTCGTCATCTACATTGACCCATAACATCATATCATTGTCATGCAAGGGGATCTTTTGTTCAAGGGCCTGGCCTTTGAACACATCATCTGTGACAAAAACAGCCCAGCTGTCCTTGGTTTTTCGTTGTCTGGCAACGATTTCATCGAGCTGTGCAAAACAGCCCCTTCCAAATATAACATTGGGAACCAGCTTAAAGTTTCTAAACATTATTTATTCCTTAAATGATTTCATGATAGCGGCAATCCGGTTTTCAATAACTTCCTGGGTCCATGAGAGCATAATCTGCATGGAAAGGGTGCGCTTCATGATATTGTCTGATTGGGGCATCACCATGTTTTTGTAATCCGGCAGATTGTTGCAAAGTTCTGCAGCCAGCTTTGCAGACCGTTTTAATTCTTTTAAATGGTGCCATTTTTTATAATAGTGCCAGTTGTTGTCATACCAGTATGGACAGCCCACCCCGTTTTTTGCTAAATTTTTGGCTACCTGCCTGGTCCGGTCTTCGGTGGGCAGAAAAAAACTTAAAAATGTTGCAGAATCGCCGTCAGCATCCGGAATGGTTCTGAATGTGACTTCAGAAATATCTGCCATGGCGTTTTTGATGGCAGACTTGTTTTTTCTCTGGATGTCAAGGATGGTATTCAGTTTGTTTAGCTGGGCAAGTCCCACAGCAGCATTGAGTTCACTGATTCTAAAATTGGTTCCGATAATGGGATGGTCATCAGCCCCCCGGTCCGGGCCGCCCAGGTGGTCATGACCATGGTCGGCAAACTGGGCTGCGAGTTCATAGACCGCTCGACTGTCAGTGATGATGCCGCCGCCTTCACCGCAGGTCACTGTTTTAACCGCATCAAAGGAGAAACATCCGGCCAGGCCAAAGGTTCCTATTGATTGGCCTTGAAAGGTTGAACCCAGCGACTGGCAGGCATCTTCCAGGAGAATCAGGCCATTTTGATCGCATACTTTTTTGATCTCATCAATCCTTGCCATGGCACCGCACATGTGAACCGGTATGATGGCTTTGGTTTTTGACGTGATGACATCTTTAAGTTTATCCGGGTCCAGACAGAGGGTTTCATCTATTTCGCTGAAAACCGGTATGGCGCCCGCAGTGATGACGGCTTCAAATGTGGCCACAAAGGTAAACGGAGGAACAATGACTTCATCACCGGCACCGATACCGCAGGCTGCCAGGGCAGTGCTCAGGGCAGCGGTTCCGGAAGAACACAGGTGCGAAAAGGAAGCCCCTGTGATGTCGCACAGTTTTTTTTCAAACTCAAGGGCTTTGAAATGTCCGTTCCTGGTCCCTTCAAATCCGTATCTGAAAAGGACTCCTGTGTTCAGAACATCTGTTACACTTTTTTTTTCTTCTTCTCCAAATAGTTCAAAACCAGGCATAAACCCTCCTCATAAAATAAAGCAGTTTAAAGACAAGGATAAATACCACATCACACAGCTAAGTTTCAAGGTCAGACAAAATTAATTGCAAAGGTTAAGACGAATGAAAAAAAGCCGGCAATTGACTTGTCAGGTTTGAATGCTTAAAATATCGGCTTAAAAAATAATATCAATAGACACTGCAATTGTCGCAACAGGAAGGTGTAACACATTCCATGGAAAAGCAAACAAAAGATTCATACACAGGATTTGAGCAGGGACCCATCCGGCCGCCCAGTGAAGCGGACAGTCTGTTGATCCGGGTAACGCGCAATTGCCCCTGGAATCAGTGTACCTTTTGCAGGATTTATAAAAAAACGCAGTTTTCACTCAGACCGGTTGAGCATGTGCTCAAAGATATTGATCTGCTGTATACCTATATTCAGAGAATCCGGCAAATTATCAAGCCGGGCGGGTTTTCCGACAATGAAGTGATCAGTGCGCTCTACAACAGCTTTAAAGAAAAAGACCGAATGGCTTTTAATGCAGCCATGGACTGGTATAGAGCAGGCATGAAATCAATTTTTTTACAGGATGCCAATTCCCTGATCATGAAGCCCGGGGATCTGATTCAGGTTCTGGCCCATCTTCGGGACTGCTTTCCGGAAACTGACCGTATCACCTCCTATGCCAGAAGCCATACCATTGTCCGTATCAAGGAAAAAGATTTGAAACAGATGGCTGATACAGGGTTGAACCGGATTCATGTGGGCATGGAATCAGGATCAGACAAGGTGTTGAAGAAAATTAACAAAGGCGTGGATAAAGCCACCCATATCAAGGCTGGTCTCAAGGTCAAGGCAGCCGGTATGGAATTGTCCGAATATATCATGCCGGGACTGGGCGGGATTGATGATTCCATTGAGCATGCCCTTGAAAGTGCGTCTGCCCTCAACAGTATCAATCCGGATTTTATCCGGATCAGGACCCTTGCCGTTACCAGGGGAACCGTCCTTGATGAACAGGCTAAACAAGGGGCGTTTGAAAAACCGTCTGACACCATGATGGCCAAAGAACTGCGTTTGTTTATTGAAAGTCTGGACGGGATTGATTCTTATATTAAAAGTGATCATATCCTGAACCTGTTTGAGACCATCAACGGGAAACTGCCCGGGGACAAGGACAAAATGATCAATATTATTGACGGTTTTTTTGAACTGCCGCCGGAACAACAGGTGATTTATCAGGTCGGCAGGCGGATGGGGTTTTTCCGGGGGCCTGAGGAGATGAAAAACAGCCCTTATCTTGAACAGGTCAAACAGGTATGTCAACAATATGCGATCACACCTGAGACAGTTGATGCGGTCATTGATCAATTAATGGGGCGCTTTGTCTGATTCTGCTGCCATTTATGTTCATATTCCGTTTTGTGTTCAAAAATGCAGTTATTGCGATTTTTACTCGGACACGGACTTTTCACTGATTCCAGACTATATAGAGGCTGTCACAAAAGAGATTCAAACCCGCCAGGATTCTGATCGAAAAATTGAAACGCTCTATTTTGGCGGGGGCACTCCTTCTGTTCTGGCAGCCCGGCAGATCGAGCAGATTCTGCAGGCCATTAAAAAAAAATTCAACCTGTCCTTGACCCCTGAAATCACCCTTGAGGTCAATCCGGGGACCATTGATTCTGCAAAATTGAAAGACTATCGTTCTTTGGGGATTAACCGCCTGAGTGTGGGGGTGCAATCCTTTAATGATGAAAAGCTTGTGTTCTTAAACCGGATTCATACTGTTCGCCAGGCCTTGGATACTCTGGAACATGCCGGCAAAGCAGGCTTTGATAATATCGGTCTGGACCTGATCTATGGCCTGCCGTTTGAGTCTGAACATCTGTGGCAAAAAGAGCTGAATCATGCCGTAAAAATAGCGCCGGCCCACCTGTCGTGTTACATGCTCACCATTGAACCGGCCACCCCGTTATGGGATAAGATTAAAAAAGGTCAAATCGATCCGATAAGGCCTGAAATACAATCCGATATGTTCCGGCAGACCTCCCTTTTTTTAACCGGCAATGGCTATGAACACTATGAAATCTCTAACTTTGCCAAAGGTGTAACAAACCGGTCCAAGCACAATTGCGGGTATTGGCAGATGAAACCCTATCTTGGGTTTGGTGCTGCTGCCCATTCTTTTGACGGGAAAAAACGGTCCTGGAATCATTCAGATATCAAACACTATATTTATGATATTCAGTCAGGCCGATTGCCGATTGATGACACCGAGGAACTGACCCGGTCGCAGCAGATGACCGAGGCTATCCTGCTGGGGCTTCGGACTCTTGACGGGATTGATATCCCAGAGTTTGAGCAGGCTTTTGATGTGTCTTTCAGAACCATGTTTACAACCGTTATCCATTCGGTTTGCGACAACCGGCTGGGCGGCTTTCAACAGGAACGGTTTGCCCTTAACCTGGATGGCCGGATGCGGTTGAACAATATTGTGGAAGCTTTTGTCGATCTGATTGCATAAAATACTGATTGTCAATCCGGTCTGATGTTGTATAGTTAATTTTCAATAACGGCCATGGGCCGTCTTGGTATTTTACCCTGGCCTGCCCACAACAAAACATGAAAGAAACGCAGTGGTTTGCCAAGTTCTTTCATATAAAATGTGATTCACGTTATCAGGAGATTCAGCATGATTGATTTTTTATTGCAATTCAATCCAGTTACCCAGGCATTGATCGCAACTTTGTTTACCTGGGGGGTCACGGCTGCCGGTTCTTCTCTGGTATTTTTTTCAAAAACGGTCAATCCCAAATTCATGGATTCAATGTTGGGGTTTGCAGCCGGCGTGATGATTGCTGCAAGCTTCTGGTCGCTTCTGGCGCCCGGCATAGAGATGGCGGAACAACTGGGGCAGATCCCCTGGCTGAGTGCGCTTATCGGCTTTATGGGCGGAGGTATTTTCATGAGGGTGATCGATAAATTTTTACCCCATCTTCATCCGGGGTTGAGTGCGGACAAAACAGAAGGGGTTAAAACCTCCTGGCAGCGAAGTACCTTGCTGGTTCTTGCCATAACCCTGCACAATATACCTGAAGGGCTGGCTGTGGGTGTTGCCTTTGGTGCGGTCGGGGCAAATCTGCCGTCTGCCACCATGGGTGGGGCCTTTGCACTGGCCATTGGTATCGGCATCCAGAATTTTCCTGAAGGAGCAGCAGTTTCAATGCCGTTGAGACGGGAAGGCATGTCCAAATGGAAAAGTTTTTTTATGGGCCAGGCATCCGGTATTGTGGAACCCATTGCAGGCGTTATGGGTGCGCTGTTTGTCATGAAAATGCAGTCTGTTTTACCCTATGCCCTGTGTTTTGCCGCCGGTGCCATGATCTTTGTGGTGGTGGAAGAACTTATTCCGGAATCTCAAAGAAAATATGAAAATATCGATACCGTCACCATGGCTACCATGGCGGGTTTTTCTGTTATGATGATGCTGGATGTGGGTCTGGGGTGATGGCGAAATCTTTGCGCAAAAACCCCCGGATCCCTTCAAAAAAAAGTCCTGTTGACAGGATTAGCCCGAGATATCCGGGTCATCAGCCCTGAACAGTCCTAATCTTTGCGGCGTAACTGCCGGGTGTCACCGACCCGGATGGTTCGATTTGTAGAATCAAAGTATTCAATCAAAGGGATTACATACTTTCTGGAGATCTGGGTCATTTCCTTGAATTCAGGCGTGGTAATGGTGTTGTTTTCTTTTAAAAATGCAATCAGCTTTTGTTCCAGAAGGTCAATGGATTCTTTATTGAAATACAGATCATCTTTTGTTTTGACAATGGACTGTTCATTGATCAGCATATGCAGCACATCGTTTCCGGTTTGGCTGTCAACTTTAAGATCCTCACACAAGGTTCGAAAAAAAGGTGGCGTCAGCCCGGATGTCTGGTAAATGGTTTTAATTTTTTCTTTGATTTCATGCTGATCCACCTGGAGCATAACTTTATGGGTTGTCAGTTTGACAATGCTCTGGTCCTGGATGATCAGTTGTTCTTTGGTCAGTTTTCCAAATAGAGCATTAAAAAAACGGACATCATCAATGTATTTAAATTTGCTTTTCAACTCCTGGGTCGGCATGCCCTCTTTTAATGGATTGTTTGCATGATAGAGCTCAAGCTGTTGGATGATTTTTTCTTTAAAAGCATTAAAAAAACTGCCGCTGACATAGAGTTGTTTTTCTTTATCCGTTAAAATCACTTCCTGTTTTGCAAGCAGTTTTTGAAGGTTTGCCGCTAATTTTTTGTCCGGGATGTTGGTCATGACCCGCATCTGTTCAAAGGACAAACCCTGATATCCGTTCAGGGATAAGAAAAATAAAATGGTTTGTTCGTTATCATTGAGCAGCAGGCTTTCAAGACCCTGGATCATGGTTTGATCAAAGAGTTTATGTTTTTGAGAGGCTGGATTGAGAATAGCACCGCCGCCAATGGTTTTAACAGGAGAATAGCTTCGAACCACATACCGGTCGTCTTTGACCAGGCACACAGGGGCTTCAAGGCGGAACTGGACAAAGGCTTCTTCACCGGGAAGAACTTCTTTTTTGTCCAGCAGGATCAGGTATCCCAGGATCTCGCTGGTACCGGAGTGGAAGCGGATTTTTGTCCGGTTTTTAAGGGGTTTGGCATTGGTTTTCAGATAAAGAAAATGAGCATCCACCATATAACTTTCAATCAGGGTGTCGGGTGTTGACAGAATATCACCCCGGTTGACCGCTGTCTTGTCAAGTCCCTGGAAATTGATGGCAGTCCTTGTGCCGGCACCGGCTGTTGCCACACTTAAGCTGTGGACCTGGATTCCCCTGACCCTGGAGATGATCCGGCAAGGATAGACCATGATATCAGAGCCCACGTCAATGGTTCCGGACATCAGCGTGCCGGTGATGACAGTGCCAAACCCTTTCATGGAAAAAACCCGGTCCACTGGCAGTCTGAAAATGGATGAATATTTTCGCTGTTCTATTCTGGCGCAGACCGCTTCCAGGGTGGATAAAAAAATATCCAGGCCCTGGCCTGTGGCGGATGAAACCGGAACAATGGGTTTGTCTTCCAGAAAGGTATCCTGGACAAAATCATTGATATCATCCATGGCCAGCTCCAGAAGATCTTCATCCACCATATCGGTTTTGGTCAGGGCAATCATGCCGTGACGGATTCCCATGAGATTGCAGATTTCCATATGCTCCCGGGTCTGGGGCATGACCCCTTCATCAGCAGCGATCACCATGACCACCACATCAATGCCGCTGGAGCCGGCCACCATGTTTTTAACAAACTTTTCATGGCCAGGCATATCCACAATGCCGATATGCTGACCATTGGGCAGATCAAGAAAGGCAAAGCCAAGTTCTATGGTGATTCCCCGTTCCTTTTCCTCTTTGAGACGGTCGGTTTCAATTCCGGTCAGTGCTTTAACAAGGCTGGTTTTTCCATGGTCAATATGACCGGCCGTCCCCAGGATGATATTTTTTTCCAAATTGATATGTACTCCAAAATTTTTTATGGGTGTTTATTTTTTTAAATAAGCCATGCCATAGGTAAGGGTCACCAGGATAAGGCCGAGTATCGCACCCTGGTATACGGGCCAGTCCGGCTGAAACAGACGGGTCAGAAGAATTCCGAAAACAAGTCCCAGGATGAGTCTGACAATAAAGAGCAGCAGTGTATTCATTTTTCTTCCTCTTTTTTAGAAGTGAACCTTAAGAATAATAGTCAAACAACGCTTTAAGGTCAATGTAAAATGTCTGAATATAAACAGCTGCTGCATTAAAAAAAGGTTGTAAAATTGGTTCAATTTTGATAAATAGAACAAGTTTTTTTATGGTGGGTGTAGCTCAGTTGGCAGAGCACTAGGTTGTGGTCCTGGTTGTCGCGGGTTCGACCCCCGTCACTCACCCCATATTTTAAAAACTGTTTTACAAGATCTGGTAAAGTAAAATATTGTTTTAAAAAATCGGTTAATAAATTGATCAACAGGGCCCGAAACTCAAATTTATTGAGCGTCGGGTTTTTTTGATTATGGGAGAGGAGAGCCTGATATGATCTTAACCAAAAGAATGGTTATCACTGCACTTTGTTGTGTATTGTTTTTTATCCCCGGCCTGATCATCGCCCAGGAACTTGAGCCTGGACTGTATGCACAGCTTGACACCAGCAAGGGGAAGATCGTTGCAATTCTCTATTATCAGCAGGTGCCGCTGACGGTTACCAATTTTGTCGGGCTTGCCCAGGGAACCATTGAGTCAAACCTTGGGAAAGCAAAAAAGTTTTATGACGGATTGACCTTTCATCGCGTCATTCCCAATTTCATGGCCCAGGCGGGTGATCCCAAAGGAGATGGCAGCGGTGGTCCGGGATATGAGTTCCCTGATGAATTTGTGGATGGATTAAAGCATGATTCTGCCGGTATCCTTTCAATGGCCAATGCCGGACCCGGAACAAACGGCAGTCAATTTTTCATTACCCACCTTGCAACCCCCTGGCTGGACAATAAGCATACAATTTTCGGCAAAGTGGTTCAGGGACTGGATGTCCTCAAAAAAATCGGAAACGGCGACATCATCAACAGTATAGAGATCTTAAGAATTGGTGATGATGCAAAAGCCTTTAAAGCGGATCAACAGAGTTTTAAGGCGCTGCTGGAAGAAAAAACAGCCAAACAAAAGGCTGAGTATCAAAAACAGCAGATTCGGTTGATGGTTGAAAGAAAACAATATCAGGCCAGATTTGATACTGAAATGGCTTTGACATACCCCAAAGTAATCAAGCTGGCATCCGGCCTGATGTTTGTTATAATGAAAGAAGGCCAGGGTCCCAGTCCGGCCATCGGAACAATTGTTAAGGCCCATGTTACCACCATGTTTAAAGATGGAAAGGTGATCAATACATCAACCAGTGGGGAGCCCTATGACATTACAGTCGAGGAGGGGGAGATGGTTTCAGAAGCCTTGATCACCATGAAAAAAGGAGAAACAAGACGGTTGCTGGTGCCTTATATGCTTGCATTTGGCGAAGACGGATATAAATCCATACCGCCCAAAAGTGATTTAATGATTGATGTAGTGCTGGTTGATTTTAAATAGAGCTTAATTTTTTAAAAGCGGCATTTTCTCCATGATTTTCATGATCTGAATTTGCCGCTTTTGTATATAGGGGCTTGGATTTTTCACAGGCCATTTGTGGGGATTGGGCAAAACAGCCGTCATCAGCGCAGCCTGTTCCATGGTCAGGTTCCGGGCACTGGTTGAAAAATATTTTCGGGCTGCCGCTTCCGCTCCGGTCACGCCGGTCCCCCAGTCCACAGTATTCAAATACATTTCTAAAATTCTTTGTTTGTCCCAGATCAGTTCGATCAGAACCGTATAATAAACTTCTGCGATTTTTCGGGTTATGGTTCTGCTGGACAGCCAGAAAACACTTCGGGCTGTCTGCATGCTGATGGTACTGGCACCCCGCAGCCTCTTGCGTTTGACCAGTGTTTGTATGGCCTGTTTGATTTGATCGATATCAAACCCGTTGTGGGAAAAAAAACGCTGGTCTTCAGCAGCAATCACAGCTTTTTGCAAATGGGGTGAAATAAGTTCAATGTTTTTCCAGATGTAAACCGGCTGTTTTGCAGGATTTCTTGTCCATATGGATTCTGCCCATTCCCATGCCGTATTGGGGGTGGAAAACGGGTTGATATATTTTAGTGCAACCACTTGAAAAATGGTGAACAGCACCATACTGCAAATGAGCAATAAAAATATTTTCCATATCCGGGAGATTACTTTTTGGGGTGTCTTTTTTTTCATCTATTTTTTTGTTTTTATAGCCAATGCCAGGGATTGTCAATTTAAAACAGGCTTTCCCATTATCTGTTCAGGTGAAATATAAATTGCTTTATTTTGTTTTGGCAGGGTATAATAGCAATAGCAAAGTGTGATGAAAACGCCATAACGGTATTAATCATTCCCACAGGTTAAATATGAACCAGTTATTCCCTGTTCGGCAAAAGACGGCAGTTTTATATTCCACGGTTTTATTGTTGCTTATATGGTGCTCCCCCCTCTTAGCCAATGTCCAGAACCTTCGAAATATTCTTGTTCTGCATTCTTATCACCAGGGGTTGCAATGGACAGATAATATCTCTGCCGGGATCAATAAAGAATTTCAAAATTTTGATGGGGAAATTGAAGTCCATTTTGAATATCTTGACACCAAACGCATTCCAGGAGAGGAATATTTCAAGCATCTGAGGCAATTTGAACAATATAAAACCGGGTTGTCCAATATCCGTTTTGAAGTGATTATTTCTTCAGACAACAGTGCCCTTCGATTTATAATGGATGAGCAGGATCTTTTGTATCCGAATGTTCCAGTGGTTTTCTGCGGGGTGAACAATTTTCAGCCCGGAATGTTGAAAGATAAAAAAAATATAACCGGTGTCATGGAGTCAGTTGATTATCTGTCCACACTCCAGGTGATGTTAAAGATTCATCCGGATCGCAGGCGGGTGCTGGTGATTTTAGATAAAACACCCACAGGAAATGCCATTAAAAATGAGTTTGACAGTGTAGCGACCAGGCTGTCAGATGAACTGGAATTTGAATTTTATCAGGACTTTATTTTATCCGAAGTGCCTGAAAAAATAAAAACATTGAAAGACCAGGATATCATCTACCTGCTGACCTTTAACCGGGACCGGGATGGTACCTTTATTTCTTATGTGGATGGCATCAAGATGATTCAAAAGGTTGCAACGGTTCCGATTTACGGGTCATGGGATTTTTATTTTGGTCAGGGGATTGTTGGCGGGATGATCACTTCCGGAGAAGCCCAGGGCGCACAGGCAGCAAAAATGGCCAAGCAGATTTTAAACGGAACCCGGGCAGAGGATATTCCCTTTGTATCCAAAAGTCCAAATCGGTATATGTTTGATTACACCCAAATGAAGCGGTTCGGGATTGAAAAAAAAGATTTGCCACAGGATAGCCTGATCATCAATGTTCCGCCACTTTTTATCGATCGGTATAAGCGCTGGATTACAGTGGCGCTGGGAACGATTATGTTCATCACTCTGGTCCTGGCCTGGCGGCTGTTTATCCAGAAACGCAGGCAGGTTGAACTGATTCAGACCAATATCGAGCTGGATCGCCGGGTGGCAAAACAGACCAAAACCCTGGCCCAGAAAAATAACGAGCTGGAGCGGGAAATTAAAGACAGAATACAAATTGAAAAAAAGTTGATCGAGAAAAAAGAACATCTTGAATCAGCATTATCAAAAGTAAAAACCCTGAGCGGTTTACTGCCTATTTGTGCCAGCTGTAAAAAAATTCGTGATGACAGCGGGTATTGGAACCAGATTGAATCCTATATCAACCAGCATTCAGATGCCACTTTCAGCCACGGGATCTGTCCTGACTGTGCTGCCAAACTATATCCGGAACTGTTTGAAAAGGGTGATCTGGATTAAGGGCCGGCTTCAGCAGCATGGCCACCACAAACATACCCAGTCCCACGACCCCCACCGTTATGAACCAGAGCTCACTGCCTTGCCGGGCAATAGTTTGATTCCATCTAAGGGCTATGGGCCGTCCTGGTATTTTACCTTGGCCTGCCCACAACAAAACATGAAAGAATCCAATAAGTTGATCCGTTCTTTCATATAAACCCACCCCAGCGTTGTATAAACCCCAGCGTTGCATAAAATTTTCCATTGAAAGATGAAAGCATCTGTATTCAATGGCATAACGTATTATTTAACCTTCAAATCAGAACTTTTCTATAAGTGGGTTCATGTGCTTTCATCTTTTTTATAAAAAATTTTACCCTTCGGGAAAGTCATACGATGGGGTAAAATAAAGAGATCCATTGATCTGTATCAAGGAATTATTATAATAATGATTTTAAAATGATTTTGTTGTTGATCAAATGCCCGGTTAAAACGACTGTTTCAGGAAGACTTTATTCAAGGTTCATGACTGATAGAATCTATACAATTGAATGAAAGGAGATTTAAATGAAAATTCATTATCTGCAGCATGTCCCGTTCGAAGACCTTGGAATGATGGAATCGATATTTATTGACAGTGGCCACCAGTTGGCATCTACAAAGTTTTATAAGCCATATACGGTGCCAAAAGTTCATGACTTTGATTGCCTGATCGTTATGGGCGGTCCCATGGGGGTCAATGATGAGGCAGTTTATCCATGGCTGAATCATGAAAAAAAGCTGATTGAAGATGCAATCATGAACAATAAAACTGTATTGGGTATTTGCCTTGGTGCCCAGCTTATCGCGCAGGTTCTGGGGGCAAAAGTGTATAAAAATAATTATCGGGAAATCGGTTGGTTTGATATTGAACGATCAAATGAAATCGACAAAACAATCCTGGCAGATGTTTTCCCCCGGCAAACCCGTGTTTTCCATTGGCATGGGGATACGTTTGATATACCCGGAAAAGCTGTTCACATTGCAAAAAGTGAAGCCTGTTTGAATCAGGGGTTTGTTTTTGAAGACCGTGTGATCGGATTCCAATTTCATCTGGAATCGACACCGCAGACTGTCAAAAATTTAGTTTTGAATTGCGGTAATGAAATTGACGGCTCCACTTACGTCCAGGATAAAACAAAAATATTATCAGAAACCAGTGGCTTTATGAATATCAATACGATCATGCATAGGGTATTGGATGTGATAATGAAGCAAAATGCGGATCATCGTCACGATCGCCCCGCCTGTCTGATGGAGGAAAAATTTTGATGAATCAGGAAGAATTTGGGAGAATACAAAAAAGGATGGCCGAGCTTGATGTGTTGATAAAAGAAACCAGAAAGCGGCTTCCTGCTCATTCTGCAAAGCCCCCGGTCATGCTGGATCTGTTAGAATATGAAGATGAATACGACCTGTTACTTGAAAAGCTAAGGACCGCAGATGACATAAAGACAGGCAAATAATGACAAATGATTTGATAAATGGTGATCAAACGATCAATGAACATTTGACAGTTATCCATAAGCAGAATAATGACAACCCCATTGATTTTCTGGGATTGCAAAAAAACGGGAAAAGGATACTGATTCGATTTTTTCAATCGATCGATACTGTTTGATCATCAGGACTTTGTCGATCTTTCAGGCGAAAAAGTCTTACCGGCCATTAAAAGCGTCTTTTGTCAATACTGTCTCAAGGGCCTGCTCTGATGCCTTGATATTATTTTTGAGCGGGCCTTAAGATCAAACGCTTGATTTTTGTGGCGTTTAAAGCATAAAGTCGATAAAAAAAATAGTTATGCAGCTACCATGGGTGAGGGGTAAATATGAATTCATTGCGACAGCAGGCATCACAAGGATTAAAAAAAGGGGATTGTTTCAGCTATAGTCGAATATTTACAAAACAAGAAGCCCTTTTATTCGGTGATCTTACAAAAGACTATAACCCAGTCCATTATGACAAAGGCTGGATTGAAAACAAGGGGTTTAAAGACCTGATTTGTCATGGGCTGCTGGTGGGATCAATGATTTGTGAACTGGGAGGTCAGGTGGGCTGGCTGGCCACGGGCATGAATTTTAAATTTATTAATCCGGTTTATTTTGGGGACCAAATCACATGCAGTGTCACCATACTTGAGGTACAACCCAATGGACGGGCAAAAGCCGAAGCTGTGTTCACCAACCAGGACGGCCTGCAGGTCGCATATGTTGAACTGTCAGGCCGTCTGCCGGTTGAAAAGGAAAAATGCTATTTAGAACAGATGATCCAGTCAGGAGACCCTACCAACAAATTGTCGGATAAGAATTATGCACAATGACTTCACCTCATCAACGCTGGGGTTCATTCACATCAACAGCCTGGAGCAGGCTTATCCTGATGCCATTTAACCCAGATATTTCATGAAATATCCGGGCTGTTTATGGCTTCATTTCATAGGTGTCTTTTAAAGTCATCACATGATTGTCCCAGATACGTGTAAACCGTTCCTTGTCTATTGCAGGCTTTTTAATGATTTTCTGGCAATAGGCCATCTGAGCATCCGTGGTGTCTGTTTTGGAATACAGTTTAAGGGCATATTCGCTAAAGTCCCGGATCATAAAGTCAAAAATCTGTTCCAAAAGGTCTTGTTCAAACCCATCAATGTGGAATTTTTCAATGATCAGTTGCCCATAGGCCACAATGGTAAACATTTCACCCAGATAGAGAAGAAAATCCATGTTTTTGGCCTGGTTTTTATCCGGGGATGCGTTGATCAGCATTTCCTGCAATATTTTAATCTGTTGCTTGAAAATATTAATATTGGGCAGATCCACAGAGTTGTAGGCTGTATTGAAATCATGGAACTGGATTTTTCCCAGACCCTTTGTGGGGCCCTGATTGAACAGGAATGTATCACAGGCTGCATCATCTCTTTTCGTTATTTCAGGAAACTGTGCCGGGTTGAAAAAATAATTGGCCATGAATTTGATAATCAAAGCCATGTTGACATGGACGGTTCCTTCAAGTTTGGGCAAAGATCGGATATCAGAGGCAGCGATTTCAAAATAGGTGTCTTTTTCAAACCCTTTTGCAGCAATCACATCCCAGATCAGGTTGGTCACCAGCTCTCCCTGGGTGGGGACTTTCATTTTAACGATGGGGTTGTACAATAGATATCGCCTGTCGTCCCTTGAGGCAGATCTGAAATAGTCTGCTGCCCGCTGGGAAAACAGTTTCATGGCACAAAGCCGGGTATAAGAATCCACAAAAAGTTGCTTGATATGGGGAAAGTCAGTTACCCATTTGCCATACAGATTTCGGTTGGCAGCATGATTCAGGCCTTCATAAAACGCATGGGTGGCAACCCCCAGAGCAGCCCAGCCCAGGTTGAATTTTCCCACATTGATGGTGTTTAATGCAGCATCCCAGGCCTCTGAGCCTGTAGACAGAATGTCTTGTTCAGAAACCGGGTAACCGTTCAGGGCATATTCCGCCACATACCCTTCCCAGTTCACAACATTCTTGACCAGATCATAGTTTTTGTGTTCAGGGTCTGCGGCAAACCAGACATACTCGTCAGTTTCAGTGTTTTTACCAAAGGTTGACACAATCCCGGCTTTGTTGGCATTTCCAATATAATATTTTCCCCCATCCGCCACATAGTGACCATCACCCAGAGGCGTTAAAGCCATGTCCGATGAATACAGGTCTGCCCCATGATTTTTTTCAGACAGACCAAAAGCAAAAATATGACCGTCAGCCAGCATTTGAGCTGTTTTTTGTTTTATCTGCTCATTTTGGCTCATCCACAACGGACCAAGCCCTAAAATAGATACCTGCCAGGTGTACCAGTGGGACAGGTTGTAAAATCCCAGCAGTTCATTATAATCGCAGATTCGCCGGGTATCCCAGCGGGCATCTGGATTGTCACCCGCATATCGGGATGGGGTCAAAAGGGTGGCAAAAATTTTGTTTTCTTTTAAAAAATTAATAAAATCAGCATACCAGTTACGTTCGTGATAGTCGGTTTTAAGTTGTTGTTTGCCTCGATTTTCAAAAAAATTAATGGTTTTGCGCATAATCGCTTTTGACGTTGGATCAAGATGATCATAGGTTGCTGTGTTTGGATTCAATAACATAATAATTTCCTTTGCCTGTGGGTGGTTAAATAACTGGTTGTGACCTGGCTGCCGGGTCGGGTAGTCCGGGCCGAATACAAATATGGTTAGTATTCTAACTTATTCATCACTGTTGATCACATCAATGAGCAGTCGTTTGAACAAGAGCCGTTCTTCAAGCGAAAAGTTTTTCAAGATGGTCTCATTGGCTTTCTGGCGTTCTTTGATCAGTGATTTTTTCAGCGCATCTGCCTTTGAAGTGGTGAAGATGGCCAATTGCCGCCTGTCGTTCAGGCCGGGTTTTTTTTCGATCCATCCTGCCATGGCCATTCTGTCCAGAACGCCTGAAAGTGTGGCTTTGTCAAGGATTAAAAATTTGCCAAGCTGGGCTGCGGTCATGCCTTGACTGTACCACAAACCTTCCAAAACAAGGTGCTGCAAATTGGTCAGATCATAAGGCTTTAGCTGGTTTTTAAAATGGGCATGGGATTTTTGATAGGCTTTTGCCAGTAAAAACACCATGCAGTCCGGAACATCATCAGGCAGTTTTGACATTTTTAAACTCCTTCGTATACGAACTATATAAGTGAAAGAATTTATTCTGTCAAACACTAATTTCATGCGCCATCAAATTTTTTTTATTTTGTTTCCCGGAAAAACACAACTGATTTTAAATAGTCTTTGCTGCATTAGAAAAATTGCTTGACCTTAGCCCGGGTTAGTAAAGCATGTATTGACCTTGCCTATGAAAGTTGATTTCCATATCTTAATTATCAATTGGATTTTTCAAAAATTATATGAAAAAAAATCATCTGAAAGATATGGAGCGAGCTATATGATAATAATTCATTTAAAAGGATGAGATAAAATGGTTAAAAACTTTTTTGCCAGCCGATGGGGTATTATCTGTGTTGGGGCGGTTATCGGTATTTTAGCAGGGGTCTTGCAGAAAATGGGGAACCCGGGAAACATGGGGATTTGTGTGGCATGCTTTGAAAGGGATATAGCAGGTGCACTGGGACTTCACAGGGCAGGCGTGGTGCAATATATGCGTCCGGAGATTATTGGCTTTGTTATCGGCTCTTTAATTGCTGCATTCAGTTTTAAAGAATTTAAACCCCGCAGCGGATCTGCACCCATTGTCCGGTTTGTTCTGGGTGTTTTTGCCATGATCGGGGCCCTGGTTTTTTTAGGCTGCCCCTGGCGGGCGCTGCTTCGCCTTGCAGGAGGAGACGGCAATGCCATTATGGGCCTGCTGGGACTGGCAGGAGGAATCTGGATCGGTGTTCTTTTTTTGAAAAACGGGTACAATCTTGGCAGAAGCCAGGCAACCCATAAAAGTGCCGGCCTGGTATTTCCCCTTATCATGCTGGGTTTTTTATGTTTGATGCTTATTTATCCCCAGGTGACAGGAGAAGATAAAAGCGGGATTTTGTTTTACAGTCTTAAAGGCCCCGGTGCCATGCATGCGCCCTTGTTTTTATCTGTGCTGATCGGACTTATAATCGGGTTTATCGCTCAAAGAAGCCGGTTCTGCACCATGGGCGCTTTCCGGGATTTAATTTTGTTCCGTCATATTCATTTGCTAACCGGATTGATTTCTCTTGTACTCTTTGCGTTTGTTACAAATTTTGTTCTGGGCCAGTTCAAACCCGGGTTTGAAGGACAACCGGTTGCCCATACCATGCAGATCTGGAATTTTGCTGGAATGGTGCTTGCAGGCCTTGCCTTTGCCCTGGCAGGAGGCTGCCCCGGTCGTCAACTGTTTCTTTCAGGTGAAGGAGATGGGGATGCCGCTGTCTTTGTTCTGGGGATGATCATGGGAGCTGCCATGGCTCACAATTTCGGGCTGGCCAGTTCTCCCAAAGGTGTCGGCCCCCATGGCATTGCTGCGGTGGTCGTCGGACTTATCGTCTGTCTGTTTATCGGATTTACAATGAGAAAAAATATCAAAGGAGTATAGCCGTGAGTATAACAATTGATGCAAGAGGGTTTTCATGCCCTCAACCCGTGTTAATGTTTATGGAAGCCATTAAATCAGGCAATGAAAGTAAGATTATTGTACTGGTGGATACGGATGCTTCAAAAGAGAATGTCTCAAGAGCTGCAGAGAGCAGACAATACAAGGTCACGGATATCCTGCAGCAGAAAGATGAATACCGGATGACCATTGTAAAAGATTAATGGCGTAAAGGCATTTTGTTTAAATTAAAATTATTCAAAGAAAAAAAACAGCTGCATCGTTCCCAATCAGAACTGGGCATTCTTGTATTTGAAAATACAAGCGAAGTCATTGCTGCCCAAAAAATTTTGCTGGCCAATGACTGGGAAATCAGGGTGATGGGTCCGCCACCGGAGATTCAAACCGGGTGCGATCTTGTGATAGAATTTCCTTTGATCCAGGAGCTCAATATCCTTCGGCTTCTTGAAAAGGCAGGGATCGTGCCTGTTGAGACGGTTCCTGTAACCGATCCATTGCTCCAGCCAGTGGATCTTTTTCAGATAAAGGATTTTGGAGAGTTTCTCATGATCAGGGCGGCCAATATGAAAATCACTGTGGAAAAAAGCACCCGGTTAATTGTCAATGTTTCCGGAGGCGGTTGCCCGGATGTGCCATATCTTGCTTTCATGCTGGTTGGCAAAACCATGGCCCAGGCGCCCAATCCCCTGGAAATCGGCCATACCCTCTGCGGCTATGCCCTTGGCCTTGCTTTTAAGGAGATGGAAAAAAAATGCTCGCAGTGGTAGGCACTATCCCTGATCCTGATTTCCCCCTGACGGTCGGCAAAGTGGATATGGATGGCAACAATCTGTGTATTGATGGCAGGCATGTCCGGGTGAACCGGGGAACCCCGGCGCTTTTAGGCGCAATGGTCAATACGTTGAAAGTATTGGGTCAAGAAGAGATAATCGGGTTTATGGCAGGGGATATCGGACTTGGGGACGGCAGCCGAAAACTGTATCAATACCTGGTCGAAAAAGGGCCTCAAATGGATTTTCATACCATCGTATTCCATTACCTTCAGCCGGATGTAGACTGGCATAACAGGATTCTGTTCATGCTGAATGATTTGAAAACCAGACCCGTGCTGATCGCAGATGCCGGGTTTATGTACGCAGCCAAGATGAGCGGTCAGGCACAATCTTATGACCTTTTTACACCGGATGTGGGAGAGCTTTCTTTTCTTGCTGATGAAATCGCACCTCATCCGTTTTACACCCGTGGATTTATCCTGCACGATGACAATAAGGTCCCAGACCTTATCAGCAGGGCTTACCTGCATAAAAATGCAGCAAAAAATCTGCTCGTAAAAGGGGCAACAGACTATGTTGCAGATAAAAGTGGCATTCTTTTTTCCATAGATACCCCCATGGCTGAAGCCATGGAAGCCATGGGAGGGACAGGGGATACCATTACCGGCATTGTTACCGCGCTTGCAGGGACAAGAATCCAGATTTTAAAAGCAGCAAAGATTGCAGCAAAAGTTAACCGGGTTGCAGGATTGTATGCCAACCCAACCCCTGCCACCCAGGTGGATGCCATTATCCGGCATATCCCCCAGGCACTGGAAACAGTGTTAAAGGAATATAATGTGCCATAAAAATGATGGTGGCCAGCGACTTGTCCATCCTGAAATGACAGTCCTTGACGTTGTGGCGGCATATAAGCAAACCCTTCCGGTATTTAAAAGGTATGATATCCTTGCAGGAGAATGCATCTGCTGCAAATCGCTTTTTGAAACCATTCACAGTGTCTCAGCGCTTTACGGTTTTAATCTGAATCAGTTTCTGGACGATTTGGAATCTGCTGCCCTGAAAACTTGAACGCTTATTTTTATTATCTAAATTGGTGTTTTATTGACAATAGTGGATTTTTGGCAATATATACTCCAGCTTATGTGGCAGACTATAGCTGTAAGAACAATTATCCCGCCAATCATCGTTCGAATTGTAGGGATTTCATTATGAATCAGCCACATCCATATCGGCCCCAAAATTGTTTCGGCAGTCCCCAACAGTGCGGCGAGAGCCGAAGGAATGAGGCGTGCTCCTGTAGCAAACAGAGCAAGGCCAAAACCAAGATTCAAACTTCCGAAAACGATGAGGATTCCCATATCAGGTAGTGTCACTATAAACGTACTCACGAAAACTCCAGCCACACAAGCTGCCATAACCGTACCCAGACAAACTGCTGGAACCATTCGTACCTGTGCATACCGACGGGTAATCACGATTGCACAGGCAAGAGCAAAGGCAATCAACACTGACAAGGCATCGCCTAGTGGGGATACCTTGCCAGTAAAAGAATCTGACACCATGACTGCGACCCCCATGATAACAAATACAATGGCAATCCAAGTTGGTAAAGTCACTCGTTCACGAAACAGTATCCAAAGAATCAAAGCTGCAATCAATGGTACCCCTGCCTGCATTAATAGAACATTAGCTACTGTCGTGTGTGCCAATGCGACAACGAAACAGCTTGACGCAATAGCAAAAGAAATAGCAACGCAAATTCCAGGTAATCCCATGTTTAAAAATAATTTAACTGTACCATGTCGTCCTTCCCGGACAAGCATAAACATTAATAAAAACAGTGCGGCCCAAACAGATCGCCAGAAGACAATCGTCCAGCTTTCTCCAGTCGTAATAAAGTGTTTAAGTGCCCCACCAAAACTCCAGGCGATTGCAGAGGCAAGAACCAAAATAAAACCCAAACGATTTTCAGGATTACGTCTGGTCTTGCCATGGTCTGCAGTCGGAAATGATTTAAGCGGGTTTTTCAACGGTTCATCCTGAAAAAAATATGATTATAGACTTTTTTTAAAGCATCATAGGTAGGAAGCTGCTTTTTGTCAATAACGGCCATAGGCCGCCCTGGTATTTTATCTTGGCCTGCACACAACAACGCTTGAAAGAAACGCAGTGGTTTTCCAGGTTCTTTCATAATGGTTGAGCCCTGGTTTATAATGTCTCAATCACACCGGCTGCAATGAGAGGGATCAGTATCTCATGGTGCCCCACAATGGAATAGCCGCAGCCTTTGCCCAGGGTGGGGCGGTTGACCACATTGGTCATGGGGCGGTAATGGCGGATAAAATCCAGGTTAACAGTGGTGAAATCATCGACGGCATGGCCAAGATTTCTGACCAGGGTAAGCGCTTTTAAAAAGACTTCAGGCATGATTACGGCAGAACCGGCATTGATAAAGACCCCTTTTTCCAGATTGGCAATTTGAGCGGCAAAGCGTTTGAAATCATAAAGAGAGGCAGCACCGCAGGCAGCTGCGTCAAAATCCGGGTGCATGTGGATAATGTCCGTGCCAATGGCTACGTGGACCGTTAACGGGATATTTAAGGCAGCAGCCTGGGCAGTCAGGCTTAAGTCTTTGTGGGGAAGATTCTCTTTTAAAATCATCTGACCCACGGCCTGGCCAAGGCCCATGGAGTCTAGTTTTGCATCTGCAATGGCCTGGTTTAAAAGAAAAGAGGTCTCCTGGGCCATGCCGAAACTGCCGTTTCCAAGGGAGGCTGCCACATCTTCCGATGTTTTGCCGGTCAGGGCGGTTTCAAGATCATGGATGATGCCGGACCCGTTCATGGACACAAGTGTCAGCACCTTTTTTTTCATCAGGTCGATGATGATAGGAGACATGCCGGTCTTGATGACATGGCCGCCCATGGCAAAACAGACCTGTCGATTGTTTTTAGCGGCCTGGCTGATGGCCGCAATAACCTTGCAAAGATCGCTGCCGGCCAGGATGGCGGGCAGGGTGTCTAAAAATTGATTAAAGGTTCCGCCTTTTTTCCAGGGAGTTGAAAAGTCTTTTATGTCAACCTTGCTTTTTCTGTCCTTTATGGAATAGGTGGACAGTTTGCTGTAATCCAGAGGTTTGAATGAATCAGTCATTAAAATAAGTCCTTTCAGTCAGGTCGCACAGGATGTGGGCCAGAAGGATATGAACTTCCTGGATTCTGGCGGTGACAGGCGAGTCCACGCAAAAGGGGAAATCACTCAATTGTTTTAGCTCTCCCTTGCTGCCGGAAAGGCCGATAACGGTCAGGCCCATTTCTTTGGCTTCTTTTACAGCTTTAATGACATTGGGGGAATTTCCAGATGTCGAGATGCCAATGGCAATATCGCCGTTTTGTCCCAGCGCCTGGATCTGTTTTAAAAAGATATCATCAAATGAGTAGTCATTGCCGATACTGGTAATGACGGATGTGTCCGTGGTTAGCGCCATAGCCGGCAAAGGCCTTCTTTCCATCTGGAACCGGTTGATAAATTCTGCGGCAATGTGCTGGCAGTCGGCAGCACTGCCGCCGTTTCCAAACAACAGAATTTTATGACCAGCTTTTAATGCAGCCGCCATCTGGTCTGCGCAGGCGATGATGGTATCAATATTGTCAGCAAAAAATTTTTCTTTTGCAAGGATGCTGTCGGTAACGGTTTTTAAGATCAGTTTTTTCATTATGATTTGGCTTTCCAATGGCTATGCGGTTTTAATCTGGCTGGAATCTATCGGGGCATCAATTTTTTCCTGGATTTGGGCCAGTCGTTGTTTGAACAGTGTATTGTCCGGTTCCAGGGCAATGGAGTTTCTTGCAAAAGAAAGGGCAATGGTCAGATTCTTGTCTTGAAGTTCAAGGCTTTTTGCATATCCGGACAGCGAAACAGCATCAGACGGGTTCAGCTTAATGGCACGGTTAAATGCCAGGGCAGCTTCTTCCAAAAGATTATCCGCCAGAAAAATTTCGCCTTTAAGTCGATGGGCTGCTCCGGAATCCGGGTTGATCCGGGCGGCAGATTCAAGGTGGGGCATGGCCAGCCCGGGTTTTTCTTTTATGAACAGCAGGTGCCCCAAGAGCAATTCAACCTCAAAAATGTGGTCATCAATTCCATGGGCTTTTTTCAAATAGGCAATGGCTTTGTCAATATCATCGTCAATCCGAAAAAGCAGGCCGATGTTATAAATCACCATGACATCTTCAGGATTGATTTTAATGGCCCGTTCAAACTCTTTTCTGGCCCTGTCAAGCTGGCCTGTCACGCCATAACACACCCCGAGGCTGTTGATCAGGTTGATGTTGTCGGGTTTGATCTCAAGCCCTTTGATGTAGTCTTTTTCAGCCAATTCAGATTCATTGAGCTGGTAGAAGCGGTCACCACTGATATTTAAGGAAACAGCGTCAAAACAGGTCAGGGTGTTCGGGCCGAAAAAGGCGGCATGATCAATGGCTTTGAGTGCATTTTCAAGGATATCGGCTTTTTTAAAATCATGAAACGGAAAGCCTGCAACACCGGCAAGGATATCGGTTTTAAGTGCGGCAGACATTTTTTCTTTTAATGAAACCAGCAGTTGAGACGCCTTTTGTTCATTTTCATAATCCCAGAACGCCAGGACAAAAGACAGGTCATCCAGGCTTTCCCAGAGTCCTCTGTCATGGTCTAAAAATAAGTTAAAGGTGGTCTCAAAAGTGGTTTTCACCTTTTCCAGTAAGGCATCACAAATGTTTGAAGAAATTTTCATCACTGCAATAAAAAAGTTTTCTTGCGGAATGTCGGTTTTTTCAAGCCGTTTTTCAAAGGCTTTGATCTGATCTGTTTTAGATAAAATCAGATCGCAAAAATAAGATTGCGGCGGGGTGATGGTCAAATCATCAGACTCGGTTTTTAGAAAATGGATCTCTTTGGAAGAAAACTTAGGGGTCATTTTTAGGCCAGTATCCGTGCTATGGTTGATGAGATGATATCTTCCTGACCGTCCTGAATGGTTCTGGGGTCCAGAATATATCGGTTATCTTCAATTCTGCCGATTATGGCAGGGGTTGACGATCGCATGCGCTGTTCAAATTTTGAAACAGACATTGTTTTAGGCTCAAGGGTGACGCAGCGGGTGGGAAGTTCAAGTTCTGGAAAAGATCCGCCCCCTGGTCTTGAATTCATATCTGCAAGACCTGCCTTTACATGATCCCCGGCATTGTCCATGATTGTCTTTAACAGGCTGTCCGCTTGCTTGTGAATGGTTTTGATGGGCATACACAGCATTCGCAGCGTGGGGATTTTTTCAATGGCGGTTTGTTCATCCCGGTACAGTTTGAGTGTGGATTCAAGGGCGGCAAGGGTTAGTTTGTCAATTCTCAATGCCCGGGTCAAAGGATTGCTTTTGATCATCTCAATGGTTTCTTTTTTGCCCACAATGATGCCGGCCTGGGGGCCGCCTAACAATTTATCTCCGCTGAAGGTGACAATGTCGGCACCGGTTTGAACCGAGCTTTGTATGGTGGGTTCACAGGGGAGTCCATATCTGGAAAAGTCAATCAAAGTGCCTGATCCCAGATCTTCCATGATGGGAATGCCTTTTGCCTGTCCCAGGGTTACCAGCTCTTGAAGTGGTACATTGGCAGTGAAGCCTTGAATCTTGTAATTGCTGGTGTGAACTTTGAGAAGCAGGCCGGTCTGATCGTTGATGGCGTTTTCATAATCTCTCAGATGGGTCCGGTTGGTGGTCCCGACTTCTTTTAGGATGCCGCCGCTTTTGCTCATCACATCCGGTACCCTGAAGGACCCGCCGATTTCAACCAGTTCACCCCTTGAGACCACGACTTGCCTGTCTTTTGCCAGGGTGTTCAGGCACAGCAGAACAGCGCCTGCATTATTGTTTACAGCAATGGCACTTTGGGCATAAGTGAGTTCGCAGAGCAGTTCTTCCACTGCCTGGTACCGGATGCCCCGCCTGCCTGTGTTGATATTGAGTTCAAGATTGGAATAGGATCGGGCAATTGCCTGGATATTGTCTAATGCATCATCGCACAGCAGTGACCGGCCAAGATTGGTATGCAGGACCACGCCTGTGGCATTGATGAGATTGACCAGCCTGGGTTTGATTTTTTCCCTGGCAGATTGTTCAGCCATTGATAATAACCAATTGTCACTGATATTGGTTTCAAGATCGGCCAGGATATCTTTTCGGGCGGTATCAATGGCCTTTCTCACTGAATCAAGCAGAACGCTTCGGGGAATATTTCGGAACCTGTCGTCATTTTCAGCCATGGTCAGCAGATGATCGACACCGGGCAGGTTCCGCAGTATTTGATTTTTTTCTATCTGGATCATCTTATTCTCTTTTTTTATTTTTGTCCGGGTGCATGGTCATCTTTGTTAAACATATTGATCGGAATGGCATCCACCAGTTCGGGAAGGTCTGTCAGGGTGAGTCCAAGATGGTTGAGTGCCTTTTCAAAACTTGTTGTCTGCATTTTTTCAATATCAAACCCTGCATTGAATTTTTCAATGAGCAGGTCTGCCAGATAAACTATGAAAACCAGATCTTTATTCTTTTTTGCCTGTTCCGGGGTATGGTGCAGTTGGATGACTTCGGAAAGGTTGTCTGAAAACTTCCATTGTCTGGCCAATAATGAGCCAGCTTCACTATGGGTGATTCCCAGCAGTTTTTTTTCAGATTCAATAAAGCTTTTATCTTCCTGGTTCATTTTTCTGAAAAAAAGCGGGGAGGACTCTGCAACAAACTGATCTAAAATTACCTTTCCGATATCATGGAGCAGGCCGGCTGTGTAAGCAAGCTTTGGAATTGAGATGTTGGATTTTTTAGAAATTTTTTCAGCCAGGGATGCCACGCCGACTGCATGGAAAAAAAGACCGCCTTTGCAAAGGGAATATCCGGATGTTCCGGTCTGGCCAAAATAGGTTTTGACGGCAGCCGTGATCACTGATTTGATCAGCATGTCTTCGCCCATCAGGATTACAGCGTCCTTTAAAGTATCGATTTTTACGGTTCCTGAAAAAAGAGCTGAATTGCATATTTTTAAGGTCTGTCCGGAAAGGACCTGATCTCTGCCAAGCTCTTGGGCAATATCAGAGGTATTTCCCCGGCCGCTTTGAAACATTCGTAATATTTTTAAAGCAGTCTGAGGAATGGGCTTGATCTGTTGGATGGTATTTAGAATATCATCCAGGGATGGTGCTGTAAAATTTTTTGCCAAATGACAGCTGCTGTTCCAGGCTGGTCGGATATGGGTTTCTCCTGTGGCCATATTCAATTCCAGGGTGCAGGTAAAAAAACCGCCGGTTTCCGATCGAATGGTTTTAATTCCGGAAGCCTCCAGAATGGATACGGTAATTTCTGTTGTCCGCCCCCCGATGTCCAGGTTTATGTCCTGATGGCTGACAGGCCCCACCAGCGCTCCACCGGCAATGCTGGCCTCAATGTTTTCAGGGGAAGCGCCAAGATCAAGCATTGCCCTGATCAACATGGGAACACCGCTGGAAGCATATTTTTCAGGAAAAGGAGAACTGGAAAAAGAGGGTGGCTCAGGCAGCAGGATGTGAATTAGTCCGCCGACTTTTATTTTTTTATCATACAGGGCAAGGCCAACACAGGTGCCAAGATATGCCTGATAAATGTCATTGTTTGATTTTCCAGCTTTAAACTGGCCTGCAGCAATATGTTCAGTTCTTTGATAATTCATTATAATTATTATAAAATGCGTTAAGCGTGCGTTGTTAAAAATTATTCTTAAATATCATTAATTATCCAGAGGTTTCAACCTTTATCTTGAGTAGAGGCTTTTAATTTGACAGGTGTTTGAGGCCATTGCCGTACTTTTTTCCAATCAAGTTTTTTCAGGGTTTGGCCGATCTGTTTAAAACACAGGTGTAAAAAAAATTCCATGGAGGGAATTGATCATGAAAATCTTGAGCGCCAAAACAGCCTTTTCTTCTGAAAACCAGTTTGAGCAATTGGATCTGTCTTTAAATGAAAAAACCCAAAAACAAAGTATCAGTCAGAACAGGGCAGGGCAAAGTCGGTTCCAGCTTAACCGTGTTTTGTCTGGAGATTCGCAGCCCTTATCACAGATGCTTGTTGATCGGGTCAGCATTCAGCAGAGCACAAACATGGACTATCAATCCAACTATTCTGCCCATATTTCAAGCCAGTCGTCTGTACAATCTGTGGCAACGGGTGATAGTGCTGCATATTCCCAGCAATATGCCATGGAAAAGCTGATTGGCGGGCTTATTGACAAACAGGTGGTGATCAGCCGGATTCAGAGCAAAGAGGACATCCAATTGTCAGACAAGGAGGGTATTCTTCCACAAACATCCCAGGGCAATGCATCCGGAGGCCTGACTCAAATCCAGACGTCACGGGAATGGGAGATGTCACTTAAACAGACAGATATCCATTTTGAAGATCAAAGTGTCCGGTTTTCGTCCCAAGGCCAGGTGACCACAGAGGATGGCCGGATCATTGATTTTTCTCTGGACCTGTCCTTGAACCGATCTTTTTTATCCCGCAAGCAGGAACAGACCCTTGTACACCGGTGGCAGGAGACGGTTTCCCTGACAGACCCTCTGGTTATCAGCCTGGACGGGAAGGTTCCCCAATTGTCTGATGTTCGGTTTGAGTTTGATTTAAATTCAGATGGGACATTGGAAAATATAAATTTTGTTAGTTCGGGCAGCGGTTTTTTAGCCTTTGACAAAAACAATGACAGCCGGATTAATGATGGGTCTGAACTGTTCGGCCCTGGCACCGGCAACGGGTTTGAAGAGCTGGCCGCCTATGATCTGGATCAAAATAACTGGATTGATGAAAATGATGCCATTTTTTCACAGCTTTCAGTGTGGACAAAGGATGATCAGGGCAATGATCAGCTCATCTCTTTAAAGGATGCAGGCCTGGGAGCCATTGCTCTGGATTATGCAGCCACAACGTTTAGCTTAACAGGTGAAGATAATGCTTTGCAGGGTAAACTGCAGCGCACCGGGGCGTTCTTATTTGAAAATGGCCAGGTGGGGGCTGTCCAACAGATTGACCTTGTGTCTCATAAACCAGAACCGGTTCAAGAGCCAGTGGAAACCCGGAGTCAAGACCTGTCTGATTCACCGCCTGCAATGGCACCGCTAAGGTTTTTGTCTGTCCCTGTAACTGAGCGGCCCGCTTCTGAAGAGGCCATCAATCCTTTAAAGGATCTTATGGATAAAATTGAAAAGTTAAAAGAAGAGATGGGACGGCTGTATGAATCCATGAGTCCTGTGACCACTCAAAAAAGATCCAGACATGGCAGTCGTCGGCATTACCAGGGAATCATGATGGACTCTTCTGTTTTATTGTCGGGTTATCAGCGAGGGCTGTCGCGGTTACCGGGCCGGTATGCATGATGTGTGAATACAGGCTATTGAAGTTCAGACTCTTTATAAAGTGACAATATACCGGATTGCCCAATTCTTTTTATCTCAGGTTTGATGCTTTTTGTTGAACATATATGGTGTCCTGGGCATCAATTTTTTTGTTATTGTCTGCATCTGCATCTGAATAGGTGGTCTGTTTTTTTCCGGAAAGCAACTGCAACGACAGGATGGCATCATCCATATCCACATCAGTATCCCCGTCCATGTCTCCTGGATCGATCCTTTGTCCGCCGTACAGGGGGATTTCCGTCAGAATGGGTAAATCCGGGACCTGGTTTGAAATACTTAAGAATGCTGACCTGATCCCCAGGGTGGCTGGTGTGAAGCTGACATCCATGGTGCAGGTGTCTCCATTAAGCATCAAAGCGCCGGAGCAGGCATCATTGATCAGTTGGAACTCATCTTTATTGTCTCCGATGATATTGACACTGCCAAGGGTCAATTCCATATTGACGGGATTGGTAAAAGTGAACTGTTGTACCATTGACGTGGACCCGATTGGCACGCGTTCAAAATCATGGGCAGAGGGTGAAATGCCCAGAGGGTGGAACCGGGTTTGGGCCTCATTGTTTGTCTCATCAGATTCTATAATCAGATTCTTCGGATCCACCTGAATGCTTATGTCATTCTGCCAATTGGAGAATGTGGTTCCGATCAGGATCGTGTGGGTGATCTCTGCCTGTTTTAAAGGCAATAATCCGGGTATGGTAATGGTTCCCTGATCCGTGCCCCCGGCATGAAAGGAAATGGGGATATCTTTGACGGGTATGGTCCCATTGTTGCGGATAACGGCAATCAGGTCTAAAGAGCCGTCAGACTGATTATCAATTTTTATTTGAACGGCTTCAATATCCGGTTTGATTAAGGTAAAATATGCCTGGTTGTTTGTCTGGTCTGTTTCGACCAGAGTGTTCTCAGGAGCAACAACCGCAAAAATCATGGTGCTGTCAAAGGTCTGGGGAATGGTCCATTCCTGCCTGGCCGTTCCAAAATCACCGGCTTTCAGGGTTGCGGGATCAACATCGGCCTGGCCGATCAATGTGCCGCCCTGGGCTGGATCACCATGATAAAAGGTGACGATATTATGTTTAAGGGGCAGGTCTCCCTTGTTTTCGATCCGGGCTTCAAGGGTTACAAGCGCCCCAGGAGCCGGGAGTCCTTCCTGAACGGATAACCCCTCACTTGAAATGGCAAGATCTGTGGAAAACATATAGGTTAAATGAAACAGATCCGTGGGGATATAGTCGCTTGTGGCATCAGCCATATTTTCTTGTGTAAAAACAAGGTGAAGCTTGCCATCGCTGGCAAATTGACCATTGACAAATCGCTCCATTGCAGGATCACGGCTGATTCGAAGGTCCTGACTCCACACCCCCTGGTCTGGGTCGTAAACGCTGTAAAAAATATCGGTTCCCTGTTCATCCAGGCCCTGCCAGTAAACAAACAGGCGATCGGAAGGGTCCCGGGCAATTTTCAGGTCTGTGAACGCAACGGATGTCGCATCTGCCCGGATGACATCAAAACCGCCTGTGGCAAGATCGTTCAACCTGACCAGAGCGTCGTTTTTAACCCAGACAAGCTCAATTGTACCATCTGTCCGGTAAATGGCCTGGGGACTTACATCAGCCACCTGGTCATTGGTCAGGCGCACAGGATCGGTCCAGTTGCTGCCGTCATAGGTCAGGTAAAAGATCTCTTCATCGCCAGTGGTTGCCATATTGCCATCCATCTCTCGCATATAGGCCAGAAACGCGTTGGACCCGTCATGGTAAGCCAGGGAAAACTTAAAACTGTCTTCGAACTGAGCTGGAATGGATTTGGCAGGGTCAAAGCCGCCCTGATTCCAGAACGCATACTGAACCGTGGTGGGATTTGTCGCATCACCAATGATATCATTGCCCTGGTTGCTTTGCCATATCAGCATCAGGCTACCGTCAGTCCCAGTCTTCAGCACGGGGCTGTGGTCCAGATATGCGTTATCCGTAAGTTGCACAGGAGAGCTCCAGATTTTGGATGTAGGATTGTAAACCGCATAAACAATTTCCATGGACCGGGCCATGTCATCGATCTGGGTGCCTGTAAAATTAGTGTCCTTAATCCGTTCCCAGACACAGACCAGGTTCCCCTGGGCATCAAACGCAAGGGTGGGTGCAAATTCCGCCCGGGTGTCGTTGATAATGGGTGCAGGCGTGCTGAACCCTGCGCCGCTGTCATAGGTAAAATAGATTTCCGTGGCCTGGAGGGTGGGATCAGCCGGATCAAAATAAACAAAGGCAATGGCTGTGTGACCCTGATGCGCTGCAACTACGGGTTCGGAATAGGGATAGATGTTTGTGATTAGTTTGGCAGGGTCGCCGACCTGACTGGTCGGGGTTCGAATTCCCATTGTGTTTCGTAATCCGCTTACCGTTCCCGTAAAACTGCTGTACGGGGGATGCAGGAGAAAATTTCGGGAAATCGGCTGAAAATCTGCCAGGGACATAACAGACCTGTCCATCAGGCTTGCCGAGGTCGTATCGTCTGGGTAAACAAATTTGTGCTCTGCTGTGAAATCCTTTGAAAATAGCCATATTGCCATGGCCATTTTAGCAGAAAGTTCTGCTTCAATTTTTTTCATATAGCCGGGGTTGGCTGGGAACTGCCAATATGCCTTGTTGGTTCCGCCGCCGGAAAGCTCTGCTTTTAATTTGCTTGCCCCCATGGACAATCCAAGTTCAATGCCATTGCTGATGGTTCCCTCAGACTGCTGAAAACCGATTTCCCCTTTGCTGTTAATCAATTGAAGATCAATATCATACCCTGATTTGACCTTTCCTTCAATTTTGGCCAGGCTGTTGAACCATGTGATGACCCTACCCACGCCAAAACCCAGGTTGACAGCACCTTCTAAGGCAGGGATCAATGTGACCGGCCCCACCTCTTTTTTGATGGTTCCTTCCAGACCCAGGATTAGGCTTGAGCCTTTCCATTCAAGTCCTTTCCCATACTCATACTGAAGTTTACCCTTGCCCCCGAGTTTTCCCTGTAAATCCTGTCCTGCGGCCTGGAATCCAGTTTTCCCGCCGCTGGTGACGCTGCCAGACCCATCTGTCTTGGCTTCAATATCCAAAAACGCCTGGGTGGCTGGAATTCCAAAATTTTTCCCGCCCACAAGGGGGAACAGACTCCACAGATTCCAGAAAGATCCCAGCGTTTCCGGGTTGATCTGGATTTCCACGGGTTTTTCCGGCCATGTCTTTTTTAAATTATAGGTGATCAGGTTGTCTTCAATTTTCAGATCGCCGAATTTGCCAAAAGCCGCTGACCAGGCCGGTATGGGAATCACAATCGGGTGAAGTCTTTCTGTCTGTGACCGGGCGCCAGCCTTGGAAACAGCCATGATCTGCAGATTGTTTGTCAGGTATCGAAGGCCTGCCTTAAAATCCATTCCCATGTTGAAACTTTTGGTAATCTCATTTCCTGCTGCTGCAACTTCAGACACCTTGCCATTCACGGCAAATTTAACGACACCGGGGGGCTCACCGTTCCAGTCTATCAGGATCCGGTATTCATTGGTCAGGGGCACCCCTTCCATGAAAAAATTGCCATATTTGGACTCCACAGATGTTATGGCCGGGCTGGCTGCAACCTTTATCAAAGACGCATTCATTCTTTTGTATTGAATATTCTGAAGGTTCGCCGTTCCTGAACGGCTGTAATATCCTGTCTTACTCACGGAAATTTTATATGTTGCTTCTCCTGGCAGGGTAAAGCTGTAAAATCCTTTGCTGTCAGATGTTGTGGATGCTCCTCCCTCGGCTGAAATAACCGCGCCTGAAATGGGATCATGGGTCTGCCGGTCTGTGATCTGCCCCCGCACCTCTTTTTGGACCTGAGCATTTTGAGCATCAATTTCAGGGTATGGGTTGGGTTCTGGAATTTCCAGGGTTTCACAAGACCCATGAACGGTTTTAACATATCCAATCCGCTGTTCATCAAACGGCCCCAGGGAATCCGGATCGATATAATTGGTGCCCAGATTTAATTTTTCCCAATCACCGCACCGATTGCCGTTACTGTATCGCCCCTGTTCCAGTATCAGTTCTGAATATGCCCCATACATCCAGTCTGTATAGGATTTGTAGGGCCCGTGCATAGTCCCGTAACGATATTCAATCGTATACAATAAAAGGCCTTCAACCGGTGTCCAGCCCAAACCCAAAGGATCTGTGCCGTCTGTCCATTCTCTGTAGGTGCCGTGTTGTAGGCCGTTTTGAAAAGGCGTTTCCCTTATCAGCGTGCCGGTTTGGGTCCACTGCCGTTCATAATTGTTTTTAATCCCCTTCCAGTACTCGGTCTGGGTTTTCAAGACCCCGTTGGGATGATATGTCTTGCTCAGTCCGTCCTCTTTTCCATACACCCAATGATCTTCAGCGGACTTCACGCCATCCGGGTAATAGCGGGTCCGTTTGCCATGAAGTGTGTAACTGTCACCCATGGATGACCCATTGTAATGGCCAATCACCGTAATATGATCGTATGCTGGTGAGTCCCCCCACTCGGTTATGGTGATTTGAAAGGTCCCTTGCTCCTTGACAGCCTCTTCAAGCCTTCTCAGCTTGTGGTCGGCACTGGAATATGACCAGTCTGTCCAGGAAGCAAGATCGCCATGGGAATAGATTTTTTCAGATTTTTTGTACCAGGTTGATGTAGCAGAATTTAGGTAATAGGTGATATCAGAACCATGCTTGATTTCAGACCCTGTATCATTCAGGTAATACGTCCAGGTTTGTTTCACATCAGGATAAGGCTCCACCGTCTTTGTCAACACATCTTGCGCACCAGCAAAACCGGTTGCCAGGAAAATCCAAAGGAGCATGCACATAAGCTGGACAGAATATCGAGGCCTCATCAAATCACCTTTCCTTTATTTTTTGTGTTTGCAAAAAAAATGTAGCCTATTTTTTTAATTAAAACGTATTTTAGGAAAAAAATATCTTAAAGTCCAGCTTAAACGCCTGCTCAAAAAAAAAGGCAGAAGAAGATAGGGACGGTTGTATGAATCCATGAGCCCTGTGACCACTCAGAAAAGATCCAGGCATGGCAGTCGTTGGCATTACCAGGGAATCATGATGGACTCTTGTGTTTTATTGTCTGGTTATCAGCAAGGACGATTGCGGCTGCCGGGCCGGTATGCATGATATGTGAATAACCGCTATTGAAGTTCAGACTCTTTGTAAAGTGTCATGATACCGGATCGTGCCATTTTTTTGATCCCAAACGGTTTTAGAACATCGATCAGAATATCAATGGTATTCTGATCGCCATTGACTTCAAAGGTCAGTGAATCATCGGTTGAGTCCAGGATTTTTATCTCAAACGCTGCAATGGCCTGATCCAGCGTTTTTCGGGTTTCAGGCGTGTGGTTGACGCAGATCAGGGCCATTTCCCGCTTAATGGCGATCTTGCCTGTCATGTCTCTGAGTTTGATGACATTGACCAGTCGCTTGATCTGTTTCATGCACTGCTCAAGTTGAAGCGGTGTGGCTTTGGTCATGATGGTGATCCTGGATATTTTAGGATCAGCCGTGGGCGCAGAGCTGATGGTTTCAATATTATAGCCTCTTCCGGCAAAAAGTCCTGAGATTCTTGCCATGACTCCGGGTGCATTGTCAACCAGCATGGTCAATATGTTTTTGTCCTGATCAATCATTGTATATTCATTCCTTAAGGTTAAAGATTTTTACGTTTCCTTTGTATGGGCAATAATTGTGTTTTTACCGGCTTCTTTTGCTTTGTAAAGACAGGTGTCTGCATGGGTCATAAGCTCTTGTGGCGAGGATGTTTCCGGAAAACAGGCAAGACCCCCGCTGATGGTCTGGTATATTTGGTGCTGGGAAATCGGTTTTACACTGCAGTACCGTCTGATCTTTTCACTGTTTTGAGCAGCCGCAGATAAGCTGGTGTCCGGGTAGATAATACAGAACTCTTCTCCGCCATATCGGCAGGGAATGGCATTTTCAAGAACATTGTCCATGATCATGGCAGCGACTTCCTTTAAAACAATGTCCCCGATATTATGGCCATAGTCGTCATTGACTTTTTTGAAACTATCCAGGTCAAGCATAAGAAATGACAGATCGGTTTTGTTTTCTTTTGCTTTTAAAAGTTCGTCTTTGAGCGCATTGTCAAAAAAACGACGGTTCATCAGACCTGTGAGTTTGTCTTTGTATGCAAGGGATTCTAATATTCTGTTTTTCTTGACCAGTTCGTCCTGGAGTTTTTTTATTTTGATATGGTTTTCGATTCTTGCTTTGACCTCATCACGGCCAAAGGGCTTGATGATAAACTCGGTTGCCCCGAATTTAAAACATTGAAACATGATATCCCGATCTGTTTCATCTGCAACGGCAATGATAACCGAAGAGGCGTTTCCCAACAGAGCCCGGACATGTTTGCACACACTGAGTTTTTCCGTGTTGCCGCACAGATCCAGAATAATGATATCCGGAGTGGTCACACACAGATAGGTTTCCAGTTCATCAAGGGTTGAGCAGATGTTGATACTGGAATTTAAAAAATTTAATGATTTGGTCAATATGGAGGTCAATGTGCTGTCATTGCTCAGGATCATGGTTGTTCCGTCAGGCTGATTGCAGTCCCTGACAGATACAGAGTCTATGATGGCGGCCAAAGCCGACTGGGATACGGGTTTTTCTAAAAAATCAATGGCACCGGATCGAAATCCTTTTCGAAACTGACTTTCATCAATGGTGCCGCTGATGACAATGGTGGGGATGTTTTTAATATCCGGTTCCCTTGATAATTGTCTGCAGAATTCAAATCCGTTGAGTATGGGCATTTCAACATCTACCAGGATAAGATCAGGCAGGATATCTGAAGCCCTTTTCAGGCCATCCATTCCGTCAGAAGCGGTTTCAACATCAAAATGGAGTGCAGTTAAATAAGAAGACAGCTTGTTGCGAATTGCCTTTGAATCATCAATCACCAGAGCCAGAGGCTTTTTTCTGTCTGTTGTCCGAAGCTTAGGCAGGGTATTGGACAGTGTCGTTCTAAGGGTGTTTCGATCAAAGGGTTTTAGCAGCAACGCATTGATATCTCTTAAGTCCCATTCTGTTTTCACACTTTCTTTTTGCATGGATGTGGATACCACAAGCATGGCATTGGACAGATCCGGATTTGACTTGATGGCCTGGACGATCTGGGGGCCGCTTTGATATTTGGGAAAGCCCGGACAGACAATGAGTTTAAAATCGTTTTCTTTGATAAGGCGATCAATCTCCACAGGGGTTGAACCAAACAGGCTGACATCAAATTCAGAACCGCTCAAACAGCTTTGATATACTGTTTTAATGGCCTGGGAATCTTCTATGATCGCTGTTTTTATCATGATGTAAATCAGTATCAATACCAGCTGGATTTGTAAAGATAAGAATAGATCAAATTTGACAGCAATCGTGACACAGAGAGAATCAAACTCACCAAAAATATTATGTCAAAGTTCTACAGTTTCGACTTTCACCCGGGCTGTTCCCTGGTTGTAAAAGCCAAGTTTTTTAGCAGCACCGGCGCTGAGGTCTATTATTCGTTTTCCGGAAAAAGGGCCACGATCATTAACCCTGAGAATCATGGATCGGTTATTTGCAAGATTTGTTACCTTGACATGAATCGGCAGGGGCAAAAGCTTGTGTGCAGCCGTTGGTTTTCCCGGATCAAAAGCTTCACCATTGGCTGTCATATGCCCGTCTTTCTGACGTAAGGTTTCCTCACCATACCATGAGGCTGTTCCTGTTTCCTGATAGGTTGCAGCCTGTTCCACAGACATGGGCACATACCGTTTCCCCTTAACCACATAAGGAGAGTTTTTCACTCGACCCTGCCGGACAGCTTCTTTTGGACTCAACCCGTCAATACTCTCAATGTCTGATGTCATTGGCCATTCCAATGGTGCAGCAATAACATCAAAGGTAAACGTACCGATTTTATATGACATTTTTAATGTTCCGATCCCTAATTTTGTAATGAATCTGCCTGTATCATAGGTCGCGCCAACAGTACCTTTTGTAATGTTATACGCTGTATTCAGGGGAGAACATGAAATTAAAACCAATCCCGGAAAAATACAAAAAAATATTGTTTTAAAATTTATCATTCAGGTAAATTAGCACTCTGTTTTCCACTATTTTAACCTCTATTCTCAGGTCGTGATTTCCAATCACAAATAGCAAAAAAGTTATCATCATTATCAATTCCGCCATGGGCCAATCAGAAGCATACACTCTTGATGTTTATCAGCCACGCAATCCTAAGGCAAGTGCATATTGCAGATGTGTCGAAAATCACTCAAAAAAGAGTTGTCGAACCTGGGGAATGGTTACGTTCCAATGTTTTTAAAAAAATGCTTACCGCATTTTTATCTGATATCCGGGCCGGGCACCACTTGACAACAACCCTGTGCAACGCATGCAGGGTGTTGTAGGGGCTGGGGGATTAAAACCCCCGGCTGCCCGATTAAGCCATATTATCATATTGTTAAAATTTGTTCATTGTCCTTTAACAATTTAGTTAGCGGTTCACCCCAATATATCATTTCGATTTTGAGCCGTTCTAATTGGCTTGTAAGTCCAAGCTGATCAGCGCAGGCTTTGCAAGCTGAAATATGAACCTCTTCCGACTTTGCTTTTTCAATAAGCTCTTGTATCTTTGGATTTTCAGCAACCAGTTTTGTTGCCGCTCCCCAAACGATGATCGTTACCTCTTGCCACCATTGTTTTCTTTTTGAATTGATTCCATACATGAAAACCATAAATTCTGCGGTGATCGGATTATCATTTGTCCATAGGATATATAACTTTGTTTTTTCTTCCATTTTTTCGAATATGCTCCTTTGTTTTTGAGGTTTACGGCTTGTTAAGGCGATTTTATATGCTTTTTAGCAGACGCACCGGTTATCGGCAGCGGCTTTTTGCCGTCCCGTGAACTGGCAGGGGTTAGCTTGTTTTCTTTTTTTATCAACTTGAACGCAAAGAGTACCGGAAATCGCAATAAGCCGCTCCTTCCATGATAGTTTGTGACCGCTCAAGCTTCAGATGAGGGTGAAAGCCGCGAGCAAAAGGCTTATCACGGCAGCAAGATAAAGCTACACCGTACTCTGCAAGCCCTAACTCACGGTATTTTTCAAAATACGGACAGCGAGTTATGTTGAAATGATAAGTCTCGGAAGTTTGTTCTATAATCTCCATTTCTAGCACACCTGCTATGCCCCATGTAGCTACATCTTCAACCAATTCAGGGATCCCCGTATTTCCAAGTTTGTTTCGTATGGATTCACCACGCTGGAAAGCTTCTTTTTCATTGACCTCCTGCAAAATGGCAAGAGCTTCTTCCTTTCCGATTCGTTGAGCTACAGCCTGAATTATAGGAACAACAACTGAGGCTTCAATTGCTCGTTTTTCTATCCGGTTAATTTCGTTTGTTCCGCTATGTGGTTTCATCATTTCTTCCTCTTTTTACAAATATGTTTGTCTTTTTTTGGGGAATAGAGATATTTTTTTCGCACTTAACAAGTTCGCTGGTTGCAGGGGGTTTCAGAAAAACTCATTCGTGATAATAATGTTTGGCATATTAAAACATTTCAAAACGGCTGAGTCCCCTGCAATCAAGTGAAATGCCAGGGTATGCTATTTATTTTTTTTAGCAAAATAGTTGACCCCTTTAATATCCTTAAAATCAGCATCTTGCGTCCATATCGTGCAATTATGTTTTTTTGCAGCAGCAAGGATTATACTGTCTGCCATAGGAAGACTGTAATGTAAGCTGAGCTTTGATGCTTCAATAGCTAAACTCTGTGTCAATTCAATTATACGGCCTTTTTGCATAGCAGCTATTGCTTGCAGAGCATTATTTTCAGTACTTTCACGAAGTACAACTTTAAATACTTCATAAACTGTAATTACTGGGACTATCAAAGCATTTTCATCTTTGACGGGAATTGAGAAAGAGTCAGCGTTTGGTCCGTCAGAAAAGTATTCAAGCCATGCAGACGAATCATTTATATTCATACCCGATCCCCCTCACGAGAGAACTCTATATCAATTCCTTTCAGAAAACCGCGCAGTTCGGAG
>JBDRPM010000089.1:0-43234 GCA_043827005.1 Pseudomonadota bacterium | reverse complement strand
TAATTTTATAATAATTCCATAAAATCTTGTAATTTCTGGCATTTCGACTTCCTAAGTTTATGTTAACAGTTTTCAATAATGATACTGTAAAGCAATTTTTTTTTCAATATCTTCTTCCTGAATTTAGATTTTGTGTTGTGTAAATTCGGCATATTCCCGATATGCCTGCATTTCCACGCCTTGCAGGCCAGGCGACTCGACTCCCAGAATTGGTAATTTATTTTTGAGTGAACCCTAAGTACCCACTCAAAAATTATTTATTGTCAATTGCAGCGGGTGTCATCTGATACTTTTCAAGAATCCCCTGGATGATTTTTTTATTATAAAGTTGTATAAAAGTGTTGTTAAATTCATCGACAAAATCCTTTGGTGTATTTTTTTTGTCAAAACCGATGAAATAGTCCAGGGTTTTGTGCATGCCGGCATATCGGACATTGGTGATATTGTTCTTGACAAGAATGGCAAAGCCTACATCTTTATTGGAATAAACAGCATTGACCCGTCCAATGGATAATTTTTTAAATCCGCTGATATCATCGGGTCTCATATCGATGATAAAATTGTCTGTCTCACTTTTAATTTTTTCAAGCGATTTTGAGGTGTTGGAGGGACCAAAAACGCCAATGGTGTATCCTTTTAAATCTGCCCCCTGTTTAAAGTTCATGGGATTGTCCTTGGTGACGAAAAATCCATATTCGGTCTGTAAAATCGGTGGGCTGAAGTACAGCCATTCACTTCGCTTCTGGTTCCATCCGATTAAAAACAGTCCATGATAAATTCCGGCTTCTCTTGTATCATACTGGGCACGTCGCCAGGGTAACAAAGAAAGAACATAACTTGTGCCCATTTCAGAACAGACACTATGGATAATCTCAGCAGCAGGGCCTGCCACTTTCTGAGCAGATAATTCACTTTCTCTGGGATTTGCCAGGTAGCTGAACGGCTGGAAATCCTGGGTGGCCAGTTTTAACCGGAAGCTGGCATCATATGCGCAACAAACACTAATCGTGCATGACAGCAAGACAGCAGATAAGACAAAAAGCATGAACGATTTCATATGATTATCCTTTTTTAATGGGGTCAACTTACCCGCACCATACAAAGGCTGTTTGACTGAGTCAATTGGTCAATTTCTGATTTTGCAGTCAGAAATTTTCTTATGCTGCTATAGTATTTTTCTTTACAGATATGATATTGATCAAAAAGATTGAACAGGCAAAATTTTGATCATGGTGAAGCAGTTGACAATTTATCTTGAATTATGTCATAACCGGCCCTTTTTAACAGGATCAGAAAAGAGAGTACCATGCATCAACTTGTTTTAGGGCAAAGATGGGTCAGCCAGACAGAACCGGAACTTGGTTTGGGAATGCTGGTCGATATGAATGACAGGATCTTGTCTGTCCGTTTTGAGGCATCTGACTGTGTTCGGCAGTATGCCCGCAGGTCTGCGCCATTAAAACGGGTTATTTTCAAACCCGGAGATCAGATCCAGATAAAAGAGGATCAACCGCTGATCATTGATACCCTGTCTGAATCAAACGGCCTGGTTTATTATTGTCAGAACCATAGACGGGTGTGTGAAACAGATCTGTCGGATTTGATTTGTTTTGCATTGCCCCAGGACCGTTTGTTTGCAGGACTGGTTGATACAAATGACCTGTTTGATCTGCGCTATCAGCTTCTGGCGGCTAAAGCAGACTATGACGGATCTTTGGTAAAAGGGTTTTTAGGGGGACAGGTGGAACTGATTCCCCATCAGTTTTTTATCGCTGACACCGTGACTTCCCGATATATTCCACGGGTTCTGCTGTCTGATGAAACCGGTTTGGGAAAAACCATCGAAGCCTGTCTGATTTTGCACAAACTGCTCATGACCGGTCGGGCCGAACGGGTGCTGGTGATTGTCCCGGAATCGCTGGTTCATCAGTGGTTTATCGAGTTGTATCGCAAATTTAATCTATCGTTCATGATCTTTGACCAGGAGTATTGCCACAGCCTTGAATGTCAAGCCCTGAAGATGAATCCATTTTTAGAACATCAACTGGGAATCATCAGTATGGATATGCTTGAAAATATGAAACGCCAGGAACAGATTGTGGATGCCGGATGGGACATGGTGGTCATTGATGAGGCCCATCATATTACGGATGATCAAAGAATCTATGAATTTATGAAAACCCTTGCCCAAACCATATTCGGCATGATGCTGCTGACGGCAACGCCCGAGCAGATGGGCGTGAAAAACCATTTTCTTCATCTTCAACTGCTGGATCCGGAACGTTATTTTGACTATCCCACCTATCTTGCACAAACACAGCAGTATAAACAGACGATCGCACGGGTTAACGCATTACTCAAAAAAAATGAAAAAGCCGATCATATCCTGGATTCATATGGACCGGGCCGGGTGATTTTCAGAAACAAACGCCAGGTGGTAAAAGGCTTTTCAAAGCGAAAGGCTCATTTGATACCCCTTGCGGCAACCGAATCTGAAGTTAAAGCAATCAACCGGGAATTTTTTGATGCAAATAAGACAAACCAATTTGATTTCAGGCAGGACCCCAGGATTTTATACCTGGTCCAGTTGATGAAGCAAACCAAAAAACTGCTTGTTGTCTGCTGTTCAAAAGAAAAGGCAGCAGCCATTGAAAAAGCCATTGCAGCACACACCTCAATGGATGTTATCCGATTTGATGAAACCATGAGTCTTCTGCAGCGGGATAAGAATGCAGCCTGGTTTTCCAGGAAAGAGGGTGCAAGAATTCTGGTCTGTTCTGAAATCGGCAGTGAGGGAAGAAATTTCCAGTTTGTTCATCACTTGTTTTTATTTGATCTGCCTTTGAATCCTGAACTGCTGGAGCAGCGAATCGGCCGGGTGGACAGGATCGGTCAGAAAAAACAGATCCAGATTCATGTCCCTTTTGTTTTGGGCAGTGCGTATGAGATTCTGGCCCGATGGTATATGAACGGCCTGGAATTGTTTGAAAATAATATGAATGGGGTGCATCTGATTTATAAACAGTTTGAACCGGATCTGTGTGAATTGTTTAAACAAGTCAGAGAAGATAATTTTTTTGATGATTCTTTTTTCAAAACATTGATTGATCAGACAAGGACGTTTTGCCTCAATGTGGAGGCCACACTTGCCCAGGGTAAAAACATTCTGCTTGAAATGAACTCTTTTAAGCCGGCCATTGCAAAAAAAATCATTGAACAGATCGTTCAGGTAGAGACGGCCAATCCGCTTGAAGATCTTCTGGTAAAGGTTTGGGATCATTATGGCATTGAAATTGACGGTGTGGATAAAACTATTTTCAAGCTGAACACACAGACCCTGACGGATGAAAAATTTCCCGCAGTATCCGGTTTGTCTGATGCCATAACCTTTGAAAGGAGCACTGCCATTGTCAGAGATGATGTGGATTTTTTCACATGGGATCATCCCTTTGTCCGGCAGACCATTGATTATTTTCTGACCAATGGAACCGGATCATGCACAACAGCATTGCTCAAAGGGCAGGGATCTGCAGGGCTTTTTCTTGAAATGATGTTTATGGTGACATGTGTTGCGCCAAAGCACCTGAATCTTGAAAGATATTTAAAACCGTATCCCATCAGAATTGTAGTGGATCATCAGGGAAACGATGTCACCCAGGACGATCTGATTCACACCCTGTCAGCAAAACTGATGCCGGATCAAAGCGATTGGTTCATGGATATGGAGCAGGTGCGGCAGACCATACTTCCCGGCATGATTGAAAAGGGCCTTTCAATTGCTGAGCATCATTGTGCACAGATCATAAAAAAGGGGATAATCAGGGTAAAACAGATCCTTGGGCAGGAGATAACCCGTCTTGTGGCGTTAAAGAAAATAAATCCTGATATCCGAAAAGCGGAAATCGATCTTGCCAATGACAGGATGTCATCTGTTCTGGCACATCTGTTGTGTGCCCGGTCAAGAATGGATGCATTAAGGCTGATCCGGGTTCAGTAAGCCGATCCGGTCGGTTTATCCTTTAATCCAAAACGATATAAATGTACTTTGTCCTGTTCCAATGTCAAAAGAAGATCATGGGTAAAGAAGGTATATAAAGGCGTGTGGTTAAGTTTTTTATGGAACTGGTCCTGCTTTTCTATGGTGATAATTTTCAGATTATTCAGGTCTGTTCCTTTGAATAATGCAAAGGTATTGGGATCAATCCCGATTGCAATGGGAATCTTTTGGCCGGCTTGTTCATAATATTGAAATTGGATGGGGAAAAGATTCGGATACGTCGTCTCTTTGCTTAGATTAAAAAATTCCCTGCTTTTGTGATCCTGGACTCTTCTGTGATATTGGGAAAAATGACTGAACTTTGAAAAATCAATCTGCCAGTTCTGGTATCGGTCTTTTGTGGATTTATAGATGATGTTGGTTTTTTGGTTGCCTAATTCGGGAACCGTGAGTACCAGTTTTTCGGTTAAAAATCTTGAAGATTTTATGGCTTCTGAGTTTTCTGTGTCCTGTATATTTTCTTGAATATAGACAAGAGAGTCTTTTGCGTTGTACTTTACATCATAGTAGTAATTATTTTGGGTATCTGATTTAATTAACGGGTTTAAAAAATGATCATTATAGTGTTTTGGGATTCCGCCTCTGATGGAATTGGATCCGTATTCAAGATCTGTTCTGCCTTCTGCAAGTTTGAAAAAAGATAATTTGCCGTTATAGTCTTCCACCAGTGTGAAGGCTATGATTTCATAATTGATAGGGTTTGTTGAAACTTGCGAGACAATAAAATCTATTTTGTTGTCGTCATTCAAATCTTTTACGCAGATTAATTTTTCTCCAAGATAGGAAAGCGTATCAAATTTTTCATTATAAAAATAAACTTTATCTCCATGGATCAAATACGCATTTTGAATATCATCGAATTTATAAATATATAAATCAGACCTGTTCTTACAGCATTTTAATTCTTTTTTATTTGCAAAATTATACAAAAAATTATTGAAAGGAAGATAAACAAAGGCAGGGTTTAATGGTTTCGATTTGATGTCGGTTGCCAGATTCTCAAAAAAAAGACTGATATTATCCATATCTTTCAAACTGCCCGGGTTGGGAATTTTAACAGCAGGGTATATTGGATCAAACCAAAATTCTTTGTTGCTCAGGTTGTGTCCTGGTTCGGCCGCTTGTTTGGCAATATCTGTTGCTGGTGGGTCTGTCTTTGGTTGAGTGGGTCTGCTTGATGGCATGCTTTGAAAATTTTGTCCGGGTTTATTGTCTGACTTGACCATTGATCTGTTTTTATTGTCTTTTTTAATGGCCTGGGGTTGGTATAAATCGTCTGGTATTAATATAATTTGTCCGATTTTAAGGGTGTCAGGGTCTGTGATTTTGTTGTACAATGCGATCTGTTCCCAGTTGTTTTTATCTCCAGTGTTTATTTTTGCGATAACACTGAGGGTATCATTTTCTTTTACAACATATTTTATGGGGTTTTTGATGGGGGTTTGGGGAGAAGGAGGGGGTGTTTTTTCTTTTTCAGCAGGCGGCTCATCTGCTTTTTGAACTTCACTGGAATCTTGTTGAATATTGTCTGAAATTGAATTTTTGATGCTGTCAGAAGAGACACAGCCACTGGTCAGGATGAATGTCGTAAAAGCAACAGCATAACACAGCCAACTGATGGAACGGATCATAAACACCAACCTCCTGATTTCAATAAGACTACACCCGTAATCATAAAAAGTTGTCTTTAAATTTTTATTTTTATTACTTCATTTGAATGGTTAAAACAACAGGAAAACAAGTTCGGATCCGACTGGTTAAGAAAACCTGTGGGATCCGAACTGTTTGCATGATTTTATTTTCTATTGATTTGATAGGGTTTTGAAAAAGTTTTCAGTTCTGATATAATCGTACAAACTGCGTTCCAGATAAATCTCGGTTACTTTTTCAGCTGCATGGGATAATAACACATTGCGGCAATCTTCTCTGGTAAAAATTTCCGAACAAAGGTGACAGATGTTAACATATTGTTTTCGAAATACAATATCAGGATCTTTTTTTAATATGAATTTCATAATTCCGTAGGGGCCTTCCAGAGCCAGCCAGTTGACGATTAAATCCTGATGCGCAGTGACAATCAATTCTTCCAGAGAGCAGTGGTCCAAAGATTTGAACACGATTTCCTCAACATTGCGCCGGATCATGCCGCAGCAGATTGACAGCTCTTTGCGGGGGGTGATGATAACCCGCTGGAGCAGACTTTTGCACGGCCCTTTCCAAAGATGTTCTGCCTTAGGATAGAGAATATCCTCGTCTGGAATTTGGTGCATGTTTTTTTCAACCGGAACGGTATAGCCGCTTGAGATGATATTGTTTTTTGGATTGTCCGAACCTGGATCAAACAGGGTGAGCGGGTGTCCGAGATAATTTTCAAGATATTCCACACTTAATTTGTGGTCTTTCATTATCTTGTGACCGATCAGGCAGGGGATACCCAGTTCGGTGCAGGCGTCATTGGCGTATTTGATTCTATCAAGGGGAATAAATTCCTGGTGATAATCATCGCAGCTCAGGTTGATTTCGCTCAATCCCGCATCTTTGAAAGATTGCAGAATAGTTTTGGCTTTTTCGGCAGTATGGGCCCAGAACGCATTGGTTACGATCCGGGTCCACAGATTTTTTTGTGAGCAATATTGAATCGCTGCTATCAAATCATTTCCCAGAAGGGTGGGTTCACCGCCGGTAAATACAACCATATGAAGCTTTCCATATTCATACAGCTTGTCAATAACCGAAATCATATCATCCAGAGACAGGCGGTCTTTTTGATCCGGTCCGCATTCTGCACCACAGTATTTGCATTGAATCGGGCATTGATCTGTGCATGAAAAAACAATGCTTGAGAGCATGCTCATATTGCGTCCTCCTTTTGTATGGCACTGTTTGATTTTATTGTCTAAGCATCTGGGTAAACACTTCCAGCCGGGCTGTCACAGAAGCCAGATCAACCGGGTTGATCAGCGGGCCCTGCATGATATCCTCAATCATGGAAATGCCTTCAAAGTTTTTATTCACCCCTCTTTCGCTCCGGGTATTGGATTGCATGACAGTATCTGTATTCCATTCCGTCCTTGTATGGTTGTTGGTCTCCGAACTTTCCATTGTTGTGCTGATCAGGTCCCTTTGAATTTGGGTATAATGCGAAATTTTAACGTCTTGATTCTGAAGTGCAAGTATCATTTTTTCACGTACGGTTTGAGTTAGTTTCTGGCCTGACCTGTCCCGGTCCACTTGGAATAAACGATTGGTCGTGCGGCAGATTTGTTTATCCACAAGCGCATCCCTGTTGTCCCATTCTTTATAAAATCCTTGAAATCGTTCTGCTTCCAATACAGATCCACGGATCTCGGCTGGTTTTCCGAAAATACTTTCAAAGTCCAAAGTTTTTTGGTCAGTTTCTTTTAATGCGTCCTTGAGACCTGCCACAGCCCCGAAAAAAGTTGAAAAATCCTGAATGGTAAAGGTTTTTGTTTCAACATTTAACCCGCACTTTTTCATTGCATTCAAAGGGTTTTCGATGGCAAGCGAAAAAAAGCGTTCATCCTGTAGCAGTTTTTCCAGAAAATTCTGCAGAGAAACAGACGGCAGGGGCAACTGGATTGAAATTCTTTGGTTTTTCATTTTTCCTCCTAGGTTAAGGGTTGTTTCCAAAGATTTAAAAAATATTAAATGGTGTCTTGTTGAGCCAAATTGAGACGGATATGAGATGGTAAGAGCAATAACCATGCCATTTTTTTAAAGGAGGCAAAGGCCGGTAACATACCGGATTTACGCAATTTTTGGGTATAAATTTTCTCGGAAAAAAAAGTAAGACTTCTGATAAATGTTTTCCTAAGGGTTTTCCCTTGGTTTTTTAGATAACTATTTATAATTGTTATAGAAAATATGATTTACCAGCTGGTAAAAATAATTCCTGTTTTCTGCTGGAATGGTTAAAAACGATTTAGAATACAATGATACTATAGGCTTTCTTTAGGATTAAACCCCTGATACAGATCACGATTATCAATCCGCCAGCCAAACCTTTGCAGGAATTGCGGGAATTGCCGGTTTTCGGTTGAAATTTGGAAGGAAAACTTGATTTATTCATCTCATCTATGTATTTTTAACCCTGTTTAACCTAATGTAGCCGGATCGTTGGTTGTCCGTAGATGAAATCGGAGGCTATCTCGGGGTCAAGCGGGATACCGTTTATAAGTGGATAAGCGAAAAAAACATGCCTGCCCATAAGATCGGTCGTCTCTGGAAGTTCAAAATAGACGAGGTTGATACATGGGTCCGTGACGGAAAAGCAAGAAATTTCAAAGAGGGCGAGCAGCAATGAAACACTCTGCAAGAACCTGCGTCATCTGCGGGGAAAAAAGGAGATACAGCATGAAGATACAATTTGATTCGAATTTTGAAAGATATGTTCAATGAAAATTCTTCACACATCAGACTGGCATTTAGGCCGTTCCCTTTATGGCCGTAAACGCTATGAAGAGTTTTCAGGGTTTCTGGACTGGCTGGCCCAGACCATTGAAGATGAAAAGGTGGATGCTCTGCTTGTTGCCGGTGATGTGTTTGATACCAGCACGCCCAGTAACCGGGCCCAGGAGCTTTATTATCGATTTTTATGCCGGGTTTCAACATCCTGCTGCCGTCATGTTGTAATCATTGCCGGGAATCATGATTCGCCGTCATTTTTGAATGCGCCAAAACAGCTTTTGCGGGCGCTCAATGTATATGTGGTCGGCTCCATGACTGATCATCCGGCGGATGAAGTGATTGTGTTGACAAGTGAGCCAAGAATGAACACGAATAAACACGAATTGATTGAGAGAAAAAATGATCCGCAGATTGCGCAGATGACCGCAGATAACGTGGAAGCGATTGTATGTGCGGTTCCTTATTTGAGAGATAAAGATGTCCGTCTACTTGAACCCGGTGAGACGATTGATGACAAAAACCTTAAACTGGTTGAAGGCATCCAGGCGCACTATGCTGAAGTTGTGAAAATAGCCGAGCGCAAGCGCGAAAAAATCATTCAACATTCACCTTTCAAACTTCATTCTTCCAGTATTCCCATCGTTGCTATGGGACACCTGTTTGCTGCAGGCGGCAAGACCGTTGATGGTGACGGGGTTCGGGAACTTTATGTCGGATCCCTGGCGCATGTCGGTAAGGAAGTTTTCCCCTCGTCAATCGATTATCTTGCCCTTGGGCACCTGCATGTTCCTCAGGCAGTCGGCAGCGCAAAGCATATCCGCTACTGTGGTTCGCCCATACCGATGGGCTATGGCGAAGCGACTCAGGAAAAGAAGGTCGTCATCGTTGAATTCAATCCTCAGAAAGAACCACGAATAGACACCAATAGACACAAATTAAAAGAACTTATTCGTGTTAATTCGTGTTCATTAGTGGTTCAGGAAAAACCAGTGCCGTGTTTTCAAAAGCTGGTCCGCATCGTGGGATCTGTGGATGATATCCGCTCAAAGCTGGAGGAACTGAAAAAAAAAGCAAGCGCCGCATGGCTTGAGATTGAATATACCGGCAGCGACATCATTGGCAACCTGCAGGATCTGCTTGATGAGATACTTACCGACTCTTCCATGGAAATTTTGCGGATCAAGAACCGGCGTGTCATGGACCGGGTAATGGGCACGATTGCCGAAAATGAAACCCTTGACGATCTGGATGTCGGAGATGTTTTTACACGCTGCCTTGATACTTTTAAAGTTTCTGATGAAGACCGGGAGGAATTGATATTATCTTACAACGAAATAATCAGGGATTTGCTGGAGGAAGATATAAATGCCGAATAAATCCGAACGGGAACCACGAATGGACACTAATAAACACGAATTACTGTTTTGGGAGCAGGTTTATCAGGTGGTGGGGTGTGCCATGGAGGTTTTGAATGCACTAGGACATGGATTGCTGGAAAAGCCATATGAAAATGCCCTTGTGGTGGAGTGTGGTTTTCGTGGTATCTCGACAAAACAGCAACCGCACTATGACGTGATCTATAAAACAGTCAAAGTAGGCGACTATATTCCTGACCTGATCGTTTTTGACCAGATAATCGTTGAAACAAAAACGATCGAGCGCATCACGGATATTGAGCGCGGCCAGGTTATCAACTACCTAAAAATTACCGGTCTGCGGGTAGGTGTTATCCTGAACTTCAAACACGCCAAACTCGAATGGGAGCGAATTGTCTTATGAATAATATTTGTGTCCATTCGTGTGCATTAGTGGTTCTACCATGAAGATACTTGAACTGCGATTTAAGAACCTCAACTCCCTCTACGGCGAGTGGATCATAGATTTCAGTGATCCTGAATATGTTTCCAACGGCATCTTTGCCCTGACCGGTCCGACCGGTGCGGGCAAGTCAACGATTCTCGATGCCATTTGTCTGGCTCTTTATGGGGAAACTCCGCGCCTTGGGAAAATCACCAGGAGCGGAAATGAGATTATGTCCCGCCAGACCGGTGAATGCTATGCCGAGGTGCTGTTTGAATCCCAGACTGGCCGGTTCCGCTGCCACTGGGAACAGCGCCGGGCTCGAAAAAAGGCTGAAGGGAACCTGCAGGATCAGGAACACCAGATTGCGGATGACGCTACGGGAAAGCCCATCGAGACCAAGAAGAGTCTTGTCTGTGGTGTCATCGAAGAAAAAACCGGAATGGATTTTGATCGATTCACCCGCTCCATTCTTTTAGCTCAGGGCGGTTTTGATACGTTTTTGAAAGCTGATGTTGAACAAAAATCAAAGATACTCGAACAGATTACCGGCACTGAGATTTATTCACAGATTTCACGGCGTGTTCATGAACGCCTGCGTGATGAACGAGATAAGCTGAACCTGCTGAACGCTGAAACATCCGGCATTGTGATTCTGGATGCTGAGCAGGAAAAGAAAATTCAGGATGATCTTGCGGCTTTGCTGAAACAGGAGATTGAGCTTGCTGAAAAATCAACCGAAACCAACAAGGCCATCACATGGCTGACCACCATTGAAAATCTGAAAAAGGAGATCCTCAGCCTTACGGATGAAGTGGCAAAATTCCAAGAAGATACCCAAGCTTTCAAACCGCAACGAGCCAAACTTGAACAGGCCGTCAAAGCAGCGTCATTAGACGGAACATACGCCACGCTCACTGCCCTGCGCAAACAGCAGACTGACGATCAGGTTTCATTGAAAACAGAAGAAGCCGCACTTCCAGAGTTGGAAATTTTTGCAAACACACAAGCTGGAGCCCTCAAGGCAGCTGAACAGCTCACCCTCCAATCCAAAGAGGAATTGAAAGCAGCAGCTCCGCTGATCCAGAAAATCCGTTCGCTTGATCAAAAAAATGCAGAACAGGCAAAGGCTGTATCAGAGGGCACTGAGACCTGCACCAGGGAAGCCGCAAAGATTGAGACCGACAAACAGGTCCGGGTAAAGGAACAGGAAAAACAGACTGCAGCAGAAAAGACACTGGAAGCTGCTGACCTGTACCTAAAAGAGAATGCGAAGGATGAATGGCTGATCAGTGGACTGGCCGGTATTGAAGAACAGTTCGGCAACCTGATAACCAGACAACTAGAGATCAATCAGAAAAAAACAGATCTCAAAAATGCCGATACAGCCACAGCAGAAGCTTCAAAGAAGCTGGAATCAGCCACAAAACAATGTTTTTTCAAAAAGCAGGAGCTTGCTTACGCCACTAAAAGTCTTCAGCAAGGCAAAGATGCCTTGAGCCAATTGCTGGGTGACAAACTGCTCCGGGAGTATCGCATTGAAAAGGAAACCCTGCTTCGTGAAATGGCATTTATCAAAAAAATTGAGGAGCTTGAAGACACCCGCGCCAAACTGGAAGATGGCAAGCCGTGCCCGCTCTGCGGTTCAACCAAGCATCCGTTTGCCGAGGGCAATGTTCCGGTTCCCGATGAAATCGAGCAAAAGATAGAATCGCTTACCAGGCTGATCTACAAGGCAGAGGAACAGGAAGCTGTCATCAAAAAATTGGAACAGGCACAAACCACTGCCCGTAACAATCTGAATAACAGTGAAAAGCTGGAAACCAATGTCGCTAATGATAAGAAGGCCGCTGAAAAGACGCTTGCGCAATTGAAGGAAACCCTCACCAAACTTTGGACCCGTTTTGAAGAACTCAAGTTGGCAGTATCAGGAAAGCTTGAGCCACTTGGTATAAAGCAAATACCTGAATCAGAGGTCTCAACGCTGCTTGTATCCCTCAAATTACGGCTTAAGGCATGGCAGGAACAGGCAAAACAAAAGACCGAAATTGAAAAACAGATTGCCACCATCGACAGCGAGGTGAATCGTCTGGATGCCGTGATTGAAACGCAGGTCAAGGCTCTGACTGAAAAACAAGAAATTCTGGAACGGGTGAAAAAGGAACATACCGCTGGAATAGACGAACGGAAAAACCTGTATGGCGACAAAAAGCCTGATGAGGAAGAAACCCGCCTGAACAAAGCCATTGCAGATGCCGAAGGAAATGAAAAGAAAGCCAGAAGTCTGAACACCGGGCTGCAGCAAAAACTGACGACGGCGAAAACCCATGTTGAATCCCTGAAGAAGCGTATCGAGCAGAGAGATCCTGAACTGAAAAAAGCGGAAAACAACTTTTTGACTGCTCTGATTCCGGCAGGCTTTGCGGATGAGAAATTGTTCCTTGAAGCCAGACTGACCAATGAAGAACGTGAATCTTTATCCTCCCGGGCAAAGGAGCTGGATAATGCGGGGACAGAGCTCAACGCAAAACAGAAAGACCGACAGACACGTCTGGCTACGGAGACCCTCAAAAAGCTCACCGATAAGACGCTTGAGGAACTGGAGCCGCAATTCAAAGAATTTGAAGAATCCCTGAAACAGTTGCGCGATACTATTGCGGGGCTCAAACATAAACTGATCGAAAATACGGCTGCCAGGGAGCGGATAAAGGAAAAACATTCTGCCATTGCGGCACAGAAAAAAGAGTGTGTACGCTTTGAAAAACTCCATGGGCTTATCGGTTCTGCTGACGGGAAAAAATACCGCAACTTTGCTCAGGGCCTGACCTTTGAACTCATGGTTTCTCTTGCCAACCGGCAGCTTGAAAAAATGGTTGACCGCTATCTGCTCATCCGTGATGAGCAGCAGCCTCTGGAACTGAATGTTATTGATAATTATCAGGCAGGTGAAATCAGGTCCACAAAGAACCTTTCAGGCGGTGAAAGTTTTATAGTCAGTCTCACACTGGCACTGGGACTTTCAAAAATGGCCAGCCGGAAAGTTCGAGTGGACTCTTTATTTCTCGATGAAGGCTTCGGCACTCTGGATGATGAATCTTTGGAAACCGCTCTGGAAACATTGTCCGGGCTTCAGCAGGACGGCAAGCTGATCGGAATCATTTCTCATGTATCTGCACTCAAAGAAAGGATCAGCACCCAGATAAATATCACTCCGGTCTCAGGGGGACACAGTTCACTATCAGGCCCTGGATGCACAAAGATTGGAGAACAGGTAAATGGTTAAATCTTGCAGACAAAAAGTGGGGAGGAGTTGAATGAAAAGAGATATTAACAAGCAGTTACAGAAGTCCGGGAAAAAACAGACTTCCATTGTTCGCTCCTCGGCATCCGAATATCTGACATTTGTTGCGGCTGGAGGCAATTTAGAAACCAGCGTGGAAATGCGCTATGAGGATGAGAATATCTGGCTGACCCAGAAGATGATGTCAGCGCTCTATGATGTATCGGTTCCCGCCATTAATCAGCATCTGAAGCGCATTTTTTCAGACAATGAATTGATACATAAGGCAACTGTTAAGAAATACTTAATAGTTCAAACCGAAGGCAGCAGGCAGGTTCAGCGCGAGGTTGAACATTATAATCTACAGGCAATCATTGCAGTTGGCTTCAAGATCGAAAATGAGCGTGCCGTGCAGTTTCGCAAGTGGGCTAACCAGATTGTCAAGGACTACACGATTCAGGGCTGGAAAAGTGATTTCGACTGGATGCTCAAGCAGCTGGAACAAAAAAAAGAGAATGAAACAGATTGAAAATTGCAGTATGAAATTTTAACCGAAAGAAAAAAAAGAGATCATGCCATGAGTGCGGCAGGTGAACAGCAGGAACCTGATACACAAGGATGATAAAGCGGGTTCAACAAATGGTAAAAAGCAGGAGTAGCAAGTGAGGTCTCGTAGGTATATATCCCAGGTTGGGGTTGAAGGGGCATTGATGGTTCTTTCACCGCTTCCGTATTTGTTTCCAATTGCCAAAACTGAGTTGTTTGATAATAAATGGCAGTTCGCATCAGCATCGATTGCTGTTGCTGCCTGTCTTTTGTGTGCATTCACACTGTTTAGAAAACCTGCAGCTGGAAAAATTTTTGGAATTATTGCCGCTGCCGGATGTTATGCTTCTGCCTGGCCTTATATTTTCAAAAATCCATTTATCGCTTTAACAGCAACTGTTCTGCTTATAAGTGCAATCTTTTTATTGGCGGATTTTCATATTCATTTTGAGCGCAACCGGAAAAGTGATCATGTGAACCGATGCGGCCAACGGGCGTTATGGGGCATTTCGATGGTGCCTTTGGTCATTGTGGTCCACCTGGGCACGCAAAACCCTGGCTCCTTTTTTCCCCACTTCGCTGTAACCGCATCCATATTGACAGCGTGCATACTCTATATGCACTGGGCGTTTGAAAAAAAATCAAAGACATGTATTCTGCTTGCAGTAACTGGATTTTTGCTGATAGTCATCTTATATCTGATTAACGGCTTTACAGCGATTTTGAGCCTGGTCCTGTTTCTCAGTCTTTGTGTCTTACTGTCATTTCCCAGACACAAAGAACCTTTTGAAAAAAAAGAGCATTGGTGGGAAATTTTTCTCAGTCATCCTGCACGTATTCTGCTGACAACTTTTTCAGGGCTTTGTGTTGTCGGAACCTTTCTGCTGTCCCTTCCGGCATCCACTCAAAGTGGATCAATAAAACTGGTTGATGCCTGTTTTACATCTGTCAGCGCAGTATGTGTGACAGGGTTGATTGTTCTTGACACTCCCAATGACTTCACAATGTTCGGTCAGTTCTGCATTCTTCTTTTGATCCAGCTTGGCGGGCTTGGAATCATGAGTATCACAACCGTTGCCCTGCATGTTATGGGACGTCGTCTGAGCCTGAAACATGAACGGGTGCTTACCTCAATGACCGATATGGATCATAAGGATCTGGTCCATTCTCTTAAAACGATTCTCAAATTTACATTCATAGCCGAAGGAATCGGAGCGGCTGTTTTGTTTTTTTTGTTTCTTGTTGAAGGTGACAGTGCCGGTATGGCAGCCTGGCGAGGTGTGTTTTCGGCAATATCCGCTTTCTGTAATGCAGGATTCGCCCTGCAAAGTGACAGTTTGATACCGTACCAAACCAATGCATTGATTCTTCACATGGTTGCCGCTCTTATCATTTTTGGAGGAATGGCACCGGCAACCAGCTTGCTGGTACCGAAATGGATTTGTGGGCGCACAACCCCGATACCCGCCAGAATAGCTTTGATAACCACTGTAATACTGTTAGTATCAGGTACATTTTTTATGATGGTTTTCGAATGGGATGGCATCTTGTCAGGTTTGTCTGTCAAAGACAAAATTCATAATGCATGGTTCCAATCGGTCACACTCAGAACAGCGGGTTTTAATTCTGTGGATATTGCGGCCATTATGAGTCCGACATTTCTTATCATGCTGGTTTTCATGTTTATTGGTGGAAGCCCCGGCAGTACTGCCGGTGGAGTGAAAACCACTACGATCGGAATTCTTGCAATGACGTTCTGGGCAAATATCACAAACAAAGATGATGTTGTCACACAAAACAGGCGCATTCACTCATCAACGGTTTACAGAGCAATAACCATTGTTGTTTCAGGGATAGCGGTCTGGTTCATGGTGGTTTTGATGCTGCAGGTAACCCAGCAGATTTCTGCAGGGAAGCTGATTTTTGAAGCGACCTCGGCCATTGGCACTGTAGGATTGTCAATGGGTGCAACGTCTTTTCTCGATGAAATTGGAAAAATTATAATCATCATTGCGATGTTTGCCGGCAGGATCGGCCCGATGACTTTGTTCATGCTGCTGAGTGAAGAACAATCAATATCTGCGTCACGGAGCCTAAAGACAAAAATATCGTTAACATAATAACGGCCATGGGCGGCCTTGGTATTTTTTCATGGCCTGCCCACAACAAAGCATGAAAGAATTCATAAGCCTGGCCAAGTTCTTTTATATTAAAGGAGTTAAAAAAATGACCCAACAAATACTGATTATCGGGCTTGGACAATTCGGTATGTCGCTTGCCCGCACTTTATCTGAAAAAGGAGCTGAAGTACTGGGTGTCGATATCAACAAGAATCTGGTTGAAGAAGCTGCCGGATTTGTCACTCAAGCTGTTGTGGCTGACGCTACTGACGAAGCCGAATTGGCAAGGCTTGAGCCTGAAAAAAGAGATTCTGTTGTTTGTGCCATAGGGGATGACTCAAAAGAATCATCGATTATCTGCACAGCCCTGCTAAGACAAATGGGCGCTTCTCTGGTGATTGCCCGGGCCAACGACAAAATGCACCAGCGCATTCTTCAGCTTGTCGGAGCACACCAGATAATCAACCCTGAACAGGAATTTGGAAAACGTTTTGCCAACCGATTGCTCTACAGGAACGTGATTGCAGACACTAATCTTGGAGAAGACCTGAATCTTACAGAAATACGCACTCAGCCGTCTATGGTCGGCAAAACGCTTATTGAACTGGCTTTGCCCAAAAAATTCGGTGTTATGGTTGTAGGAATCCGGAAAAACGCCAAAGGAAATGTTATTCAACCATCTCCAAGCGAGCCGTTAAAGGGTGAAGACAACCTGATTATTGTTTCCAGCGAGACGGCAATACCCAGGCTGATCAAGGGGGTTTGATCATGATACTTGCACAGAACATAAGACTTGGGGCATGGTTTCTTATTGCTTTGAATTTAATAATGGCTTTTGGGTCTATCTGGATTTTTATGCGCATGGCTCCGGCAATTGAAACAATCATCGTACAAAATGAACGCTCCCTTCATGCCTGTGAGCAGATGCTTTCAAATATGGCATTGGCGGATCAATCGGCAAATGATGTTGAACCGTTTAAATCTGAATTTTTACAAGCCTTGCAGCGGGCTGAAAACAACATAACTGAAAAAGAAGAACCCATTGCGATACAAGCTATCAGCCAGAATTATATTCTGGCCTTTGATGAAAATCTGGCTGCTAAAAAAAAGACGGTGGCTGCGATTCAGCATTTAAGCCAGATAAACAGGGTCGCCATGGTAAAGGCTGATCAAAAAGCCAGACAGTTCGGAAACGCCGGGGCTTGGGGGATTGTATTTATGGCATCTGCTGTATTTATGGTTGGAATGCTTTTCATCAGAGGGATGAAAAGAGGCCTGGTCAAGCCTCTGGAAGAGATCCATTCAGTCATTCAGGCAGTCAAGGCTAAAGATCATATGCGAAGGTGTACAGGTCCTGATGCACCCCAGGATATCCGGTCTATTTACAGTGGGTTCAATGATATTCTGGATCAAATCACTTCAAATGCTCTGCACGATAAAAAGTGGGAGGATTAACCCGATTTTCTCACGAATCATTTTTGCCCGAAATATCCGGGTTAATTTTTTTATGGATAAGGAAATTGAATGATGGGATTAGCTGTTTTGGCTTTGACAGGTGGTCTGGCTCTTCTGGTATGGAGTGCTGATCGTTTTGTGGAAGGTTCAGTCTCCACGGCACGTCATTTTGGCATGCCGCCAATGTTAATCGGCATGGTAATCGTTGGATTCGGAACATCTGCTCCGGAAATGGTGGTCTCTGCGCTGGCTGCTCTTGAAGGCAGCCCGGGGATAGCTCTTGGTAATGCATATGGCTCAAATATTGCCAACATAGCCCTGATACTGGGTGTGACGGCCTTGATAAGCCCGATCATGGTACATTCGACGGTGTTGCGCAAAGAACTGCCTGTGCTGACACTTGTGACGATTCTTTCAGCCGGCCTTGTTGCCGATCTTGATTTATCACTGCTTGATGCAGTGATCCTGCTGCTGGTTTTTGCTGTCCTGATGGCATGGACCATTTATCAGGGATTGAAACAAAAGACCGATTCTCTTGCAAAAGAGGTTGATTTGGATATGGCTGATAAGGCAATGCCGCTTCAACGGGGTATTTTCTGGCTGGTGGCAGGACTGCTGATGCTTATTGCAAGTTCACGCATTCTTGTGTGGGGTGCTGTTGAAATTGCCCAGATTTTCGGTGTAAGCGACATGATCATCGGTTTGACGATCGTGGCTGTCGGTACATCTCTGCCGGAACTTGCCTCGTCTGTTATTGCGGCACGCAAGGGTGAACATGATATCGCCCTGGGCAACGTGCTTGGTTCCAATCTGTTCAACACCCTGGCCGTTGTCGGTATCGCCGGAACGATCCATCCTTTTGCAGTGGAACCTGAAACACTCTTTCGGGATATGGTTGTCATGGGCACTTTGACCATTTTTCTTTTCCTGATCGGTTATGGATTTTGTGGCCGGCAGGGGCGCATAAATCGTTTTGAGGGTGCAGCTCTTTTATTGATTTATGTGGGATATACAGCATGGCTGATCAGCACGGTATTGAAAGTTCAGGCATGAACTGTAAAACCCCATCGCTGCCGGGGTAAAACTGCCCGCGGGTTCAGGCTTGAATCGAACCTGCATTTGTTCTCTGCTTTGGGAAAGTGCCGTGACCATTCTGATAATGGTCGTAATTGGTCTGTATAAAAAGACATAGCTTTCTTCCTTGATTTTTCAACTTGTAAAAAAATCTGACATAATTTTTTCAATTCTATCCTGACAGGTTTTCTTGTCAAAACTATATCCTTCAATATTTCAGTTGGTTGATGCGTATTTGAAACCAGTTTTTTGTCTGGCATAGAGATTGCTCTTATAAGACGGCATCGAACGGCATAAGACAACAAGACAAGCGTCATAGCGCTGTAAAATCAATTTTTTGGGATTATTGGAAAGAAAAATGACAGATATAAATATAATGCTGGTGGATGATGAACAAAGATTTCTTTTTACTACCCAAAAACTTTTAGAGAAAAAAGGCTATAAAGTCAAAACCGCTTCCAGCGGGACGGATGCTTTGGAGATACTTAAAAACCATAATATTCAAATCGTTATTTTAGATATAAAAATGCCGGGTATGGATGGAATTGCCACGTTAAAGAAAATTAAACATGATTTTCCTTTGATTGAGGTGATTATCCTGACAGGTCACGGCACTGTAGAATCTGCTGTGGAAGGTGTCAAATTAGGTGCGGCAAATTATCTGATAAAACCGGTTGATATAGATGATATTTCTCAAAAGATTGAAGAGGCGTTTGAAAAAAGACAGACCATCAGTACGCTAACTGATAAACGAAAAAAATATTTTAAAAAGCTTAAAATTCGACTTGGGGTTGGGCTGATGGCAGCGTTTATGCTGCCCTATGCAGTATTTTTTGTTTATTTCCAGTGTGAGTTTAACGCAACTTTGAAAAATACGGGTCGGCTTAACCTTGAAGCTCTTTCAAACAGTCAGAAAAACACGATCGATCTTTTTTTGCAGGAGCGGGTTGTCAATATCTTCAGTCTCTTCCACAGTGTTGACTTTAGTCTTAATCCTTCCCAGGATCAAATGCAAAAATTTCTTAAGAATTTGAAGCAGGTCAACAATGCATTCATTGACGTTGGTTTCCTTAATACTGATGGAATTCAAACAGGATATGCCGGTTCATTCTTAAATCTTAAAGACATAGATTACAGCAGTGAAAATTGGTTTAAAATCCTGTTGAATCAGGATCGGCATTACTTTATCAGTGATATTTATCTTGGATTCAGAGGAAAACCCCATTTTACAATTGCCGTCAGGCAGATAATAGATGGAAAACCTTATATCATGAGGTCCACACTGGATCCTGATAAATTTTATAGTTTTTTACGATCTATAAGTAACGAAAAACAAGTTGAATCTGCATTGATAAATCAAGATGGGTTTTATCAGAGTGTCAATCCGGACAGGGGTCAACTGCTTGGTAAAAGCGAATATATTCCGCCCGGGACAAACCTGTCCGGGGTGATGGAAATCAATGATAATGGTGTGCCCATCCTTATTGGTTTTGCGTGGCTCAAAGAAACTCCCTGGGCGCTTATGGTCAGGCAACCCTTAAATATTGCACATGCCCAAATGTATCAAAGCAGACGAATTATGACCATCATTCTGGCCATTGTTTTCTTTGGCATTGCTGTCGGAATATGGTTTGCAAACAACAGATTGTTCAACCATGCCCTGGTCATGGTTGAAAAAAAAGAAGAATTGCGGCATCAACTTTTTCATGTCGCAAAGCTTGCGTCTGTAGGGGAACTTGCCACGGGAGTGGCTCATGAAATCAACAATCCTCTGGCCATAATCGTTGCAACCAGTGGCGTTGTTCGGGATATGTTGAATCCGGAATTTAATCTTAATCCCAGCCATGAAGAAATTATCAAAGAAATGGATACCATTGATTCGGCAGCATTCAGGGCAAGAACGATCACCCGGCAGTTGCTTGCTTTTGGACGCAAAAACGAACCAAAGCTTGTGCCCTGTAATATAAACCAGGTCATAGACGAAGTAATGAGTGGGCTTAAGGAACGTGAATTTAAATTGGCACAGATTGAAATTATTCGCAATTATGATCCTGGTCTGCCGGAAATCATGCTGGATCATGATCAGATGTGCCAGGTTTTTTTTAATCTTCTTAACAATGCCGGCGATGCCATATCAGGTCCCGGACAAATAACCATTACCACAGGCAGAACACCGTCAGATATACAGATTACAATTAAGGATACTGGAAAAGGAATGTCGGCTGAGCAACTTGGCAAGATATTCCATCCTTTTTTTACAACCAAGGAAGCAGGAAAAGGAACCGGGCTTGGGCTCAGTGTTTCACTGAACATTATAGAATCAGTTGGTGGAATGATTGATGTTAAGTCCCAGCAAGGGGCAGGCAGTTCATTTACCATATTGCTGCCGATTCATAAAACATGATGCAATCATAATTTTACATTTTAACCAAAAGGGAAAGGTCATGGGAGAGATAAAAACACAAAACAATAAGAGCATAAAGGTGTTGTTGATCGATGATGAAGACAGATTTCGTGAAAATCTGGCAAAACAGCTGTCTAACAGAGGGTTTTATGTTCTGGATGCAAGCAATGGCGAAGATGCCATTAAAATAATACGTCATGAAAATCCGCAGGTTGTCATACTTGATCAGAAAATGCCAGGTATGGATGGAATTCAGACATTAAGGGAAATAAAAACACTGAGGCCAGAAGTCCAGGTCATCATGCATACAGGCCATGGAAGCATTGAATCAGCAAGGATTACTGGAAAATTCGATGTATTTTCCTATGTGGAAAAGCCCTGCGCCATTGATGACTTAATCACCCAGATCAATGCGGCCGGTGAAGAACGGGTCTATGCAATGGCCAGGAATGAAATCCCGGATGTTCAAAAAACCAGCCTTAAAAATTGGCTGATCGGCGTGCAAAATGCCCGTCCGGGCATTGTTCTTCTTGGGGCTGTTCTTTTTCTGGCTATGATATCAATGCCGTCATCCAAACATCTTATCAATTTTTTGTCTGAAAAAAAGACCGGAATTATCGGTGAAAGTATAGCTGGTTATGCAGATTATAAAAAGATGAACAACGGCCAGACAATTACAGAGTACTATGGGGAAAAAGCAAATTTATTCACCAAAACAAAAACAATTGACGGAAAAATCATTAAAACAGCACCCGGTGTTGAAAAAGTCGCCTTCAGAGCAAAGGTAATGATCGGTGTTCTGATGGTTGCCGCGCTTTTTTGGGCAACAGGCGCCATCCCCATAGGGATTACAGCGCTTCTGGTGGGCGTTTTTATGTATTTTTTCGGGGTGTTCCCCCCGGAAGTGGTCGCAAAGGCCTATGCAAAGGATTCAGTTATTTTTATTTTCGGTGTTCTTGCCTTTGCCGCAGCCATCAGTAAGACAGGTCTGGATCGTCGGATCGGGATTCTTCTGCTGGGAACCAGTACTTCCCTTCAAAAATTTGCTCTTATTTTTGCCCCGCTTCTGGCCGTGACCGCCTCTTTTCTTTCTGAACATGCTCTGGTGGCGTTTATCGCTCCGATCTTAATGCTGGTATATCTTGGAACGATAAGAACAGCCGGCATAACAAAAGATAAGGGGCTTATCGTCATGCTGCTTTTAATGCTGACGTTCTGTGCAAATGTCGGAGGGCCTGGATCACCTGCAGCAGGAGGACGTAATGCCGTGATGCTGGGGATTTTTTCAGATTACGGGGTCAGTCTGTCCTTTGGTCAATGGGTAAAAATGGGGTTGCCCTTTGTGCCTGTAATGGCATTGGTCATTGCAGGATATTTTCTGATTGTTTTTAAAAATAAAGTTAAAGTCAAAACAGTGAATATTGCTGCTGCAGTTAAGAGAGAAGGGGAAAAAATCGGTAAAATGACACCGGATGAATATAAGGCTGCGGCTGTTCTTGTTCTGGTTATTGTATTGTGGATTTTCTTTTCCGGTAAAGTTGGAATGGGCGGGCCGGTTATTTTATGCCTGGTTCTTTTAAATATTCTGGGTATCCTGCGCTGGAAAGATATCAACAGTATTCACTGGGATGTTGTGGCGCTTTATGCTGCAGCCAGTGCCATGGGAGTCGGTCTTGCTTCAACCGGAGCTGCGCTCTGGCTTGCCAACAGTTTTATATCCATACTTCCCGAAGCTCTAAGAAATGGAACAGGGCTTTGCATGTCCACCAGTTTTATCACCGGTATTTTAACCAATTTCATGAGCGACGGTGCAACCGTGGCTGCTGTAGGACCCATCACCGTGCCAATGGCCACCCTTTCCGGAACATCTCCTGTCATGGTCGGACTTGCAACGGCATTTGCATCATCATTTGCTCATATGCTGATTATTGGAACACCGAACAATGCCATTGTTTACAGCCTGGCAAGAGACCCTGAAACCGGTGAGCAGCTTTTGACCATGAAAGATTTTTTTGTTCATGGCTTTGCTGTTTTTATTCTCAGCCTGATCGTGTTGTGGGTATGGGTGTTTTACGGTTATTGGAAATGGATGGGAATCGGTACGATATAGTATTGGAAGGAAAAAAATCATGGGAAAAGAAAAAATAAATTTACTCATAGTGGATGATGAAGAACAATTTTTACAATCAATCTCCAGAAGTCTTGAATTGAGAGATTTTAAGGTGATTGCTGTGAATCAGGGCGAAAAGGCCATTGAAGCTGTAAAACATAATTCCATAGATATTGCTCTTGTTGATTTGAAAATGCCGGGAATGTCAGGAGAGGATACCTTAAAGCAGCTTAAAAAGGAACATAAATGGATGGAAGTTGTGATTCTTACCGGACACGGAGCCATTGATTCTGCTGTTGAATGTACCAAATCAGGTGCCTATTCTTATCTTCAAAAACCTTGTGAGCTCAATGTTCTTCTTGCAGCTCTGCAGGAGGCCTATAAGAAAAAAGTGATGAACAAAAAGCAAATTGAAGAAAAAAAGATGAATGAATTGTTGAACCTTTCCATTTCAAACAGTCCCAGGGAAATTCTTCGCATATTAAAACAAATGGACAATACAAATGGATAACATCCTATAATCCATATCTGTGTCCCTTTGCAGGTTTTGTATGATTTTTATACTGCCTGTCAAAGGGGCACCCTGCCTGTAAAATCCAACAGTGTTTTCCAATCTTTCATACGTATTTTTTTAAGTCTTTGTTTTGATTAATATCAGCAATATTTTTTTTAATTAAAAATATCTTTTATTTTAAATTTGGTTTTCTACTTGAAAAAAAAACTGACACCCAAAGATACCTTTCTTTTTCTGTATTTGTCTTAATAATCATAAAATATACTGATATTTCAGTGAGTTGTAATAATTTTAACCTTTTAGACCAAACCGGCATCATTGTTGCTCTTAGCCTGTTACAGGACATTGAAGCATATAGAATATTATTATCAATATTAAAGTTAAGAAGAAATCATAATGGATAAAAACCACTACGATAGGATAAAAAAGGAAAAACAGGTTAAAAGATCCATTTTAACCAACATGATCGTTGTTCCGTTTATTCCGTTTATTCTGGCTATGGGTGTCAGTTTTTATTTTTTCACCACCACAATAGAAAACAATACCAACAGCAGCTTAAAGCGGATCGTTGGTGATCATCGGGATATGATTGAGTCCTTTTTAATGGAACGAAAATCCGATCTTGAGCTGATTACAAATTGTTTTGATTTTCAACAGATAAATTCAAAACAATCCATTGATACAATATTTGAAAATCTGAAAAAGCGATCCAATGCGTTTATTGATTTGGGACTTTTTGATTCCCATGGGGTCCATGTAAGTTACTTTGGAAAGTATGAACTAAAAGGTAAACAGTATAAAGATGAACTGTGGTTCCAGCAGGTCATGCAGAATGGAACATATATCAGCGATATTTTTCTGGGATACAGAAAGGTTCCCCATTTTATCATTGCAGTAAGGCAGAAAAACGCAGAACGAACCTGGGTATTGAGAGCAACCATCGACACCTTGTTTTTTGACAGACTGGTATCAAAAGTTCGAATTGGAATGACAGGTGAATCCTATATTCTGAACAAAGACGGGGTTGCACAAACAGGCAGGCGCTCGGGTGTTATCCAGGTCATGGATAAAGATCCTGAGTATTCTGATTTTCCGTTACAAGGAGACAGCATCCATACATTTATCAAGTCAGATCCTGTAAAAAATAAATATGTTTATGCAACAACACTCCTTAAAAATAAAGAATGGCTCCTGGTTGTCAGACAGGAAAAAAAAGATGCTTACAGCACTTTGTATCCTGCATTATATATCAGCTTGATCATTATGATTATTGGCGGTGCTGTTATTGTTGTCATGGCCGTTTATATGACTGAACGTATTCTGGCCAGAATACAGCAGTTGGGCCATGAAAAACAAAGCCTGGGGCATCAGTTGATCCGGGCGACACAACTTGCGGAAATCGGAGAGATGGCAGCAGGATTTGCCCATGAAATAAATAATCCTCTTCAAATTATTAAAAGTGAACATGCCCTGATAAAAAGTCTGCTTGAAGAGATCATCACGATTGCCGGTGCTGAGAAAAAAGAAGATATGGACGAAATTGAAGATTCCCTGGATCAAATAAAAATTCAGGTGAATCGATGTTCTGAAATTACCCATGCCATTTTAAAGTTCGGACGGAAAAATGAAATTAAATATCAGGTGTTAAATCCCTGCCATATCATACCCGAAATTGTTCATATCATAGAAAAAAAAGCCAAGGTCCATGGGATTGAAATGATTAATCGTGTTTCAGAAGATTCCCCTTTGTTCAGAGGGGATGCATCCCAGTTCCAGCAGGTGATGCTCAATCTTTTCAACAATGCAATGCATGCCATTGAAGAGCGACACGGCTCATCCGGCGGATTATTGAAAATTGAATCAGATAAAAAAGATGAAAATTGTCTGGAGATTAAAATAACAGACAACGGGGCAGGTGTCAGCCCTGAAAATATTGAAAAAATATTTTCTCCTTTTTTTACCACAAAACCTGTGGGCCAGGGAACCGGATTAGGGCTTTGTGTTTGTCATGGGATTATAGAAAGTTTTGGAGGAACTATGGATGTTGTGAGTGAAGTAAACGTCGGCACAACCTTTGTTATCAATCTGCCGGCTGCCGTGTAAAGAAAAGTTAAGGGGGAGGGGGTAAGTTATGGAAAAGATAAGGATTATGCTGGTCGATGATGAAGACCGATATCTTCAGACAACGAAAAAGATGATTGAGAAAAAAGGGATTAAAGTGTTAACCGCTCAAAGCGGGGCAGAGGCACTGGAAACACTCAAATTTCAAAATGTGGATGTGGTCATACTGGATGTCAAGATGCCTGGAATGGATGGTAATCAGACATTAAAGGCCATTAAGACCCTTTATCCTCTGGTACAGGTCATTATGCTCACAGGGCATGGCACAATGGATTCAGCCATTGACGGATTAAAATCAGGGGCCTTTGATTATCTGGTAAAACCTATGGATGTTGATGACATAATGGAAAAGATAAGAGCTGCATATGAAAAACGGCTTGAGCATGAAACTAAAATAAGGATTGCTCAAAGTAAAAAATATATGAAGTCTCCTCGTGAAATTCTTAAAGATAATGGCGATTAGAATATTTTAATACGGGAGGGTGATAAATGAAAAAAGAAAAGCAAGCCACTGGGTATGACAAATATATAAACTGGAAAATTTTTATTTTTCCGGTCGTCCTTTTTTTTGCAGTCCTGCTCATGCCCACATCAGAAGGGATGAAGGATGTGGGAACTGAATACAAGATCGGGCCCAAAACTGTGGTAAACCATATCACCACAGCGTTGTTCAGTAAAACCAGTACTGATGCGGAGCAATGGCAATTGCTTGCTGCCAGTATCATGGAAAAAAATATGCAGATGGGCGCATTGAATAAAACCCGGTTTTTAAAGCGGGATATTAAATGGTGCAAGAGCAATAAGATAGAAGCGAGCCAGAAAAATTTTGATAAAGCCCATGAATTTATAAAAGAAATGACATCTGAAGAAAATTATGCCCTGGTTATGAAAAAAGCATTGGAGCTTAGAAAACAGGGCTTAACATATGAAGGGTTGAGTGAAAAAGATAAAAAAGCCGCTGACAAGGGTGCCTGGGATATAAAAGTTGCCTGTGCCATGGGCGTGTTTGTGGTGCTGTGTTTTTTAACAGAATGTATCCCTCTTCCTGTGGTTGCTTTTTGCGTTGGCCTGATTCTGGTCTGTACCGGGGTGGTTTCGAGAAATGAGGTGGCCATGCTCTATTGGAGTGATGCCTGCTGGTTTATCATGGGCAGTTTGATGTTTGCAGCGGCTTTTGTTAAAACCGGCGTGGATAAAAGGGTGTGTATGGCCATGTTTAAAAAACTGGCTGTTCCCGATGCCAAATGGATCACGCTTATTTTCTTTTTGATTATTACCCCGCTTGCGGCATTTATTTCCGATCATGCCCTGGCTGCCATGTTTCTTCCCATTGGCATGCTGTTATATCAGAACAGTTTAACCCATGACGTGCCTGAAGACAAGGAACTTGCCAAGCTGCTGATGATCACCATTACCATGGCCTGCAATATCGGTGGTCCGGGTGCGCCTTCCGGCGGGGCCAGGAATGTGATCATGATGACCTATCTGACCGATATGTTTGGGATTGATATTGGTTACTTTCAGTGGGTGACCTATTGTTTCCCCTTTATTGTTGTCATGATTCCCATTACCTGGTTTGTGACCAATCTGCGATTCAGGCCTAAAATTATTTCATTGGCACCGGCCATGGATCAGTTAAAATCGGAAATTAATAAAATGGGCGGGTGGAATAAAAAACAGATATGGGCCCTGATTATATTTGTCATCATGGTATTTGGATGGTTTACGGAAAAAGCATTTTTTGACCTGGGCATTTATCCTGTTCGTCTGGGCATTGGCGTGATTGCCATGGCCGGTGCTGTGGCCTATATCATGGCCGGGGTTGTCAACTGGCGGGATTATCAGGATAAAGTGGATTGGGGAGTTGTCTGGCTTTACGCCGGGGCCATCATCTTCGGCAGAACATTGGATTCTACTGGTGCGGCCTATTGGATGGCACGATCAGTTATTGACTTTTTAGCACAATTTGGCATGGATTCAGGGCTTCCCTTATTGATGGTCAATAACGGGTTGACCGGAATTCTCACCAACCTTATGGCAGACGGACCGGCAGCAGCTTCTGTAGGGCCCATTGCTCTGAACATGGCAGGTCTGGTTCATCCCGGGACCACTTATCTGCCCTTCATGGCCATGGCAACTGCTGTTGCATCCTCATTTGCATATTGTTTGATTATTGGTACACCGCCCAATGCAATTGTTTATGCCAGCGGATACCTGGAGCCCAAAGATTATCTCAGGGTGGGCATTCCCATGTTTTTTATCGCCAATGTAGTTTTGCTTTTCATGACGGGTGTTTACTGGTCATTCAGAGGCTTTGGCTCAATGCCGGGGTTCTAATACGGTTTTTTAAAAGGAGGTTGTGATGAATTCGCAACAAAAAATAAAAAAGGCAGAACCTGAAAAATTAAAAATGGAAAAGGCAAAACTGTTGTTTAAAAAAGAAACCGAACGAAAAGTGTTTTTTTTTATGACCATCATCATGCTTTTGATGGGCATACTTGTAAAATTGGGTTTGGCCTGAAAGTGAAATGATGACTGATTTAGACTCAAAGACTCAAAGGAGCGTGTAATCATGTTGGAATCAATGCTGAAAATCTGGCAGTTTTATGCGTATTCTCTGATTCAGGTGTTGATTGAACCTGGTGCGTTTTTTAAGGGACTTGCCGATAAAACAACATTTAGAAAGACGCTGGGGTTTATGGTGATCTGCAGTGTTTTTTTTGCAGTTGCAAGTCTTTTAACCGGCGCCTATTCAAAACCTGTCTGGATCATGTCCATCATATTTTTTGTTAATGCAGCAGGAATGATAATCCTTTCATCTTTTCTAGGATATCTGGCAATGGTTATGATTGTGGGGAAAAACATTAGGTTTTCTACTATTTTCAGTGTGTATGCGTTTTCTTCAGGGGTGACCCTTTTTATATCCTGGCTCCCCTTTTTTTTATGGCTTAGCGAACCCTGGAAATGGTGGATGATATATACCGGGTTAAAAAATACCTGTAAGTTTACAGGGAAGCAGGCATTTTCAATTCTGCTGCTTTCAATGACGATTCAGTTTTTTTTAATCTATTCAGCCATTATAGCAATCGTTCATTAACAAGATAAGATCCAGAAAATATACAAAATAGGATCAAGCGCTCATTTATGATTGGAATCCAACAATAAGGAGAAAACAAATGATAAAACAAATAAAAGTAATGATGGTGGATGATGAAAAAAGGTTCAGGGATACCACTAAAAAGATCCTGACCAACAAAGGATTTTTAACTATCCTGGCTGAAAGCGGAAAGGATGCTCTCGAAAAAATAATCCAGAGGCCTGATGTTGTGATCCTGGATATAAAAATGCCGGGAATGGATGGACATGATACATTAAAGGAAATCAAAAAGATCCGGCCGGATCTTCCGGTTATCATGCTGACCGGTCATGGTGATATGCCTTCGGCCAGAGAAGCGCTTGTTGAAGGCGCTTATGATTATTTAAGCAAACCCTGTGATATTGATCTTCTTGCTGATAAAATAAAAGAAGCCTGCCATATTAAGGATAAATCGTCTTTTCATGATGAAGCACGGGTTCTTGATGTGATGATTCCGATTGCAGAATATACCACCATTGATGAAACAAAGACGATTCAAGACGCCATAGATGAACTTAAACAATCGTTTCTTTCAAAAATTGCCACCAATAGTTTGATGGAAACCGGCCATCGGTCAATTATAGTCGTGGACAAGGTTTTTCAGGTAACCGGAATTTTAACCATCCGGGATCTGCTGGAAATGATTATGCCGGCTTATCTTACAGCACCCAAACCGTTTCTGGCAGACAGCGTTGAATATTCTCCCATGTTCTGGAAAGGAATGTTCACTTCAGGAATTCGAGAGATGAAGAATAAATGCATCAGCCAGGTTATGTCACCATCTCCGATATCAATCGATGGCAATTCAAATTTGATGGAGGCTGCATATCTGATGATCAATGGTCATGAAAGACGTCTTATCGTCAAATTGTCCGGGAAAACAGCGGGGGTTATACGGGAACAGGACCTGTTTTTTGAAATGGAAAGGATTACCAATTCGTGATCTGTTTTAAATGAGCGGAATACAACAGACACCTGACATATGAGGTGTAAATATAGGAACCAATAAAAAAAAGGAGAGGTGTGATGAATAAAAAAATACGTAAAATTATGGCATGTGTTGATTTTTCAGAATATGCATTGATGGTATTGGAATATGCGGCTGAGCTGTCCCAAAATTCTGATATCCAAATTGTTATTTTTAATGTGATCAACCAGAGGGATGTTGATACGATTGAAATATTCAGTGGATATGCCCCGGCTAATATCAAGGTCAAAGATTATATCAGGGATTTGAAACAAGACCGGCAGTCAATGATAGAAAAGATGATAGACGAACATTTTTTTGAAGAAAAATCAAGAATGAGCTTTATGATTGATGTGGGTATTCCCTATGATAAAATTATCAAGACAGTTGAAGCAAACGATATTGATCTGGTTGTAATCGCCAATAAAGGCAGGGGTAACCTGGCAAGGGTGTTATTCGGTTCTACTGCTGAAAAAGTATTCAGACATTCTCCGGTTCCGGTGGTCAGTGTCAGAGATCGAAAAAGATTCAAAAGAGGAGACTGATATGAATAAGAATAAAATTCTTGTGGCCCTTGACGGGTCTGAAAAAGCGTTTAAAACCATTCAGTATCTGTGCAGTTTTAAACCATTTTTGAAAAAAGAGATTGTTTTGCATAATATCATCACCAAAGTTCCGGCATGTTTTTATGATCTGCAAAAAGATCCGTTGAATACCAATGCAAATTTTGATGTGAAAGCCTGGGAGATTGATTATCGTTCAAAAATGGATGAGTTTATGGCCAAATCAAAACAAATGCTGGTTGAAGCTGGATTTAAACCCGAAGCCATCACTGTTATTGTTGCCGGCAGGAATAGGGGCGTGGCAAGAGACATCATGGATGAGGCACAAAATGGGTATCATTCTCTTTTGATACGAAGAAGAGGCGGCGCAAAAGTATTGTTGCCGCTTGCCATGGGCAGTGTTTCAACAAAACTGGTTGAGAAAACTGCATGGATTCCTGTGATGCTCGCAGGGGTGCAAATTATCAATCATGTGTTACTAATCGCTGTTGACGGGTCAGCAGGGTCAAAAAGAGCGGTGGATTTTGTCGCAAAAATGGTTGAGGGGTCTGATTGTCGAATTGTCTTGTGCAGTGTGCTCAGAGATTTTGATTTATGTGCGGGGAAAAACTCAGATATTTATATACGGTCGGCATTTGAAGAAATTGAACGGATTGTCATGGATGCTGTTAATGTTCTTGAAACTTATGGGATTCAAAGAACAAATATTATAACCAAGATTGTTCAAGGTGCCAAGAGCCGTGCGGGTGCCATTGTTGATGCGGCCAGAGAAGAAAACTGCGATACCATTGTTTTGGGCAGGAAGGGTCATTCTAATGTAAATGATTTTGACATTGGACGTGTTCCATGGAAAGTCATTCATGGGGCAAGAGAATTGACCGCATGGCTGGTACCTTAGTACGGAAAAATGCAATGGTTCTAACAAGACATCTGCATTTGCGCATTGTTTAATTTTTTTTATAATCGATCGTTTTTTTAGCAAGGTGTAAAAATACCTGACACATTTCTTTGATTTGGTCAGGTATTTTTGCTTTGCTTATTGTTCTGTTTTTTCAGTGAGTTATTCTTTATTTAAGTTCGTTTTTTAATCTGGCATATATCTTGATAATGAATAAGTAAAAAGGGAATGGATTATGAGCCTGCTTAAAAAGGAAAACATAAATGGTGCAATCCTTGACAGAACGGAAAGCCTTTTACCAGATATTGACAAGGAAAATCACAATTTTGATATTGATGGTTTCTTTCTTGCCCATGGTATTAACAACAGGTATCTTTTTTTATCGATTTAACCTGACTTATACTGAAAAAATTAAAGCCCACATTTCAGAGCTTGTTCAAAAACATACGCAGAATATTGACACTTTTTTGCTGGAAAAATCAGGCAATATTCGATATCTGGCCCGACAATTTAACAGTCACAAGGATTCTGCTAAATATTTTTTACAAAACAATCTTAAATTGCTAAAAAATGAATATGGCGATGTGTTTACAGACTTGGGACTGGTGAATGAAAGCGGTCTTCAGTTTGAATATGAGGGGCCGTTCAAACTTGAAAATGCAGATTATTCAAAAGCGGACTGGTTTTTAAAAGCAAAAGAAAAACCATTTTATATCAGTGATGTCTTTATTGGTTTACGAGGTCATCCTCATTTCATCATTGCCGTAAAAATTAAATCAAACGGGTCTGAGTATATTTTACGATCCACCATTAATTTCGGTGCGTTTAATGCGCTTGTGGAAAGTATTCAGATCGGAAAAACAGGGAAAGCTTTTATTATTAATAGGAAAGGCCAACTGCAAACCAAATCTGTAACAGGGCCTGATTCATCTGATATTTTATCAATGAAGGATTTGAATGTTTTCAAAAACAATAAAACCGTTTTTGCAAAAAAACAGGCGATTTCCGGAAATACTTATTTGTGCGTGACTTCAGAACTTAAAAATATCGACTGGATCATGGTGTTTCATCAGGATATGGCTGACGCTTTTCTTGAATTGAAAAAAACACAAGGACTGACTGTGATTATATTCGGTTTAGGATGTATGGCCATTCTTTTTGTCGCTTTTACCCTTCCCAGAAATATTATAAAGCTTATTTCAAGTGCGGATAAAAAGAGCGAGGTCATGAACAGGCAGGTTATTGAAAGCGGAAAACTGGCTACTATTGGAGAACTGGCAGCAGGGATTGCCCATGAAATCAATAATCCTGTGGCCATTATGGTTGAAGAAGCCGGCTGGATTGATGACCTTCTTGAAGAAGAGGATTTAAGCACTTCTAAAAATTTTGATGAATTCAAAAGGGCGTTGCAGCAGATCAACACCCAGGGAAAACGGTGCAAGGAGATTACCCATAAGTTGCTCAGTTTTGCCAGAAAAACCGATTCCACCCTCAATGATGTGCAGATTAATGATTCGATTCGGGAGATTGTTTCTCTTACTGCTCAAATGGCCAGGTATAACAATGTGAGGATTGAAACTAATCTGGATGATGAGATCCCTTATATCAGGATTTCTCCGTCTGAAATGCAGCAGGTGATTTTAAATTTGATCAATAATGCCATTGATGCCATGGAAAAAAGTGGTGGAACAATAAAAATTGAAACTAAAAAAAGTAAAATAGAACAAAATCATCTGGTCATTGTAATTGAAGATAATGGACCGGGCATTGCCAAAGATAATCTTGACAGAATATTCGACCCTTTTTTCACAACAAAGGCAGTGGGTAAGGGAACGGGTTTAGGACTTTCAATCTGTTACGGGATTATTCAGAAAATGAAAGGGAAAATCGATGTGTCCAGTCAGGTGGGAATCGGGACAAGATTCCGCATATGGATACCTTTTCAGGAAAGCGTAATTGATCAAAACGATAACAGCCAAAACGGTCAGACAAAAACCAAGGAGGATAAAGATGATAAAATTATTGCTTGTTGATGATGAAAAAGCATTTCTGGATACCATTACCAAACGGCTGGAGAAAAGAAATATGAATGTTTCTGCAGTTTATAGCGGGCAGGAGGCGCTGACGGAATTGACGAACAACAAATCCATTGAGGTTGTCATTCTCGATGTCAAAATGCCTGGGATGGACGGTATCCAGACCTTAATCGAAATAAAAAAAAGCTTCCCCCTTGTGGAAATTATCATGTTGACCGGTCATGCCACGGTAGAATCGGCAATTGACGGTATGAAAATGGGAGCATTTGATTATTTGATGAAACCATGTGATATCGATGTGCTGGTCTCAAAGGCTGAAAATGCGGCATCAAAAAAAAGGCTGCATGAAGAAAAAATCATGGAAGCCCGGATGAGAGAGATTACGGATCGAATGGTATAAGGGAACTCAGAGATGATGAGTACAAGTCATTCAGACAATACAGCCATAACTGTTTTATTGGTTGACGATGAAAAAGGGTATTTAAATGTTTTGTCCAACAGGCTGGCCCGACGATCTATTATTGCAACAAAGGCGTTTAGCGGTACTCAGGCGATACAGATTTTAAGAAAACAGGATTTTGATGTCGTGGTTCTGGATCTGAAAATGGAAGATATGGACGGAATACAAGTGTTAAAAGTGATCAAAAAACTGGTTCCTGAACTTCCGGTCATTATCTTGACAGGTCATGGATCACAAACAGCAGCAGATGAAGGGATGTTGTCAGGAGCATTTGATTACCTGTCAAAACCTTGTGAGCTTTCAGAGTTAATCCAAAAAATTCATGAAGCACACACCTGTCAAACAAAATCTTAAATGGATCTGTTTTTGAGTGAACCCTAAGGAGAAGGTATGTTTTACAAGACAAATGGATTTAAACTCTGCGCTGCCGTGTTGTTCGGTGTTGTAATTTTTTTGTTGCCCAGGGCAGAAAAATCACCCATCAGCTTTTGGGACATGTGAAAAAAACAAGAATCGCAATTTTCTGAAGTGATCCTGAAAGATTTGGTGGATGAAACACTGGGACTGTTAAGAAAAGAATGGAAAATAAAGATATAACGGTGCGTTGGGATATTGATAAAGGCCAAAAAAATATTTTCTGGAATGATCCATATCAGATTCGCCAGATTTTGATGAATCTTTTAAATAATGCCATTCAAGCAGTGGAAAAAGAGGGGATGATTACACTGTCCATACATCAGGCAGGTGGAAGTGATTTTACTTACAGGCCACGGATTTGCCCAAACAGCAGTTGAAGGATGAACCTTGGCGGATTTGATTAGCTGATGAAGCCGGCTGATTTTGAAGAAATATAAATTAAACTGAAAATGCCAGAAAACGTAAAGATGAGCACGAAGGCCGAACTTAGGCTTTTGCTTCGAAGAAGTGGTGATGGATATTAAATTATTCAATATCATTTTGGAAAAAAACGGTGTAAGCAAGTCTATTAACAGAGAATCAGAAAGTGAATGAATCCATGTTTGAAAATTTTACATTTCGATTAAGCCTTAAAAACAGGGTGTATCTGATGAATGCCATTCTTTTGAGCATCACATTGATTGGTGCCGCACTGATGGTCTGGTATACTTATAAGATTGAAAAAATATTCAAAGATATTATTGGCAAAAATATGGTCATTTTTCAATCAGCCGAAGCCCTGGGCACCTCTCTTGTCAATCAGAAAGGATTTGTATCCTATTATTTGCAGGACAGCAACCCGGACTGGATTGATCAGTTATTCAAATTCCGTTTACTTTTTGAAAAACATCTTGAAACCGTTAATTCTTTAGTTTATGAGCCCTGGGAAAAAAAAGCCCTGGCAACGATTGAACATGAATATAAACAACTGACTATTAACAAGGATAAAGTGATTGAATTATATAAAAAGGGGGATATAGAAAACGGGATTATTCTACATGCCCAGGCAAGAAATTCATTTTTTAATATTCTTGAGTTGTGCGAACAGTTTAAAACATTTCATAAGAACAGAATACAAGATGCCATACAATTTAGTGAAAAAGAGGCCAACCGGTTAAGATATTTTGTATTAATGGCGGCTGTCAGTGTGATTATTCTCAGCCTTCTGATAAATTTTATTTTCGCCCGGCATATATTGGGTCCGATTCGGGAACTGGCACTGGAGGCGGACAGGCAGGGAGGTTTTTACAAATCTGCGAATGAAGTGACTGCATTAAAACACAGTGTATATGGCCTGATTGAAAATGCAGAACAGGCCCATCAGGAATTGCAGCACAGCCGGGAAACGCTGATGCAGTCGGAAAAAATGGCATTGTTAGGCAAACTGGCGGCCGGAACAGCCCACAGTATCCGTAACCCATTGACTTCAGTTAAAATGAGGCTTTTTTCGTTGAACCGCTCCTGTAATTTTACGCATCATCAGCAGGAAGATTTCAATGTTATATCCGGCGAAATCCAGCAGATCAATAACATTGTTGCAAATTTTCTGGAGTTTGCCCGTCCCCCAAGACTGCAGATGAAAAAGATGAGTCCGTCAATGGTTGTAGACTCAGCTCTTTGTCTTCTTGAACAGCGATTAAAATCTTATCATGTGACCACCCGGATAATCAGAAAAGAACCCCTGACCGATACATTGATAGATCCTGAACAGCTAAAAGAGGTTATGGTCAATATTATTATCAATGCCTGTGAAGCTATGGATAAGGCCGGTTTGATCATTATCCAGGAAGAAGAAAAATATGTAAAGCCATTGGAAAGAGTGGATGTGATTCGAATAACCGATGACGGTCCGGGTATGTGTCAAAAAATTAAACAAGAGATATTCAATCCTTTTTTTACAACCAAAGAGGATGGAACCGGTCTTGGTTTAAGTATTGCCTTTAATATTATTAATGAGCATGGAGGGTGGCTGGATGTCTCAAGTGAGGAAGGTCAGGGTGCCTCCTTTGTGATCACACTGCCCATAAAGGATTCTTAGAATGGATACAATTTTAGTCATTGATGATGATGATCAATTAAGAAAAAGTTTTTGCAAGCTTTTAAAAGAAGAAAAATATTCTGTCATCAGTGCTGCTTCCGGAGAAGCCGGTATTGAAATTGTCAGACAGAATGCACTGGATCTGGTTATCCTTGATATGCGGCTGCCTGGAATCAATGGGATGGAAACATTCAAACAGATCAAAAAAATAGATTCAAAATTGCCGGTTATTGTTGTAACAGCCTTTGGTACTACCCAGATTGCCATAGAAGCCACAAAAATGGGGGCATATGATTATGTTTTAAAGCCATTTGATGTCCCTGAGATGTTGAATTTGATTGGGCAGGCCATAGAGGCCGGTTATTTTATGAGATCCCCGGTTGAGATGGATGCGGTTCCTGATAAACAGTCCGGGGATGCCATTATCGGCCAAAGCAGACTCATGCACAAAGTGTATAAGTCAATCGGCCGGGTCTCTCAAACCGATGCTACCGTGTTGATACGGGGAGAGTCAGGGACCGGGAAAGAATTGGTGGCAAGAGCCATCTATCAGCACGGTCTCCGTTCGGAAAAAGCTTTTTTAATTATCAATTGCGTGGCCATACCTGAAAATCTTCTTGAAAGTGAATTGTTCGGTTATGAAAAAGGGTCTTTTACCGGCGCCTCCCAGCGACATATCGGTAAAATAGAGCAGGCAAACGGCGGCACAGTATTTTTGGATGAAATCGGAGACATGCCTTTAAATATACAGGCCAAAATTCTAAGGTTGTTACAGGAAAAAAGTATTGAACGACTGGGGGGGGAACAGACCATTCCCGTTGATGTCAGAATTATTGCAGCAACCAATAAAAATTTGGAACAGGCCATTGAGGAAGGCAGGTTTCGTGAAGATTTATATTTTCGTTTAAAAGTTGTTACCATTGAACTTCCGCCGTTGAGAGACAGGCATGAAGATATTAATCAGTTGGTTTCTTATTTTATGATTAAATTTTCCAATGAGTTAAAAATAGACAATCCCGGAATTCAAAAAGAAGCGTTAGCGCTTTTGAATCAATACGAATGGCCAGGGAATATAAGGGAATTGGCGAACCTGATTCAAAAAGTGCTTATTTTTAACAGAGGCGCTCCAATTTCCATACCAGATCTGGCTCAGTTGATAAATAAACAGGAAAATATCAAGACTATTGAAGGCATTGAATTGGAAAGCATCCGGCAATGGGTTCGCCAATTGTTGGGCAATAAAACCGAACATAATGGTTTTGACAATTTTGTTGATATTCTTTCAAGTGTCGTGATTGAAGAAGCTTTAAAAATTACAAACGGAAATCGCTCCCAGGCGGCTAAACTGTTAAACCTGTCAAGGCCGACACTTCACGCCAAAATAGACAAATATCATATTAAATTAAAAACAGAAATCTTAGAATAAGCTCAAAACCCAGGTGTCAGTTTTTTTTACAGATTGACAGAAAAGTTTTTCTTTTTTTGTATCTAAAACTATGCCTGTTCCTCTTACCATTGAATCTAAACGCTTTTTTTGTATGGCATGACAATTGCTAATATCCAATGCAGAAGGGTCGTTCATAACATTTTGAACAATCAATGCTCATCCTGAAAAAAAAGGAGATGTTAAATTATGGAAAAAAAATCATCTATTAAAAAACAAGCCAAAAAAATCCAACTGGTATTTCATGCGCCCCAGGCAAAAGAAGTTTATCTTGCAGGTGATTTCAATAAATGGAACATTAAAAAACACACCATGAAAAAAGGAAAGCAGGATGTTTGGGAAAAAACATTGCTGCTGGAACCCGGTATCTATGAATACAAATATATTGTTGATGGGAATTGGTATGAAGATCGTTCCAGTCCTGATAATTGTATAAATCCTTATGGAACGTATAACAATCTGTTAACTGTGGAAGAATAAAAACACAATAGTGATACATGGAGGTAATATGCTGATAAAAAATTGGATGAGCAAGCCTGTCATATCCATTACAGGGGCGGTTTCCCTGAATGATGCTGCACGGATTTTTAAAACAAATATGATTTCCATGCTTCCGGTGATGGAGAACGGAAAGCTTGTCGGCATTATAACGGATGGGGATATTAATAAAGCCATGCCGTCTGATGCCACTACTCTGGATAAATTTGAACTGCCGGCACTTTTGGATGGTGTCAAAATTGGAAAAATTATGTCCAGCCCGGTAATTACGATTGAATCAGATCATACGATTTATGAGGCAGCAGGAATCATGCTGAAAAAACAGATATCCGGGATGCCGGTAATTGGTTGTGATGGTGCCTTGGAAGGGATTCTTACCAAAAGTGATATTTTCAGAGGATTTGTTTCTTTTACCGGCATTGTGGCCAGAGGGCAAATCTTTGCCTTCAAACTCAAAGACCGGCCGGGTGTGATTAATATTTTAACCAATATGATCAGGAAAACAGGTGGCCGACTGTGCAGCATCATGACATCTTATGACAATGTTGAACCGGGTTTTAGAACCATTTTTATTCATAGTTTTGATATTGATCCTTTTAGCTTTGGCGATCTGGTTGAAAAATTTGAACAAGCCGGAGAACTTCTTTATGTGGCAGATTTATCCAGCGGATATAGAAAAATATACGAATATGAATAGTTGATGAAAGCGGAGCGTAAGCAATTAAAAAAGGAGAATTAAAATGAATAGCCAAAAAAATGAAATTCAACGAATTCTTGTGGCTCTTGACGGATCGGAACGGGCATTTAAAACGATTCGTTATCTGTGTACTTTTAAACCCTTTCTTAAAAAAGAACTGGTTTTACATAACGTGATCACCAAGGTTCCTGAATGTTTTTATGATTTGAAAAATGATCCATTCAGTTCCAAAACAACGGCCCAGGTATTTGCATGGGAACTTGAGCACAAATCACAGATTGAGACTTTTATGGATAAATCTCAACAGATGCTTATCAGTGCCGGGTTTGATCCGGAAGCGATTCGTGTTGTCATTGCTCAGAGAAAAAGAGGGATTGCAAGAGATATCATGGATGAATCGCACAATGGGTATGCTGCCCTTTTAATCCGCAGGCGGGGCAATGCACAGGCATTTTTACCCATTGTCATGGGAAGTGTTTCAACAAAACTGGTAGAAAAATTAGATACGCTTCCAATAATGCTGGCAGGGATACATGAAGTGAATCATTCTCTATTGATCGCAATTGACGGCTCTCAAGGCGCAAAACGGGCAGTGCATTTTGTGATCAAGATGATTGAAAAAATTCCGTGCAGGATTATTTTGTGCTGTGTTCTAAGAGATTTTAACGTGGCGAACAATCAATGTTCCGATAATTGTGTGTCTGTGGGGTACGAAGAAATTGAAACCGCAGTGACTGAAGCCAGAGACATTTTAGAATGTGGCGGCATACCTAAAAACAATATTGGGATTAAAATCATACACAATGCAAAAAGTCGGTCTGCCGCAATCGTCGAAACCGCCAGGCTGGAAAATTGTGATACCTTTGTCTTTGGTAGAAAAGGCCGATCCGATACCCGTGAATTTGATATTGGTCGTGTTCCCTGGAAAGTGATTCATGGAGAAAGAGAAAAAAGTGTATGGCTGGTTCCATAAAAGCATATGAACCAGTTTAAATTGGACTGATACTCGAAATGATCATAACCATAAGCAAATAAATTTGGACTTATTTGAATGGAAAATCCATTGGTCTATAAAGATTTTTAATGATTTTATATATGAAAGAACAGATTAACTCACTGAATTATTTCATGCTTTGTTGTGGGCAGGCCAAGGTAAAATACCAGGGTAGCCCATGGCTGTTTATACAGACAGCGCAGCTACACAGACACTGCTCCACTGGCTGACTCTTGCCCAACCGTCCCGTTGTTCTAAGCTTTTTCGTCGTTCTGAATAGGGTTGTCTGCGATCACACCCCAGCTGATTAACCACATTGATATTATAAAGCTGGCGCTGATCCTGATCACTCCTTCTGTCTAGAAAAGAGCGCTGATAAAGAGCAGTCTTTGGATTATACATAGCCTTACCCCGCAGATTATAATTTTCTTTAAATCATATCACCTGATTTAAATAAAACAAGTATTTATGTAAAAAAAGTTTTAATTTTTTATAAAATATTGAAAATAAAAGGAATAATGATTAAAACAATCCAATAAAACAAGATAAAAACAAGGGTCGGGTTTTTTTTCACATTGGCTGTAATGGCTAAAGCAACACTTAAATAGTTGGCGCTTATATCTTCATATATAAACCAGATGGCATATCCTATAAAAATTACACCCAGCACCAGGCTGCCGGCAAGCGAATCAAATTGAAGCAAAGCAGATTTGCCGGTAAACAAGTGTGTGCCAAAACAGATGATCAGAAGGATCAATGAAAAAAATGTAAAAATGTAATGGACCGTATCTGGTTTCTCTTTTTTATTTGGTTTCACCGGTATATCCTTTCTGATATGTTTGCTATTAGATGATAGTTACTCTATTAATTGAAATAAAACCAAAAGTAAAAAGAAAAAAAGCTTTTAACAGGTATAAAAAATGGGACCCAGCCAGGAAAAAATATCAGCATTGGAAAAAAGAATGAAAGCCCTTGGTATTTGTCCTGAGGATATTGAAGAAAAATTTATCAAAGCCGGGGGCAGGGGAGGGCAAAAAGTCAATAAATCCAATAGTGCTGTTTTTTTACGGCACAAAGGGATCGATCTGTGTGTGAAGTGCCAGGCTACCAGATCCCAACATTTAAATCGATTCCTGGCACTCAGGCTGCTGGTTGATAAAATTGAGGCTCACATGAAAGGGAATACATCAAAGGAAAATATGGAGATAGAAAAAATTAGAAAGCAAAAAATGAGAAGAAAACGAAAAAACAAGACTAAGCAGGCAAGTCAGATCGATCCATAGCTATCCCAAAGCAGGCGATGCCCGTAACCCATGTGCCCCCCTTCAATTTTTTTCGACATAAATTGAGGCGTAAGACAATAAAAGGCCGGTTTAAAATGCCCCTAACTGGCAAGGCTTGATCTTCAATCCCTTTTTTTCACAGACCGATGCAATGTCCAGTCGGCTGATGGACAGCTCTTTGGCCAACTGCCAGCATTTCAGGCATGAAATTCGGCTGTCAGTCTGGGCAGCAGATATTTTCGTGTCCAATATCAAAGAAATTTGAACAGTCGGATCAAGCTGTTTTTTTTGTGTGTCATATCCAAACAGTCCCAGTTGGCAGTGAATAATTTTGGCATTCAGCAGATCAAGCTGTTGACCGATTTCAAGAGGATCGATATTTAATTGTCTGGCTGCCTGGTGTGCCCGGGCACAATCAATCCGGTTGTTTTTTATAAATGGGGTTAATTTTGTTTGAATATGCAGATCTGGTTGACTTTTTTCTTTTTTGGGATGACTCATCGTTACTCCCTGTTATTGTGCATTATCTAATTGATCAGTTCTGTTTTGAAATCCTGGATTTCAATAATTTTGATTTGCTTTCAGTCACATTGATCCTGCAAGAGGAACAGATCAGATTTTTTAAATCAGTAAACTTTTTTTTTAAAAGAAGTATGGCATCCATCTGGGAATAATAATATAAAAGAAAATAAAAAACCAATAAAAAAAAGGATAGGGCTTGGATCGACGCAAAGCAACGGATTTTTGGGCAAGGCTTTTATTTAAACTCAATATCCTATCATGGCTGATATTAAGTTTTATTCTGTTTGTCTTTCACCGGGCCCAGCCACAATTTGAAACCCTGTTCGACCGGTTTTACAAAATCAGACTAAGAACAAGCTGGGATGTTCAATACCTGTATTATTTGATTGTTCTGGTTGTCATTGGCTTGATGATCAGTTTATCCGGCCTGGCTCTCGGGATATACCGCGGCAGACGAACCCAGGATCATAAAAAAGCATTAATGGCAACCGGGGTGATCTCTTTAATCATCCTGGGTATTTCTCTGACATTGATCTGATATTCAGACACAATTTTTATCAGATGACAGATATATCGGCATAACAGATCAAGATTTCATCTGTTATGGTCGATACGTTTCTTAATGCGCCTTAAAAAGCAGGCGTTAAAAAATATTGAACAACAAACCAGAGGCGTAAATGAAAAATAAGGGTCTCATTGTTTTTGCTTTTCTTGGGAGTTTGCTCATCATGTCAGCTGATTTTGCAATTGCCCGGGATTTTATGGCTGATTTTGTACAGGAGAACTACAGGGAAACTCAAGTTCAGTTTTCCTACGACCCTTTGATCTACCATTCCATTCAGGTGAATACCAGTGTCGGGCCTAAACTTTTAATTCTGAAAGGAAAAGACTACAGCTATCGCAAATGGTTACGTCATTATATTGCGTCGGATAAAAAGTTTATTCTGCGGATTAAAGATGAACAAAATGATGAGTTTATTTCATCAAAAGCATTTTCACTGGATATTGGGTCCATCCATCCGGTGGATGGAAAAAAATGGTCAGCCCTTGAGGATGTCGGGTCACAAACAGATGCCATTACCGGCAATAACCATATTCTTATTGTTGATTCATCTCAAACAAGAAGTCAGTTGATAAAAATGGTTGTTGAAAAAATGGGATATCAGGCCACAGTGTTCAAGAGCGGTGATCAGGCGATAGAGCCTTTTAAACTCCAACCGGTCAGGTTCAGAATGATTATTGTCAACCATGAATCGATCAGCAGCTTGCCGGGTAATTTTGTTGAGCAGGTTTTGAAAATCGATCATGCCATCCCTGTGATCATTGGTACCGG
>JBDRPM010000088.1:0-24203 GCA_043827005.1 Pseudomonadota bacterium | reverse complement strand
GTGCCACTTCTTTTCCCGAACAGACAATGCCTGTGCACCCGGCATCATATGCCATTTTTGCCCGGAGCATAACCAGTTGAAGGGGATCTTTAACATATTGATCTTTAAATCCGGATGCCTCAACCATAGCGGCATCATTATCGGTTAGAAGGGTCACTCCCAGAACTTTGGTTTTCTCCTGTCCGCCTGCCACTGCCTGTTCAAGCATGGCCAAAGAAGCACAATGAACCGTAACCAGATCCACGCCCAGACCAGCCACCCGTCCCATGGCCCTTTGAACGGTTGCACAGATATCATGAAGTTTGAGATCTAAAAAAATCTTGGCCCGGCTCATTTTTTTTACCATCTGAACAATAGACGGACCCTGATCAATAAATAGTTCCAGACCGATTTTAAACATACCCACATGACCGTCTAACAGCTTGACATAGTCTCTGGCTTCTTTGAGCGAAGAAAAATCCAAAGGAAATACAATATAATCTTTACCCGTTTTTTGCATCAATCCATCCTTTTTAAGATTAGATCTTTACCAAATACAACCTGTGTTCGCCACACCCTATTCCTGCCTGTCCTTTTTTCCTTCTTCCATGGAAGAAAATGCTGCCTGATTTTCAGTTATCACAAGCAAGCCTTTGATATCTTCAAGGATCACATACAGACAAGGCACCATGACCAGGGTGATAAAGGTGGCAAAAAGAATTCCAAACCCCAGTGAAATGGCCATGGGGATCAAAAACTTGGCCTGTCTTGAAGTCTCCAAGATAATGGGTGCAAGACCGCCGCAGGTGGTTAACGTGGTCAACAGAATCGGTCGAAACCGCTGGATGCCGGCAGACTGAATCGCATCCAGAACAGGCACCCCGCTTCGATATTGCTGGTTGGCAAAATCAATTAACACCAGAGAATCATTGACCACCACCCCGGACATGGCCACCACCCCGAACAGGCTGATCACAGAAAGAGAATAACCCATGATCACATGCCCCCAGATCGCACCGATAATCCCAAAAGGGATGCAGAACATGATAATCAAGGGCTGTGTATAACTTTTAAAGGGGACCGCAAGAAGGGCAAAAATACACAGCATGGCCAGCCCCAATCCTTTTAACAAAGCAGATACACTTTCCTTGATATCGGCCTGTCGTCCCTTGAATTCATAAGACAATCCCGGGAATTTATTCAACAGATCCGGCAAAAGCGCCTGCTTCATATCTCTTATTACATTTTCGGCCTGGGACTGGGGTTTCACATTGGCTGTCACCTGGATCTCCCGCCGGCCATTGGTCCGTTTAATCGAGGTATATGCCCGGCCGGTAATGGTGTTGACAGCATTGCGCAATTGAATTTCTCCCCCTGGCGCCAGCAGGACCATGTCTTCAAACGTGGATTCTGACACCCGCTCGGCTTCAGGCAGACGAACCCGCACCGTGACCTCGTTTCTTCCCCGCTGGTTTTTAACTGCCAGAACACCCTGGAAAGCATACCGGACCTGATTGGCCACCTCTCTTGAAGTCAGACCCATTCGTTTGCCTTGAGCACTTAAAGTCATGTCAAATTGTTTTTTACCTTTGGCTGACCCGTCATCAATATCATGAACCATGGAATATTCGGAAAGATCCTGGGCCAGGGTTTCTCCTGCTCTGTCCAGCATATTCTTATCCCGGTGACTCAGGCTTACGGTCAGATTTTTCCCAGACCCTGGCCCGCCCCGGTTGGATTCAAATGTAATGGTCTCAATCCCTGGAAGGACTCCCACTTTCTGACGCCATAAATCAGTCACAGCTGTTGTGCTCAAGGGCCTGACTTCAGGATCAGTCAGATAAATCCTGACGTTGATCTGATTCTCATTGACCTGGGAGAACACGCCGGTTGACAATCGGTCGCCCCCCTGTTCTTTGACAATTGATTCTGCTTTTTGAACCAAATGCTGCTCGATTCTGGCCAAAGTTGCTGCCGCAGTTCCATAGGGGAGGACCGTCTCACAGAAAGCATAGTCAGATTCCACTTTGGGGAACATCTCCATCCCCATCCTGCCGGAGGATACAAACCCTGTTGTGGCCAGCAGCAGGGCAATCCCCAGGGCAATCACTGTATACCGATATTTTATAAAGATCCCTAAAAGACCGCCATAATAGTGTTTGACAGATTTTTCAAACAACTGGCTGAACCGTTCCTGCCAGCGTTCAAGATGATTCAGCGGGAAAAACAATGGCCTTCTGTTGTTATGATTCAAATGGGCTGGAAGAATTAACAAACTTTCAATCAAAGAAACAAAAAACACGGCGATCACAACAATGGGGATGGCTTTGAAAACTTTTCCCATAAACCCCGGAACAAACAACAGCGGGACAAATGCCACCATATTGGTAATCACGGAAAAAACCACGGGCATGGCAATCCCTTTTGTTCCCTTGACCGCCGCATTTAACACTGACATGCCCTGGCGACGGCAATGATAAATATTTTCCCCTACCACCACTGCATCATCCACCACAATTCCCAGGGTGACGATAAAGGCAAACATGGACACCATATTAATGGAAAACCCCGTGGGTGCCAGAAAAAGAAAAGACCCTAAAAATGAAATGGGAATCCCGAGACTGACCCAGAACGCCAGGCGTATTTCAAGAAAAATGGCCAGAAAAATAAACACCAGGGCCAGCCCGAAATAAGCGTTGCGAAGCAACAGATCCGCCCGCTGGGCAAATATTTTGGATGAATCCGTGAGCACGGTCAGGGTTACCCCGTCCGGAAGAGACGCATCAATCTGCTGAACCAATGCTTTACCCGTTTTGGCCACCTGTGTCGGTGTCTGGTCCCCCACCCGGAAAACCTGGATGATCACAGCCCGCTTGCCATTAAAAGAGGCCCAGGCATCAGATTCTTCAAACCCTTCTGTTACCGTGGCAATCTGTTCTAACAACACCCTGGAACCGTCACCTGATGTGATAATGGGAAGTGAGGCATATTGTCTGGCAAAATCCCTGCGGTCCTTTATCCGCAAAAGAATGTCCCCGCCCCGTGTTTTGATACTCCCCCCGCCCAATTCAACCGATGCACCGGAAATAACTTTTGACACATCAGCCAATGTGATGCCATACCGCCTGAGAACCTGCTGGGAGATTTCAACCTGGATTTCACGATCCCGGACCCCGCTCAGCTCCACCTGGGTGATCCCCTTATCCATGAGCAGTTCATCCCGGATCTGGTCGGCCAGCGCCCGCATGGTGGTTTCAGACGCATCCCCGTAAAGGGCAAGGCTTAATACCTCTCTTTTTCTGGCAGCAATGGTGACCTGGGGATCTTCTGCTTCTTCCGGCATGGTGCTGATCCGGTCCACCTCACTTTTAATCTCCTGCCACAGCCGGTTGATATTGGTTCCTTCACTGACTTCAACCGTGATGAAAGCCGAGCCTTCATTGGCACTGGCTGTGATTTCATCAATTCCCTCCAGATCCTGAATGGCTTCTTCAATGGCCAGAATAATGCCGTTTTCAACCTCTTCCGGACTTGCACCGGGATAGGCCACGGAAATATTAATGATATCAAGGCTGAACTCAGGGAAAACCTCCTGTTTGATATTGAATCCCACCAAAAGGCCACCCACCAGAAAAATAAACATCAGCAGATTGGCGGCAACTGAATTGCCTGCCATCCAGGCAATGGCACCCTTTTGATCTGTCTTTTTATGCTCCTGAGTCATGACCTGTCCCCTGTTTTTACCATCTGCAGACTCATGCCCGGTAAGGGCGCAGGCAGATCCGAAACAATCAGCAGATCTCCTTCACTGATGCCCGAACGGATATACACCACCCCATCTTCTTTCCAGGCCAGATCAACGGTTTTAATATCCAGAACGCCATTTTTGTAAATCCAGACTGTGTTCTCATCCCGCAAATAAGCCCGGGACAAAGAAAAGACATTTTCAAGGGGTTCACCCATCATCTTTAATTCAACATGATCGGACAATAATAATTGCTCTGGACCATCACTGTTTTTGAGCCCTAAAGGATCGGCAATTAAAACAATCACACCAGCCATGCGGCTGTTGGTGGCCATTTTCCCTGTGGTTCTGACCACTGTTCCCTGCCAGGTCTGATTTGAATATTGAGAATGGATAATGGCCCTGCTGCCGGATGTTTCACTGATGGTGAGCACACTGAGCATATCCGGCGGCACCTGGGCTTCCACCCGATAAAAATCCACATCCACCAGGGTTGCCAGCTCACTTTGGGAGGTGACCAGAGAACCTGAGTTAACCTTTTTTTCAAGGACAAGGGCATTGAACGGAACAACCACGGTTGTTCGGGACAGATTAAGCCTGGCCCGCTCAAGGTCTGCCCTGGCACTGTCAACCGCAGCCTGGGCCTGAACAAGCTGAGGTTTGCGCAAATTCAGATCTGTGGCTTTGACATCCCCTAAATCAGCCAGATTGATCAGTTTGAGTTCTTCTTTGGCAATCATCTGACTGCCCTGTTCAATCGCCAGATCTGCCAGGGCCTTGCTCAAGGCACTGGAAGCCTTTTTGATCTCGATCTGGTAGTCTGAATCATCTATGGTTAAAAGGGTTTCCCCTTTTTTAATCAATCCGCCCTGGACAAAATCCCGAGAAATTGAAACCACCTCACCGCTGACTTTTGAATTTAAAACAATCTGTTTGTCCGGCAATACAGTTCCCATGGCCCGAACCACACTTTGATAATTGCCCGGCTTCATGACAAGGGTTTCAACCATGACAGCCTGTTGCTGGGGAGGCTTTCGTTTCATCCTGGCTTCCTGTGACTTAAAATACTGATATCCGCCCACACCGGCAAGAATCAGACAGACCGGCAATACCATACTTAAAATTCTTCCCAATACCGTGTAATTACTATTGTCACTCATCTTTTATACTCCAGCGTGTTGCCGACTTGCTTTGGCATGTCATCAATTCTATTGTGTTTACCTGAAAGAACAAAAAAAATTTACTGAATGCTTTCATGTTTTGTTGTGCCCGTAAGGGCATGGCTGTCAGCACTTTATTGATCCGTTCCTGACTGCCGCCCAAGTGCAGCGGACAGTGTGACCCTCTCTTTTAAATAGACAGCCCGTTCTCCCACCAATTGTCTTTCCAGCCGCTCAATACTGGTCCATGCTACCAGATAGGACAGATAAGAGCTTTTTCCATTCCGGTACTGGATCATGGCATCTTTCAGGGTCAGCCTGGCCACAGCCAGTTCTTCTTCCAGCAGCCTGATATAGTCTTTTTGCTTCTCAATGGTCACCAGACTGTCTTCAACCTCCCGGATGGCTGCAGACACTGTTTTGGCATACAGGTTCACCTGTTCCCGGGCCACCGCCTTGAGCCGATCAACCTCTGCCTGCCCAAGTCCTGCATCAAAAATCGGCCCGGCAAGACTGGCGGCAAGACTTGCCACCCAGTTCCGGAATAACAGATCCAGCTTGCCACTGGAAAAAAGAGCCTGGGCTGTCAGGCTGAATGAAGGCAGCAGATCTGCCTTTGCCTGGGTAATATCCCATTCTGAGGATTGCAGCCGCATCAGGGCTGCCTGGATATCCGGACGATTGATCAAAAGGTCGGCAGGTATTCCCACCCTTTGCGGCCAAACCGGCTCAGGCAGTTCCCGGGCTGTGACATTCATCGACCCGATAGCTGTTTTCCCGGACAAAAAAGCAAGGCTGTTCAACAGCAACTGTGCCTTTTTTGTAAGCAACGGGCCCTGACTGCTTGCCTCTGCCAGGGCTTCGCGCTGCTGGGAGACCTCAAGGGCATTGGCTTTTCCATTGGCAAACCTTAATTTCTGCAGATCCAGCAGGGTATGGTTTATCTTGATCTGCTGATCCAGAATCTGTTTTTCTTTTCGAGTTGCGATAATATCAATCCAGGCCTGGGCCACCTGCGAACTCACCTTCAGTTTTGAAGCCTTTACATCCAGCCTTGCCGCTGCCAGGGTCAATCCTTGAGATGTTTTACCCGCCTCAATCCCACCCCAGATATCTGCGGTATACGAACTGCTCAATGATACGTCCCAGGAATGGCTGCCATCATAAGTACTGCTTTGACTGCTGCTTTTCTTCACCTGAGTGGCTTTTTTCTTCCCGCCAAAAGAAAAACCCAGATCAGGGAAAAAACCAGCCTCTTTTTTTTTTAACTGTGCTTCTTGCTGAGCAATTTTTGTTCTCAAGGTGTTTAAATCAAAATTATGGGTCAATGCCTCATCAATCAGTGCATTAAGTTCATCACTGTTAAAAGAAAACCACCCGTTTTTACCCACATCGGTTTTAACCGTATTGCCCGCATCCATTGAGTTGAAAAATGTTTCAGGCAGGTTCATTACAGGGGAAGTCCCCTTTTCCGGCACAAGGGTTCGGCACCCTGAAACAAGCAGTATCCCGGTCAGCATGGCAACAACAATCAATCGAATCATGTCTATATCCTCAAATAGTTAGCCACAAACTAATTCAGAATCATGAATATGGCAATACTGTTCTTAAATATTGTTTTTTAAAATAGCTGTTACCACATATGGCAAAAGGTATGCCATTATTTTTTTATTTTTCTATCTATTCAAAAATACATAGTTTTTTTAAAATTCATTTAAATAAAAATAAAATTCAGTGCCTCAATGCGAGTATGATATACACAGGCCAACCACTCAAGTGGATACTATCTATCCACCATAACCTGTTTTTAGATGTACAACCGGTGATTGAGCAGCCAAAACCTGGTAGCCCGGATATTTCGGGGTAGCCCAATTGCTTAAGCAATCTTTGTGTCATCCTCAGAATGGAGATTTCGTCTTCCACATTCTTTCATGTTTTGTTGTGCCCGCCAGAGCATGGGTATTAATAGAAAACGGTTTCGTGTGTTCCAACATATGACACCTCTATCAATCGAATTTGTTTGTTTTGGATCTCCCGCACTGACACAAACGTTAGACTCCCTGCTGATGTCTTATGATCAAAACGGTGTTGATGTGCGCAATTCCATTTTTATTGCGTTTTCAGGACATTTGGTAACACAAAGACCGCACCCATAGCATTTTGTATTATCATAGATTACCTCATCATCTCTTATGACCCAGGCTCCAAATACACACCGTTCTGTGCAAAGTCCGCATTGTGTGCATTGATCTTTATCCTGTACTGCAATATAGTCTGCATGGGCAACCAGATCAGGACGTCCCAGTTTTTTCATAAAAGCAATATCATGGCAGCAGCATTCGCAACAACTGCAAAGCGCATAGGCGTGTTGTTCAGGATTATAAATGGTCAGATGCACAAGACCGTATTCATTCGCCAGCTTCAAAACTTCGGTAGCCTCCTCCATACTGACATGCCGTGCAGCTTTCTGGGCAACTTTCTTATCAGCCACATCATTTGTATAAAAACACACCTCCAAAGGATTTCTGCATCGTTTGTGTTTTGTTCTGCAGGCACAGTCTGCCAATGCAAAAGATCTGGAGTTTCTGAGCAGTTCAATCATTTGCTGCGTGGGCAAAACCCACTGTAAGGCGGATAATGATTGTGCTATGGGTATAACTTTTGACGAGCTGGGAATTTTGCCTTCCTTTACCCACCCATCAAACATCTCAAGGCGTTTTTCGAGTTCTTCATCACGTTCCTGACTTTTCATACATCCCCCCTTATTTTATTTGAAAACTTTTCAAAACCACTGCGTTTTTTTCATGCTTTGTTGCGGGCAGGCCACAATAAAATACCAGGGCAGCCCATGGCCGTAAAAAAAGGTTGATCTTGACCTTATGTTAAACTTGGATAAGAATAAAGTACACTCACTTGTCAGTATACTTTTTTACAGGAGGAACAACATGCGCAGAAAATCCGCAGAAACCCGGCAGCAAATCATTGATGCTGCCTATACTCTTTTTTATCAGGGCGGATTTATGCGTACTGGCGTTGATGCTATTGCCAGTGCGGCGGGTATTACCAAACGAACACTATATCAGCACTTTGGCTGTAAGGATAAGCTGATAGAAGCGGTGCTGGAACATCAGCATCAGATAGCTTCCGAACGTATCCGGCAATGGGCCGATTGTATCAGTGGAACGCCGGATCAGATGGTGATGACGCTTTTTGAAAAACTCGCACAATGGGCCGCTCAAACTCAATGGCAGGGATCAGGTTTTACCCGGGCTGCTGTGGAATTTGCCGATCTGCCAGGACATCCGGCCAGAAAAGCGGCGCGTCGGCAAAAAGAAAAGGTTGAAATGTATCTGAAAGAAAAATTTGCCGCACAGAATCTGGATAGTGCCGCACAGTTAGTGCGAGAACTCTTGTTGTTGATCGAAGGGTGTCAGTCCCTTGCCCTGATTCATAATAATCTGGACTATATTGATGCTGCCCGCCATGCCGCCTTGATTCTGGTTCAAAACTATCAATCAACGCCTGAGCAAAATTAATTTCAACCTCTTCAGTATCCAAAAGAAATCGGAAAAAAGCCTATGAACAGAGGGTTGAACGGTTCAACAGCCAGCTACCCACCCCTAAAAAAGAAATAATTATTTTTTATTGCCGAACGGATGTGATGGTCTTTTCAAGATCAATGATAAACCGGGCAGGAATCGCATAGGTAATCCCGGAGGGATTGGTAATGGCATGTTCTTTTTTTCCCTGAACAAACACCTTGTTGACCACACCGATCACTTCACCTGAAGATGCTCGAAAAACAGGACTTCCACTGTTACCCGGATAGGCTGTGGCATCGATCTGAAACACCTCATATGGATCATTTAAATGACGGATCAAGCTCCCATCAATAATTCCGGCACTGGGACTGGGGCTTACCAACGGAGAAATGCCTGAAACAATGCCGGTGTGGGTGGTGGGATTCAAGCCCAGCACCAGCCCTAGGGGATATCCTGTGAAAGCAATCTTATACCCTTCTTTTACTTTACTTGAATCAGATAAGGTTAAACCAGGCAATGGATCACCAGCCTGTTCTAAAATTGCCAGGTCATGAAACCTGTCCATGGCCAGGATCTTTGCGATGATCCCTTCTTCAGGAAATTGTTTGTGAAATATCCGAAGACAGGATAATTTTTCTTTCTCAATAACCGGTTCAATAACATGATAATTTGTCACCACCCGTTTGCCAGCACCAATGATGAATCCAGTGCCCAGATACTGATTTTTGGGTTTGTCATTAAAATAATGAGTGCCGACTGCCACAATGGATGGTTTGATCTGATTGATTAATGCAGAAAACCGGTCATCTTCTGAAACAATATCCTGTTCTGCCCATACGCATGGACAGAACAGGAAAAAGGAAAGGACAATAAGGACAAACGTTGTTGTCTGCCTTATCATTGTCTATTTTTTAGCATTTTTCATGGATGCTTTTATAAACTCCCTGAATAAGGGATGCGGATTGTTTGGTTTGGATTTAAATTCCGGATGGAACTGACAGGCCAGATACCAGGGGTGATCGGCAAGTTCCACAATTTCAACCAGTTCATGATCCGGTGAAGTGCCGCTGATCACAAGTCCGGCTTCAACCAGCCGATCCTTATAGGCATTATTAAATTCATACCGATGCCGGTGCCGTTCTGAAATCTGATCCTGTTTATACGCTTTCATGGCAAGGGTATCCGGCACCAGAATACATGGATAAGCACCCAGACGCATGGTCCCGCCTTTATCAGATTCATCATCCCGTTTTTCAATCTGTTTTGTCTGTTCGTCATACCACTCTTTCATCAGATAAATAACCGGGTCCGGGGTATGCGGATCAAACTCCTCTCCATGGGCCTCTTCAAGATTCAATACATTTCTGGCAATTTCAATCACAGCCATGTGCATGCCCAGACAGATGCCAAAATACGGCACCTTATGTTCCCTGGCATATCTGGCAGCTAGAATTTTACCTTCAATCCCTCTTGATCCGAACCCACCCGGAACCAGAACACCATCACTGGCAGAAAGAATTTGAACCACATTGTCTTCAGTCAGTGTGGTGGAATCCACATATTGAAGGTTGACCCTGGCATCATTTGAAATTCCACCATGGGAGAGTGCTTCATTCAAACTTTTATAACTTTCAGTCAGATCAACATATTTTCCAACAATGGCAATGTTGACTGAAAATCTTGGATTTCTAAGCCGCTCCACCATCTCTTTCCAGGCATCCAGCCGTGGCGCCCGGGCCCATATATTGAGCTTCTTTAAGATGATATCGCCCAGCCCTTCCTGATTATAGACCAGAGGAACATCATAAATACAGTCCACATCCTTGGCTGTAAAAACCGAATCTGCTTCTAAATTGCAGAACAACGCAATCTTTTTCTTGATATCCTGGGATAAATAACTTTCAGTCCGGCACAACAAAATATCAGGCTGAATACCGATACTTCGCAACTCTTTGACACTGTGCTGGGTGGGCTTGGTTTTTACTTCACAGGCGGTTTTAATGTATGGAACCAGGGTCAAATGAATATAAATCACATTGGCAGCACCTGCATCCCCTTTAAACTGACGGATGGCCTCCAGGAAAGGCAAGGACTCAATATCACCAATGGTGCCGCCGATTTCAACAATGACCACATCCACATCACCGGACACAAGACAGATACTTTTTTTGATCTCATCGGTAATATGGGGGATCACCTGCACGGTTCCACCCAGATATTCACCCCTGCGCTCTTTGGTGATGACCTGGTCATAGATTTTGCCGGTTGTAAAATTATTGTTTTTCCCCAGCCTGGCATTGGTGAATCTTTCATAATGGCCCAAATCCAGGTCAGTTTCTGCCCCGTCATCTGTTACATAAACTTCACCATGCTGGAACGGATTCATTGTTCCGGGATCAACATTAATATAGGGGTCAAGTTTTTGAATCGTAACAGTTAATCCGCGACTTTCAAGAAGCATTCCTATGGCAGCAGATGCAAGCCCTTTTCCCAGCGATGAAAGTACGCCCCCGGTAACAAAAATATACTTGGTAGTTTTAGCCATTGTCCCTCACTTGTTTAAAATTATTCATATAGTTTTTTAAATTCTTCTATGCGCTTATTCAATTCATCCTTTTCTTTGGAATTTTCATCTAAAAAACCAGGTTCAAGCTTTTCAGGATACAATCGTTCAATACGGGAAATATCAAATATGCCAGGCGAAAAATCTGATTTCAGGTCAATATGATTGACATTGATTGTTGCAAACAACTGACTGTCCAAAAAGATGGTGATCTGCATGGGATACCAGGTCCTGCTGACCAGCTGCCAATTGGAATACAGACACTCCACCATCCAGTCCTTTTTTTCCACCACATATCTTACCGGTAAGAACGTCTCTTTTTCGATCCAGAGACCGGCAAAGGGCTGACCTTTTCCCCTGGGCTGGCCAATGACATAACAAATGGTATTGTCATACCGCTGAAATGTTACCTTTGTTACGTCTATACCTTCCAGAGCCAGTTGTCCGATAAGACTTTCATGATCTCGATACAAAAGAATATCCGTATACAGATCAATGAATGATTTTTCCTTTGACACGGTTTCACCATTGATCACTTTGATGAATTTAAAGCCAGACTCAACACTCAAGGTTGCAGCAGGATTTGATTTAACTTCAGACCGGAGCTGGTTGGGGTATTGATACAATAACGCCTCCTGCAAAGAGACCCCCTCTTCTTGAATTGCATCACAATCCACAATCGTTTTGGTCTGAAACACATAAAGGCCGACAGGTTGTTTAATCTTTTGAACGACAAGATGCAGCAGGTGGGGCGTCTGGGGTACAAACGCCCGTCCTGTGCATGGCTGCAGGATACAAAAAAGAACAAAAAAAGAGAAAAGAAATCGTATTTTCATCAGTTACATAAACAGATCTTTGGGAAATGATGCACTATCTCCAAGTTTTTCTTCAATTCTCATCAATTGATTGTATTTGGCCACTCTATCACTTCTGGACATGGAGCCGGTTTTAATCTGACCGGCATTCACACCCACTGCCAGATCAGCAATAAATGAATCTTCTGTCTCACCGGACCGATGAGACACAACTGTTGTGTAGCCGGATTCTTTGGCCATCTGAATGGCATCCAGGGTTTCAGTCACTGTTCCGATCTGGTTGAGCTTGATTAAAATCGAATTGGCAACCCCACGCTCAATCCCTTTTTTAAAAATATCCGGATTGGTCACAAACAGGTCATCACCCACAATCTGAATAGAATTGCCAAGCCGTTCGGTCATGGTTTCCCATGCATCCCAGTCGCTTTCTGCAAGGCCGTCTTCAATGGAATATAACGGATATTTGTCAACCAGGCTTTCATAATAATCAATCAACTCATTGGCTGACAGTTCCCTGCCTTCTGATTCAAAAATATATTTGCCATTTTTATAAAATTCAGAAGCAGCTGCGTCCAGGGCAATGCCGATATCTTTGCCCGGTCTGTATCCGGCCGCTTCAATGGCATTAATAATATATTCGAGCGCTTCTTCATTGGATCTAAGATTGGGGGCAAATCCGCCTTCATCGCCCACCGCCGTGGACAGGCCCTGGCCTTTTAAAATTTTTGCCAGGTGATGAAAGGTTTCAGCTCCCATGCGAACGGCTTCACAGATCGATCCGGCGCCAAACGGCAGAATCATGAATTCCTGGATATCCAGGTTATTGGCTGCATGGGCTCCGCCGTTAATAATATTCATCATGGGCACGGGCAGGACCCTGGCATTGATACCGCCGATATGCTGGTACAACGGAATCTCACAGGCATTGGCTGCGGCCCGTGCGGCTGCCATGGACACACCCAGAATGGCATTGGCTCCCAGCCTTGACTTGTTTTCAGTGCCGTCTATATCGATCATGGTCTGATCAAGACCGGCCTGATCCATGGCATCATAACCGATAATTTCAGGTGCGATCACCTCATTGACATTGGCAACCGCATTTAACACCCCTTTGCCCAGAAAACGGCTATTGGAATTATCCCGAAGTTCCAGGGCTTCTCTGGTTCCGGTGGATGCCCCCGATGGAACCGCTGCCCTTCCCATGGCACCACATGCCAGTACCACATCGACTTCAACTGTTGGATTCCCTCTGGAATCAAGAATCTCTCTTGCCCTGATATCGATTAATTCAGTCATCATACCCCCTGTGTACATCTATATTATTGCTATTGTTTTACAAAATAATCATGACGGTTTAGACCCCATTAATAGCAATATCCATGCTGACATTCAAGGACTATTCCAAAATTATTTACACAGATTGGGTGCTTTTTCCTGAACAGGCTTTCAAGAGCGCTAAAAGATAAATCCCTTATGAGCCGATCGGTTCATGACAAGGGCATATCATGCTTAAAACAAGACGAACGCCTTATTTGATTTTCAACCTGATATTATGTGTTCTCAATGTTGTATCAACAGCATTGCTCAGCTCACTGAGCGTCATGTTGGACGTAAACTTTTCCCCGTCCGAACAGATTTCAACGCCCTTCACACTCTTTTTGGTTAATTTTAATAAAACACCCATGCCGAATGATTTTTCAATCTCAAAAGGCTTGCTGATTGTATTCATATTAAGGACCTCCTTTTTATCAACCAACAGAATACTGAATCTTTTTATGTCGGCTATAATTAATTTATCGACCACTCCTGCCTTAAAACTAAAGCAATTTTTATACCATGCTTTGAATAAATAGACACAAGCCTTATTACCAGGGCTTTCAAAACCGAACAGGTTGCAGTGGCAAATCACAAACCTGTAAAAGAATCCACATTATCATTACGATTGTGTAACTTTATATTCATGTTTTACTTTTTTAACCGGAAAAATCCTTGACTCCTGGGGGGTCTTATTTTCATCATAAGAATCAGATGGTCCTGATTCGAAACAATTTGTTTATGCAATTTACATAATCGATATTTTTACAGGGTTTTGACAGATTATCAAGATAAGGGTCTTTTTGCTTCAGGTTGTCGATGGCCTCTAAAAAGTCTATGTTTCCGGAGACAAACAGGATGGGAACGATTTTATTTTCTTCTCGGATATGATGGTATACATCCATTCCGTTAATTTTTCCGGAAAGGATATAATCCAGGCTGATAAGGTCATATTGATTTCTTGCAAATAAATCCATTGCAATCTTCCCATTACTCGCAATATCAACTTTGTGATTACAGGGTTCCTGCGTCAATATCCTGTATTGCACATCTGATATGGCCTGTTCATCCTCCACAAGAAGGATATGTTTTTCAAAACAGGCATTCCCTGTTCGGATTTTTATTTTTTCTTCACAGGTTAACTCTTTTTTCATTATGGGCAGGTTGATGATAAACTTTGTACCTGATCCCAATTCCGACTCAACACAAATCCTGCCCTTATGTTGCTGAATATATTTTTTTACATTGGACATTCCATAACCAGTGCCTTTAATGCCAGGTCTGTATGAACCTGTTAAGTCCTTGCTTCCTTTTAACGTAAAAGAAGGATCATAAATGTTTTCCAGGTTTTCTTTGGGAATTCCACAGCCATTGTCTTCAATTTCAAAACAGATATAATTATCCAGACTGTATGTTCTAATAATCATTTTTGGAGCATCCACCATGCTTAAGGCATGGATTGAATTTTGTATAAGATTGACCAGTGCGTGCTCGATCATTCCCGGATCTGCAAGCAAATCCGGTACGCCTGACTGATCTTTTCTTATTAATTCAATCCCTTCCAGATCCTTTTTTAACAGGTTGATGACCAAATCAATTTTTTCATGAATCCTGAAAAATTCCTGCCTGGGTTCCTGATCTTTGGCAAAGGCAACCAGATTTTTTGTTAAATTTTTCCCCCGCATTGTTTGTCTATATATTAATTCCAGGGTATTTTTTATTCCGGCATCCATACAATCCAAAAGAGCAAGCTCTGTATTCCCCATAATAATTCCTAAAACATTATTAAAATCATGGGCGATTTTCCCTGCTATCTGACCCACTAATGCCAATTTTTCATGGTCAGCAGCGATTTTCTGGGCCCTGATTTTATCCTCTTCTGCTTTCAAAAGTCCGGTGATATCTCTGGTCACTGACAAAATAACATCCTCACCGCTGATTTGAATCATACTGGCAGACATCATGCCCATGCAAATTTTGCCATTTTTGCCGACAAACGGGGCTATTAAATTTTCCACATAACCTGTCTTTGACAAGCCGTCCACCAAACGCTTCCGGTCTTCCGAATTTTTCCAGATGTTCAAGGAAAGGGAGGTTTTTCCGATAACATCGTCTCGGGAATATCCTAAAATTTTGGTAAAACCATCATTTATATCGATATACATCCCATCAGAAACCCTGGTGAGATTGATTGAATCAGGGCTTGTATGGAAAGCGAGCCTGAATTTGGCTTCACTCTTCCGAAGGGCTTCCTCAACCAGCTTGCGTTCATTGATCTCTTTGCTCAATCGGCGATTCCATATTAAAAAAACGGCAAGGATAAAAAAGATAATACAACCTGTGCCCAACACCCATTTAATGACATCAGACCTGCGCAAACCGTAATCATTTTTTACAGACAGCCACCTGTCTCTGATTGCCGAGTGCTGTTGAGGTGTTGTTGCGGCAAGTATTTTATTGATAATGGAGACCAGTTCAGGCCAATCTTTTCGAACAGCGATAAATAAATTATAATTTTCATTGAATGCCGGAGCTGCAATTTTCAGATTTGCCAATCCATCTTTCTGGATCAAATAGGTTGCTGTTGCAAGATTTTCAATGGTTGCGTCAGCCTGGCCCAATGAAACAGCCTTTAATCCATCCAGTGGTGTCTTTACAAAATTCGGCAGGACCCTGATGTTATCACGTCTGATCCAGTCATAGGCTGCATTTCCTTTTACAAAGGTTACAGTTTTGCTGTGCAAATCATCAAGCCCGCCAATAAACCGGGCATCTGTTTTTGTGACAATAACCAGAGGAAAAGACAGATAAGGAGCTGAGAACGTCAGATATTTTTCCCGGTCAATCGTTTTTGCAGAACACGAAATCAGATCAATTTTCTGTGCCTCTGCCTCTTTAAGAACGTTAATCCATTCCATATTGCTTCGAATCTGAGGCTGTATATCCAGATATTTAAAAATAAGATGGATATAATCTGAAGCCATCCCTTTTAAGGTTCCGTCTTCCTGATAATAATGGAATGGCGGAAAAGCCCTGGGACCGGCTATCCGTATGGTTTTATGCCTGGATAGCCATATTTTTTCCTCGTCCGTAAGCAATTTGCGGATATTTTGTTTGTCTATATTGAAAAGATTGGGTTCTGCTGCACTGACTTTGATAACAAAAAACATAAGTCCGGCGCAGATGATCACAAACAGGGGAATCATCCTGATATTGAACGAGAATAATTGTTTTTTCATAAAATTCTTACCTACCATAATATCCTGAATATACGACAGTTCAATAGTGTTCAACAATATTCAACAATGGGTGGCACGGGTTTTACAGGCTTTAAAAAAGACAACATTCCGATTCCCAGAATGCCGAGCATCAACATCAGGCTGAAAGCCAGATAATAGCTGCCACTCAGGTCGAACAGGTATCCGGTCATAAATGGCCCTGCTGCCCCGCCTGTAGTCCCGAAACAGACAACCAGACCGAAAATACTGCCGTGGGATCTGATGCCGAACAACTCTGCCACAATCGGGGAAATCACTGTAAAAAATCCGCCATGGGCAAGGCCGTATATGCCGGCAAACACATACAGCTTCCACAAGGTGTCTGCGGTCTGCAGCCAGGACAATCCCATCACCAGAATAAAAAGAGACAACAGCATGGACCGTTTGCTGCCGATCCTGTCAATGATCATGCCGATGACAAACCGGCCTGCCATGCTGACGCCACCGATGGCAGACAGAACACTGGCAGCTTTATAGACAGACACGCCCGCATCCCTGCTGTGGGGTACAATATGAACCAGGATGCTCATCATGCAGGAAACAATGGTAAAATTAATGGCGCACAGCAGCCACAACTGGGTTGTTCCAAAAGCCTGGGAAAATGTCAGATCCATTTTCTTAGAAAAGACTTCAGGTTTTTTAGAACAGACAGAAGCTGCCAGTGTTTCTGACTGGCGTGCTTTGCCTTCTGCACTGATTTTTTCATCCTGACACAGTTCCCCGGGATCACGTTTCATCCCTCTGGCAATCATGCTCAACAGGATCAGGCAAACAATACCCAGGACCAGGTAAGCATTTCTCCAGCCAAACCATGCGATCAATACACTTGCCAGAAAAGGAAACAACAACTGGCCAGCGCCTGTCCCCACCTTGACAATCCCGGTCATGGCCCCTCTTTTTTCAGGAAACCAGCGGGCAATGGTGGTCAGGGCGATCACATCAATGGAACTTAACCCAATGCCGAACACCAGCCCGAACATAAGATACAGCTGCCATATGGCATGTACTCCGGACATCATCATCAGGCCGGCACCCAGGAATACGGCTGTTATGGTCAAGATCATTTTTGGACCGACCCGGTCATTGAGCCGCCCGATATAAATGGCAAACAGGCCTGAAATAAAAAAAGCCATGGAAGATGATCCTGAAATGACGGCTCTTGACCAGCCAAACTCTGCCATCAAAGGATTAAAAAACACGCCAAATGAAATATACGAACCAATCCCAATGGCTTGAATACTGAAACAGAATGCAACAATTTTACTGGCCGGGCTCAAGATTTTCCCATCAATTTTCTTCATATGGTTACCTTTTCTTGACAAATAAAAGCGACTCTTATATTTATGAAAAGTTATTCTCAACATATAAACATAATGCTTATAACATAAAGGAGTTTTAAATGAACATTTTATTTTTTGGACCAAACGGAAGCGGTAAAGGAACCCAGGGCTCAATCCTTAAAGACAAATATAATATTGCACATGTTGAATCCGGTGCGATTTTCCGCGACAATATCAAAGGCGGAACCGAACTTGGCAAACAGGCAAAAGCGTTTATTGACAGAGGGGATCTGGTACCTGACGAAATAACAATCCCCATGATGATCGACCGAATCAAACAGGACGACTGCAAAAAGGGCTGGCTCCTGGATGGTTTCCCCAGAAACAAAGTCCAGGCTGAAAAACTCCACGCCTCTCTTGAACAAGCTGGTATAAAACTGAACTATGTCATTGAAATGATCCTGGACAGACAGATTGCAAAAGACAGAATCATGGGCCGCAGGTTGTGTGAAAACGACAACAACCATCCTAACAATATTTTTATTGATGCCATTGCACCCAACGGCGACAAGTGCAGAGTCTGCGGCGGTGCATTAACCATGCGTGCCGATGATCAGGATGAAGCGGCCATTGATAAACGCCACTCCATCTATTATGATACAGAAACCGGCACACTGGCTTCTTCATACTATTTCAGAGATCTGGCTGCAAAAGACAGCTCAATCAAATACATCACCCTGGCCGGTGAAAAAGCACTGCCTGAAGTAACCAAAGAGTTGGTTTCCAAACTCTAAATCAGATGGATAAACCTGCCGGCCAAACAATTTAAGGTCAAAATCCAATCATAAAAGCCTTTTTCCCTTTTATACAGGTAAAAAGGCTTTTTGCTCTTGCTTTTGAGCGAGTCTTTTGCTAAAAAGACAGGTTATAAATATCCAGCATATTTAAATACACTATGAAAGGGGCGATGTTTTTTGAAAGATATAATGGTTACAGTCATTGATAATGACGTTGAAAGAGCTTTACGGATACTCAAAAAGAAAATCCAGAATGATGGCCTCTTTAAACGGCTTAAAGTGAAAAAAAACTTTGAGAAACCGTGTCAATTCAGACGGCGTAAGATGAGAGAAGCAGTGAGAAGACAAAGAATTGCAGCATCTAAAACCCGCAGAAAACAAGGTTAAAGCAACCAGACACAACCGGCACAAATTGTTTCAGCAATAATTTGTGCCGGTTTTTTGTTTAAAAAAATGAAATCTACCACCTATCAGGAATGTCTTGACAGAATCTACAAGCTTGGCCGCTTCGGCATTAAACTTGAGCTGGATACGATTCTAAATATTTTAACATCCCTGCACAATCCTCAGAAAAATTATCCTGTGGTCCATATCGCCGGTACCAACGGAAAAGGATCGACAGCCACCTATATTGCCTCCATTTTGCAGGCAGCGGGGTTTAAAACAGGGGTCTATACTTCGCCCCATCTGGTTCGATTCAATGAACGGATTACCATCAATGGCCAACAGATTGCCGATGAAGATGTGGTCAAAACCTTTGAATCTGTCAATGCCGTTGATATTGGAAAACGAAAAGCCACTTTTTTTGAGATTGCCACAGCCATGGCCTTTGTCCATTTTTCCAATGAAAATGTTGATTGGGCTGTGATTGAAACCGGCATGGGCGGCAGGTATGATGCCACCAATATCGTCAAACCACAAGTCAGTGTGATCACCAATTTATCCATTGAACATACCAGTTATCTGGGCCATACCATCAAAGCCCTTGCCCGGGAAAAAGGCGGCATTATCAAGGAGAGCTGTCCTGTGGTAACGGCAGTCAGCCAGCCATCCGGAATAGAGGTTCTTAAAACGCTGGCACAGGAAAAATCATCTGCCTTGTTCCAGTTTAAAAAAGATTTTTCAGCACGAAAACAAACAGGCCGGGAATTGATTGACTATAAAGGCATTTTTCAAAATTTTGATTCCCTTGTCAAACCATTGCCCGGTGATCATCAAAAAGAAAATTTAAGCCTGGCCCTTGCAGCCTGTGAATTGATTTTTGATAAATTCAAACCGTTAGACAAACGATATGACCTGACATTGAATCTGGTCAAGGCAGGACTTGCCATGGCCAAATGGCCGGGACGTCTGGAACACATCCAGGAAAAGCCCCTGGTGATTCTGGACGGTGCGCACAATCTTCATGCCTCAAAAGTATTAAAAAACTACCTGACGGCCACACTCAAAGACAAACGGCTGACCCTGGTCATCGGCATTCTGGATGATAAACCCTATGAAAAAATGCTGGAAAACCTTGTCCCCTGTGCCCACCAGGTGATCGTTACCATGGCCAGAATCGACCGGAGTCTTGAACCGGCCGTGTTAAAACAGGCCATCCAAAAATTGAGCAGCATCCCTGTGACCATTATCAAAGATGTCAAACAAGCTGTTGCCCATGCCATTGAACTGTCAGGTGAGAACGATGCCGTCTGCATAGCAGGCTCGTTATATGTGGCCGGAGAAGCCAAAGAAAAATTTGATAATGACCTTGAACAAAAGGCAAACTTAAAGTAGATTACAACTTGCGCGCCCGTAGTGCAGTGGATAGCACGTCAGCCTCCGAAGCTGAAGACCGCTGGTTCGATCCCAGCCGGGCGCACCATTTTTTTTTATGAAAACCCCTCTGAAAATAGGTTTGGTCTCTTACCGGAGCAATCCCCATTGCGGCGGACAGGGTGTGTATGTCCGGCACTTGAGCCATGCCCTTTCAGATCTGGGTCATAAGGTTGAGGTCATTGCAGGCCCGCCAGATCCATTGTTAAATCAAACCGTCAACCTGACCATGCTCAGGACCCTGGATCTGTATAACCCTGAAAACCCTTTCAGAACCCCCAGTCTTGCGGAACTCAAAGATCCGATCAATCTTCTGGAATGGCTTGATGTCTCTACAATGGGATATCCTGAACCTTTCACCTTTGGCATGCGGGTCAAACAACATTTAAAGAGAACCAACCAAACATTTGATATTATCCATGACAACCAGAGTCTGTCCTATGGAATTTTATCCCTGTCCAGACACATGCCGGTAACTGCAACCATCCATCACCCCATGACCGTTGACCGGCGTCTGGCAATCCAGGAGGCATCTTCTTTTTTTAAAAAAGCAAAAGCCATCCGCTGGTATTCTTTTATTGGCATGCAAAAACGGGTGGCCCGGCAACTGCCCTGCCTGATTACAGTATCTAACAGCAGTAAACACGATATTGCAAAAGAATATGGCATTCCTGAATCACGGTTTAAAACCATTCCCATTGGTATCGATACCCGCAGTTTTTTCCCCATTGATACCATCCGAAAAGAATCGGGCCGCATCATTGTCACCAACAGTGCCGATACTCCCTTAAAAGGATTGGCATACCTTTTAACAGCCATCAAAGCGGTTTTAAAAATCAGATCGGTCAAACTGGTTGTTATCGGCGCACCCAAACAAAACGGCACGATTGAACGACTGGTTAAAGCCCTGGAACTTGGGCCCCATATCTGCTTTACCGGCCGCATTGATCATGAGCAGTTTGTCAGGGAATATGCCAAATCTTCAATTGCCGTTGTGCCTTCCCTTTATGAAGGATTCGGACTTCCCGTGGGCGAAGCCATGGCCTGCCGGATTCCCGTGATCAGCACCACAGGTGGTGCCCTGCCGGAAGTGGCCGGAAATGCAGCCATGATGGTTCCGCCGGCAAATGCCGAGGCGCTGAAAAAGGCTATTCTGGAACTACTTGACAACCCAGTCTTAAGAGAAAACCTGGCCGAAAAAGGATACCAACGGGTAATGCAGGAATTTACCTGGGAAAGAACCGCCATCAAAACGGTTGCGGCCTACAAGGAGACCATCCGTGATTACCATTGATTTTAACCGGCTCAAACTTGATCCGCTGGACCGGGTGCTGGATATCGGATGCGGGGAGGGACGACACACCATTAAGGCCGCACAGCAGGAACAGACACGGTGTGTGGGAGCAGATTTCGGATTTGACAATCTTGTCCTGACACAAAATAAAATCAAATTTCACACTGCCATCAATGACCTGAACTGTCAATCCATTGATCTGGCCTGTATGGATGTCACCTGCCTGCCCTTTGATGACAACCGCTTTGATTGTGTCATCTGTTCAGAAGTATTGGAACATATCCCAAACGACACCCTGGCAATAACTGAACTGGTCCGAATCTTAAAACCCGGTAAAACTCTGGCCATCAGTGTTCCCCGGTTTTTACCCGAAAGAATATGCTGGTTTTTGTCTGATGAATACGTTAACGCCGACATGGGCCATGTCAGGATTTATAAAAAGAAAAACCTGATTGAACAAATTGAATCGTTTGGTCTTGCTCACACGGGTTCTCATTATGCCCACAGCATCCACACCCCGTTCTGGTGGTTAAAATGCCTGGTCGGGCCGAATCGAACCGATTCTTTTGCAGTCAATCTGTATCACAGACTTCTGGTCTGGGATTTGATGAAAAAGCCTGGCATCACATCCTTTATTGATCGCCTTTTGAATCCTGTTTTAGGCAAAAGCCTGGTTCTCTATTTTAAAAAACAATAAAACCTGATAATCTCAAATCCAAGCTTTGTTTTTATATGGGGTGCGATGGATGAACCGTTATTATATGATCCTTGTTTTTTTTCTGATTATCCCGATCATGCAATCCTGCATCATGACCACAACAGGTAAGCCTGCAAAAAGAAGTGATCCTTTGATCGGCCAGATCATTGAATCAAAAACAGGCCGGCCCGTTGATTTCCAGGCTTTGATCGACCACATCGCCACATACGATGTCATCTATCTGTCGGAAAAACATGATAACCCGGATCAGCATGCCTTTCAGCAAAAAGTTATCCAGGCTCTTGTAGAAAAAGGGATCACCCCGTCTATCGGGTTTGAATTTTTTTCCATGGACAACACGCCGGATCTGCTCAATTTTATTGATTCAGGCCAGATCAGCCATTCTCCTGAAAATGAAACATTCATTGAAAAAGAGTTAAGGATGAAACTGGGCTGGCACGATCAATCCGATACCATGTGGCAGTACTATTATGACCTGCTGAAACTCGCCAAAACAAAAAAACTGGCCGTGGCAGGCATTGATCTGTCCAGCGCCTTAAAAAAACGAATCACCAGAAAAGGGATCGACAGTATCACCCCGATTGAAAAAGAACTCATCTTTTCAACCTCCCTGCCGGACAATGTTTACAAAGAGCATATGTTCTCCATCTTCAAGGCGGTTCACTGCGGCATGAGTCACGATAGAATGCAGTCCCGCCTGTATGACACCTGGGTGGCCAGAAACGATAAAATGGCCCTGTCCATCACTCAGATGCACACCCATGGAAACGGCCCGGTTGTTGTGATTGTGGGTGGCGGCCATACTGAATATAATCTGGGCATCATCGACAGGGTATCAACGATCAATAAACAGATCCGCCAGGTCAACATTGCATTGACTGAAATCACGGTCAACCCGTCACCATTGTCTGATTATCTGTTTCCCCTGGATCTGAAAGGGTATGATGCAACTCCACCGGCAGACTTTTTGTGGTTTACCCAGCGCGTGTCCTATGAAAACCCATGTGAGAAATTTAAACAATCACTGGAAAAAATGAAGGCGCAAACCCCGGAAAAATAAAGAAGGAAATCAATTGTTTAACCGCACCGATTTCTGGAGACACGCATTGTTATGCGGGATCATCTGTAAAAAAAATCTCGAAACACACGGGGCTCAAAAAGTCAGAAGAGATGTTCATGTGCGGCCTGCTCCATTGATTTTAGAAAATTAATCCTGGACACTTTTTTCCATGAAGAATTTTTCAAGGCCCTTCAGCTTTCAAAAAAAGAGGCCATCTCCCCTGTAGCGGCAGAGAATAAAATATTCAACTTTGACCATTCAGGGGTAGGTGCTCTTGTTCTCAAAAAATGGACCCCATCGTTGCAAAAGTCATACGATATCATATTCAAGGCAGCAAGGTTGCCGCTGTAGTCATCTACCGCAAAACCTTGCTAACGAAGAAGATGGCATCGTATGGCTTTCCCGAAGGGTAAAGTTTTTTATAAAAAAGATGAAGACACATGAACCCACTTATGGAGAAGTCCTGATTTGAAGGTTAAATAATACTTTATGCTATTGAATACAAATGCTTTCATCTTTCAATGGAAAATTTTATGCAACGCTGGGGTGGAGTCTGCCACCTTCCATGGTGAGGGCTGTCGAATACCATCATTGTCAGGATGAGAATTTAAATACCTTTCGCACAGCTGCGATTGACCACGTTGCCGACTATTTGTACCGAAGAATCGGAATCGGCAGCAGCGGGGATAAGGCTCTTCCTGAATTAGTGCCTGACCGAAAACCCGTGTTTGGATGAAAACTTGTCCATATGCAAGGCGCAAGCAAAGCTGAAACCGGAGTGTACTGTAGTACATGAGGATTTCAGCTTTGCGCAGCAACGCAGCAGATGGATGAGTTTTCGTT
>JBDRPM010000087.1:0-18440 GCA_043827005.1 Pseudomonadota bacterium | reverse complement strand
GATCACTTTTCTAACCACAGCCAGCTGTTCTCTGGACAGTTTTACAGCCAGACGGGACAGCACGGTTTCAAGAATCTGATCCTTACTGATATTGCAGACTTTCACCGGCATGGACAAAATGGCTTTCATCCGGGCGGCAATCCCGGATTCTGCCCGGTGCAGCCTGGCCAGGTATACTTTTGTTACGGTCTGTTTTTCATCTTCATCAAAAGATTCAATCTTCACCTCTTCCTGATCCACCAGGGCGCTTAATGCAGGTTCAAACTTTGCCGGATCAATTCCCGATATTCTGGCACTGGTTTGAAAAAGCGTTTCTTTAATGCCATACACATGCCCTTCCTGCTCAAACAAGAGCAGAACATGAATCAAACACGCCTGAAGCCGACTGCCATTGTCCCGTTCCACACCGGCTTTCATGGCAATGGTATCAGCCAGACCAAACCCTGCCTTAGGAATATCCCTTGCAATCAGGTACGGGTCATTTTGCAGAACGTCTAAAGCTTTTGAGCCATAGGTTTTAAGAATATCTGCCGCATGGACAACGCCCACATCATTTTGCTGTAAAAACTGCATCACCCGCCTGACCCCATGATGTTTGTTCCAGGCATCTTCTATCATCTTTTTCTTGGCAATGCCGATCCCGTTGATCTGCAGCAGTTTATCCGGTTCATTTTCAATCACGTCCAGGGTCTGTTCCTCAAAATGGTCCACAATTTTTGATGCCAGAAACTGGCCAATGCCTTTGATCATACCTGATCCCAGATACCTGCGGATGCCTGACACCGTTGCCGGCAATGTAACCGAATAGGTTTGGACATTAAACTGATCGCCATATTTGGGATGAGATGCCCATTTGCCTGATACTTCCAGGCTTTCTCCCTCAACAACACCGGCCAGATGCCCCACAATGGTGACCGGATCTGAAATCCGGGCCATGCGAAGTTTGGCAATGGTATAATGGTTGTCAGGGTTTTGAAAGGTAAGCCGGTCTAAAATGCCTTTGATGGTGATCATGATTGTTGCGCAGGGTTGATAATCCATTGAACTGCAGTGTACAGATCCGCTGCCACATGGTCTGGAATTATTTTTTTTTGTGTGAGCTGGTCAAGGGCTGTGTTGCCGTTACCGGTTCGAACCAGAACGGTTTTGCCGCAGCCGGCATTGATTCCGGTTTCAATATCCTTTGCACTGTCTCCCACCATGATCGATGCAGACAGATCAATATCATAAGCGGCCCTGGCCTTCAGGATCAATCCGGGTTCAGGTTTCCGGCAGCCACATCCGGCACCCGGGATATGGGGGCAAAAAAAGATGTCCTTTATCCTGCCGCCAGCCTGGTTGACCCCTTGTTTCATCTTGTTGAAAATGGCATCCAGGGTATCCTGGGTCACCATGTTTCTGCCGATCATGGACTGGTTGGTAATCACAATGACGTTGAATCCATGCTGACACAGCAAGGCAATGGCCTCTGGGCTGTTTGGGATAAACTGAAATTCTGCTGGGGTTTTAATATAGTCGGCAGAATCCATATTAATCACCCCGTCCCGGTCCAGAAAAACAACGGGCTTGCTCATGATATTACTCTGCCACAGCAAATGCGCTTTTAAATCCTTTTTTTTCAGTGAGTTCTTCACTGAATTGCACCGCATCATTTAGATTGCTGAATCGACCGATTCTCACCCTGAAAAAGGTTCCCCGATCATCTGTCGTCGTCACAAAATGCGCATTTTTATAGGATTTGGACAATGTCTGTCTATATTTTTCTGCATTTGTTTTCACTTGAAATGCACCTACTTGAACCGTAAAATTACCTTTATAATAATCAACAGGTTTAAACGTCACAGGATCTTTTGTTTTTTCAGAATAGGCAGTGGCCTGTCCCAAAGCAGTCACCCGCACTTTTGCCGTGCCCGGCCCCACAATGCCCAGCCGGCTGGCCCCGGTATAGGTCAGATCAATGATTCGGCCACGGACAAACGGTCCTCTGTCATTGATCCGAACCACAATTTTCCGGTCATTTTCAAGATTATGGACACTGACCCAGGTGTTCATGGGCAAGGTTTTATGGGCCGCTGTCATGGCATACATATCATAGGTTTCGCCATTGGAAGTTTTCCGGCCGTGAAAATCCCTGCCATACCAGGATGCAAGACCGGTCTGGACAAATCCTGCCACCGTGTCAACAGGTGTATATTTTACCCCGTAAACCTCATATGGCTTCTGGGTGGCCACTTTCTGATTGCCGGACGGCAGGGGATAATTTTTATAAGGGGGCGATTGTGGCGGCGGGATATGCGCCCTGTCATAAGTGGCATCATTATTGGAGGAACACCCAAAAAAAACCAGTGAAAAAAAAACCGAAATCTGAATGATAACTTTCAAACACACATCTCCGAAACTATTAAAAATTTTGTATGAAAGAACAGGTCAACTCATTGAATTCTTTCATGTTTTGTTGCGGACCGGCCAGGGTGAAATACCAGGGCAGCCCATGGCCGTCAGTCAAGCGCCAAAGCCAGTACCTCATTCATTTTGTCTGTAAAATAAAACTCAATGGAGTCTCTGATATGCCCGGGCACATCGTCCATATCTTTCTGATTCCACAACGGCAGGATAATGGTCCTGATCCCGGCCCTGTGAGCGGCAATCACCTTTTCCTTGATTCCGCCAACAGGCAGAACCTCTCCTCGAAGCGTGATCTCTCCGGTCATGGCCAGCCGTTTTTTCACCTGTTTGCCAGTCATCAAAGAGGTTAAACAGGTCAGCATGGCAACCCCGGCAGATGGCCCGTCTTTGGGGATGGATCCTTCAGGCACATGGATGTGGATATCATGTTTGCTGAAAAACGCCTCATCCACCTTTAAGCTTTTCGCATTGGCCCGGATAAAACTCAAGGCAGTACTGGCAGATTCTTTCATGACATCCCCCAACTGGCCTGTAAGCGTGAGCCCTTTGCTGCCAGACATGGCAACGGCTTCAATAAACAGAATTTCACCGCCATACGGGGTCCAGGCAAGACCGATCACCACGCCCGGACTATTGATTCTCAAGGCTGCGTCCGGCATATTGGACTCAGGCCCCAGGTACTCATACAGATCGTTTTGCCTGACCACCATGTCTTCGATCCTGTCTTCTGCAATTTGAGCTGCCACCCCCCGGCAAATTGAGCCGATATGTCTTTCCAGATTTCTTAAACCTGATTCCCGTGTATATCCTGAAATAATTTTCTTGATTGAACCGGATGAAATTTTAATCTGGGTGGACTTCAGGCCATTGGCTTCCCGCTGGCGGGGTATCAGATACCGGGTGGCGATCTTTAATTTTTCTTCTTCAGTATATCCGGCCAATTCCAAAACCTCCATCCGGTCTCTTAATGGTGCCGGAATGGTGTGCAATACATTGGCTGTGGTCAGAAAAATAACGTCAGACAAATCAAAGGGCACATCCAGATAGTGATCTGAAAACGAAAAATTCTGTTCCGGGTCCAACACCTCAAGAAGGGCGGAAGACGGATCACCATGATAGGAAGAGTCTACTTTATCAATCTCCTCCAGCATAAAAACCGGGTTTTTTGTCCCGGCTTTTCGAAGGCTTTGAATAATTCTTCCCGGCATTGCCCCCACATATGTCCGTCGATGCCCCCGGATTTCAGCCTCATCCCGGACACCTCCCAGGGCAATCCTGACAAATTCCCGGCCCAGGGCCCGGGCAATGGATCGGCCAAGAGAGGTTTTTCCGGTTCCCGGGGGGCCTGTAAAACACAGAATCGGTCCTTTGGAATCCTCTTTGAGCTTCCTGACTGCCAGATACTCAAGGATTCGCTTTTTGGGTTTTTCAAGACCATAGTGGTCCATATTTAAAATTTTTCTGGCTTCTGTAATATCCAGCTTATCTTTGGAACTCTCGTTCCAGGGCAGGGTGGTCAACCAGTCCAGATAGCTGGATGCCACCACATATTCAGAAGAGGACGGATGCATCCGGGAAAGCCTTGTCAATTCTCTTTGGGCCTCTTTGAACGCCTCTTCGGGTAAGCCGATCTGATTGATTTTAGCCCGGTATTCTTTTATCTCAACACTTTCGTCATCTGTATCGCCCAGTTCTTCTCTGATGGTTTTAAGCTGCTGGCGCAGATAATATTCACGCTGGCGCTTGTCCATATCCTCCTTGACCTGGCTCTGGATCCTGGATCCCATCTCCAGAATCTCCAGTTGATCATTCACCAGCCGGGTCACTTTTTTCAACCGCTGGGTCACATCCAGAAGTTCGATCACCTTTTGTTTCTCGTTCACCGGCGCATTGATGGTGGACGCCACCATATCGGCCAGAACTTCTGGTTCCTGAAGGGATTTGATCATATGGCCCATTTCCGATGGAAGGCCTGGAGAAAGTTCAACTACTTTTTCATACTGCTCAACAATATTGGCCATCAACGCCCGATTCTCTTTATTCCGATCCGCATTCCGGCTTTCCATGACATCGATTCTGGCCTGCATGTACGATTTGTTCTGCAAAAACTCGCTGACTTTAAACCGGCTAATACCTTGGATCAACAACTGGGCTTTATCCTCATCCATCTTGGACATTTTCAAAATAATGGCCACTGTACCGATACGATGAAGATCATCTGTGGTATGCCGGGAATCGACATCAGACCGTTTGGACAATAAAAGTCCCAGCATGCGGTTTCCGGCCATGGCTTCATCAATCAATTCAACTGCTTCATGCTGAATCAATACCAGGGGCAGCACCATTTTGGGAAACAAATTGGTATCAACAATGGGGAGAATAGGGATAATGTCCGGAATATGGTCTGAGGTTATACTGGAAGAGGGGTGTCTTGGATCATCCATTGCAATCTGATTCCTTTTGGAAATTTGCGCTCCATTAACGTTACAGTTTAGGGATACACCTCGGTCGCTCTTAACTCTTTTCCTAACGTCAGTCTTAAAAAACCATTGGTAAAGGCAGCGGTTACTTTTTTGACATCAATGATACTGGGAAGGTAAAGAACCCTTTCAAACTGACCGAACTGGATTTCAGCCAGCCGGTACGTTGCGGTCCGATCCGGTTGCCTGTTTTTTCTATGTCCGGATATCTTGACCGCTTTATCACTGATTTCTATCACTAAATCTTCTTTACCTACCCCGGCCATTTCAGCCTGGATGATGATTTCGGTCCTTGTTTCAAATATGTCCATCTGGGGTTTCCAGACCATTTTTGAAAAACAGAACACCGGATTAGCCGACTGGAGCATTTCTTCAAAAGATTTCTCTTCTACTGCATGGTTCTCCAGATTATCACCATACCTGATTTTTATATGCTTCATATAACACTCCTGATGATGCTGTCAAATCGATCATCTAACGGTTTTTAAAAATAGCATTTGAGCCAAATATTGTAAAGCTGTATTCAAAAGACACCCATCGACCCGTGAAAGGACTGATCAACAGTTTAAGGCCTATTTAAATTTTTATCTGCAAGACTGAACAAAGAACCTTTTTCAACTCATCCTGCGTGTATGGTTTATGCAAAAAGGCATGGGGCTTTTCCGATCCTTCATGGTTCATGGCCTGCACCTCTTCGTATCCGCTGACCAGGATTATTGGAAGATCTGTCTGAATCCTGCGCAACCCTGAAATAAGCTCCCATCCATCCATGCCAGGCATGGTAAGGTCTGTGATCACACACGAAATTTCATCCTGCCGCTGCCTAAACAAATTTAACGCCTGGGTGCCATCTGCTGCGGCAATAACTGAAAATCCCAAATTTTCAAGCCTTGTTGCAGCGATTTGTCTTATCTGGTCCTGGTCTTCCACCAGCAGAACAATGCTGCCTTGTTTTTTCTTCTTCACCCCTGCTGTTTTTTCAGGCTGCTGAAACGCCTGTGCTTGGACCACGGGTAAAAATATACGAAATGTGCTTCCGTGACCCACCCGGCTTTGGACACCAATTGCTCCCTTATAGGCCTTTATAATCCCCAGAACCACTGCCAGTCCCAACCCCCGTCCAACAAACCGGCTGGTAAAAAACGGATCAAATAGCTTGTTCATATCCTGATCCGGTATGCCATGACCGGTGTCAGTTACTTCTATACAGGCATACCTGTCCTCATCCGGTTTCCAGTCGACCGGCACCACATGACGTTGGGGAATCTGGGGTGTTGATATCATTTTTACGGCCAATGTAATCTTGCCATCAACGCCCTCAATTGATTCTGAACTATTGGCAACCAGATGGGTCAGAACCCGGCGGATCTGGTTTGCATCCCCGGCAACACAAGGCCCAGGGCTCAGAAAATCGGTTTCAAGGATAATTTCTTTTTTTATAATATCCTCAAGTAAGGGTATATTCTGGCGACAGGTCTCGGAAAGATCGATACTTTCCCTTTTTCCTGCGCCCTGGCCCAGATAGGTCAACATCAACCCACTGATTTCCGATGACCGGCGGGTGGCCTTCATGGCTTGTGTGAGGAACTCACAGGTTTGTGTATTGCCGGGTAAACCGTCCAGGGCCAGTTCCAGGTTGCCCATTATCACGCTGAACTGGTTATTAAAATGATGGGCAATGGCACCGGCCATCCGGCTCAGGCTCTCTGCCTTTCTGAGCTGCCAGAGTTTTGTTTCCAGCGTTTCTTTTTCATTTTCTGCCTGCTTGTGTTTGGTCGTATCAATGATAAACCCTTCAACGCCGATGACCTGGCCATCTTTTAAAACCGGATGAGCGGAAAATGTATGATATCCTACTGAACCGTCTTTACAACACCGGGTTAACTGATCCGTGGGTATAGACTGTCCGGACAGCAGCATCGCCAGGATCTGCCGTGCTGTTTCCAGGTCTGTTTTTGCCTGGGTCAGTGTAAAAGACTGTCCAATGACATCTTCAGGAGAATCATACCCATGCATGGTTAACCAGGCCTGGTTCACATCCTTAAATCTGCCCTCTTTATCAATGAAAAAATACCCGGCACTGGTATTTTCCACAATCTCACGAAACCGTTCTTCTGCCTCGAATAAAGACTTGTTTAATTTAAGGATAGACAGGTACCGCCATCCCACCAAACCAGCAATGACCATACCCAGAACCGTGCCCATCACCATAACAAGCCGGTTTACCGTCCAGAACGGCTTGGGTTTGCCATGCCATTTTTCATAAATCAATTGATAGTCGCGGGTTTTTATGAACTGTTGAACAGCCTTATCCAGGCGTTGAAACAGTTCAGGCTCGCCTTTTCTGACCGCAATGCCCCGTTTGATTTCCTGAAGCGGTTTTCCAACCCGTTTAATCTTGGTTTCAAGCCCTGCCCGCCTGGCCATCTCCATAATCGTCTGTTCAGGATACACCAACGCCTCAATCTGACCGGATATCAATGCCATAAACGCTTCTTCCATGGAATCAAACCTTTGAAGATCGGATTGACCGTGTTTTTCCATTACAGCACGACCTTGATTTGCTTTCACAACGCCCACTTTCACACCCTCAAGATCGTCCAGCCCATCTATCGTATTTGAGCTGTTTCGAACAAAAATACTGATGCGGAATGTTTCATAGGGCACGGTAAAATCATACCGGCTCAACCGTTCATCTGTTATGCCCATATTCGGGGATAAGACAGCCTGATTTTTTTCTAATATTTCAAAAGCATCGGACCAATTGTTGCAAATCACATATCGAACATTCAATCTGCTCAACTCAGCGACTTTGTTCATCACATCAATGGCAAACCCGGCCGGTTCCTTGGTTTTTTTATCCACCAGAAATTGTGGCGGCCAATTTCGCAACACCACGGCAACAACATCTTGACGATTCTTTTCTTCAGGAAAACCATGTGACAAGGGAATAATAACCAATATAAAAACAACAACGAGACAGATAACACGATTTTTTATTCTCATGAGCACCCACACTTATAAAAAACAAGTCAGATATATTTTTTATTTTGCTTTCAGGGCAATGCGGTCGGTATCCAGGATTTTTCTCAAGGCACTGGCAAATTCATTTAAAGAGAACGGTTTTTGAATAAACCCGTGGCAGCCCTGGTTTAAAAATCCTTCAACGGTATCATCAACTGAATATCCTGTGGAAAATAAAATCTTTGCGTCTCCCTGAATCTCTTTAATTTCTGAAAAGGCCTGTTTCCCGCTCATTTTAGGCATGATCAGATCCAGAACCACCAGGGCGATTTCATCTTTGTACAGCCTGAATATCTCCACAGCCTCCAACCCGTTTCTGGCGATGACAGCTTTATATCCCAATTTTTCCAGAAAATTTTTACCCACATTGATGATCTCTTCTTCATCATCCACCAGCAGTATGGTCTCAGACCCTTTTTGAATCTGCCCAAAGGGCTTTTTTTCATCCATGGTCTTTTTTTTCATCACCTGATCGGATGCCGGCAGACAGACCTGAAAACAGGCTCCCTGTCCCTTTTTGCTGTCCACCAGGATAAACCCGCCATGATTTTTAATAATGCCGAAAACCGTGGACAGTCCAAGACCTTTTCCCTTTTGATCCCCCACTTCTTTGGTGGAAAAAAACGGATCAAAAATTTTTTTCTGGGTTTCTCTGTCCATGCCGATACCGGTGTCCTTAATTGATATGCGGATATATCGGCCGGGTTTAACCTCAAAGGTAAAGGTATGGTGTTCATCAATAACCATATTTTCCGTGGTCACAAAAATATCGCCCTGATCCGGCATGGCCTGGGAAGCATTGACCAGCAGGTTTAAGAAAACCTGTTCCAGCTGGGATTGATCTGCATCCACCAGATACAGATTCTCTGCATAGGATTCATGGATGGTAATATCTTTTCGAGTGGGTTTAAAAAAATTCAGTGTCAACGCAACCAGTTCGTTCGCATTCAATACGGTTATCTGGTATTTGCCCCCCCGGGCAAACCCGAGCAGGCGGCTGGTCAACTCGGCTGCAGTTTTCACCAGTCGGCCAATGTGTTTGGAATGGGCTTCCACTTTTTCAGTGGCAGAAACATCAATCTGCATCAAGGATAAATGACCCTGAATCCCCATTAAAATATTATTAAAATCATGGGAAATGCCACCGGCAAGGACACCGATGGCTTCCATCTTCTGTGCCTGCTGGAGCTGGACCTGAAGCAGTTTGAGTTCTGAAATATCGGTCACAACAACGATGGTGCCTTTGGAAGGATCGGTCTTATCCATTTTTGACGCCCGGACACTGACGTCCAGCGTCGTGCCGTCTTTTCGAAGCCACGTGGTTTCAATCCGGCCATTGCCATACCGGTCAACCGAGGCATGCAGCGTTCTGCCCACCCGGTCATATTCTTTTTTATCCGGATATATCATTCTTGTGCTCTGGCCTTTGAGTTCCCCTGGTTCATACCCGAGCATGGAATAAAATATATCATTGGTCCAGCCGATGATTCTGTTTTTTACAATGGCAATCCCGGCAGGCGATGAATCCAGGATCGTTTTCATCTGAGCCGCCGTTAAATCGTACTCAACCGGCTCAACCGTTTCTTTCCGGTTTGAATGTTCAATAATTCTGGCTGCAACACCATTGATAAAAGGGATCTCATTCATAAAGGAAACACCTGCCCAAGTTTGATCATTTGACTTGTCTTTCTATTGGTTGTTAAGTATAGCAGACTTTATATAAAAAACTAAACAAGAATTTAAGATAAAAAAAACAATGTTCCCAAAAAAAATCAGTCCACTTTTCTTAAAATACCTGCCGGCACTATGCAGCGGATGCCTGTTGACCCTGTGTTTCCCGAAGCCACACCTGTGGGGGCTTGCTTTTTTTGCCCTGATCCCCCTGATGGTTTGTGTTCAAAAATTAACACCCAAAGAATCTTTTTACAGTGGATTTATCGCTGGTCTTGTTCATTTTTCCACGCTCATTTACTGGATCGTTCCTACTCTGGAACACTTTGGCGGACTTCACCCCATCCTGGCTGTTTTCGTGCTGGCACTGCTTTGCGCCTACCTTTCACTTTATCCTGCGATATTTGCCCTTGCGCTCAAAAAAACAGGCTTTAACCCGATTGTTTTTCCCTTTCTGGCCGCATGCCTGTGGGTGGGCCTTGAATACATCCGAACCTATGCATTGACCGGTTTTTCCTGGGGGGTCTTAGGCTACAGCCAGTATTCAAATCTTTTGCTGATACAGATTGCTGATCTGTCCGGGGTATATGGTGTTTCCTTTCTGCTTGTTCTGACCAATGCGCTTGGGGCAACCCTCTGGATTGCATGGAAAGAGGATCGGATCAAAGCCTGTCTGCTGCCAGTTGGTTATACGCTTGCACTGGTTGCGGCTGTGCTTTTTTACGGGCATCAAAGAATGAGGGCCATTGACTCTCAAATCAAGCTGGCTCCCCAGGCTGGCATTGGCGTTGTTCAGGGAAATATTGAACAGGATGTCAAATGGAGTTTGGCCTTTAAAGCCCAAACCATTGAAAAATATCATCAGCTTTCTTATACCCTGGCACCTGCCCACCCGGACCTGATCGTATGGCCGGAAACAGCTTTGCCCTTTTATTACGGTTCTGACAAACCCCTGTCTGCCCGGGTAGCCCTTGGCATTCAATCTTTAAATACATCTTTTCTGATTGGAAGCCCGGCGTTTGAAACTCAAAATAAAAAGGTTCTGTTTTTTAACCGGGCCAATATGTTCAACCCGGAAGGCGACATCATACAAAGTTATGACAAACATCATCTGGTACCGTTTGGAGAATATGTTCCCTTTGGCCGGTATTTGACTTTTTTAGAAAAAATCACAGCCCAGGCGGGTGATTTTTCAGCAGGCCGGTCTTCTTTTGTCCCTCTTGAATTCAACACTCACAAAACCGGAGTTCTCATCTGTTTTGAAATTTTATTTCCCTCCATTGCCTCTGAATTTGTAAAAAACGGGGCCACCTTTTTAACCACACTGACCAATGATGCCTGGTTTGGATATACGAGCGCACCAGGACAACACTTTTCCATTGCTGTTTTCCGGGCTGTTGAAAACCGAAGGTCTGTGGTACGGGCGGCCAATACCGGCATATCCGGCTTTATCGATCCAACAGGCAAAATCCTTCAAACCACGGCATTGTTCACGGATATTGCGATTTTTCAGGATCTTCCGGCGCTTGCAACCATCAGTTTCTATACAGAACACAAGGATTTGTTTACCTGGCTTGCCATGGTTGCTTTCCTGGTCGGTTTTGTGGTAAAACGCTTTAACAACAATGATTAAGGAGAACACAAAATGAGCAGCGACCTAAAACAGAGTATTCAAACCATTCACACAAAAGCTGACAAACTCAAGGAGTATCTTTGACGTTGATACCAAGCAAAAACGCCTGCGTGAATTAGAGTTTATCATATCCAAAGAATCATTCTGGAATGATCCGGACAATGCCACACTTCTGCTTAAAGAAAGAACCCAGATAAGTGATCTGATTCAAACCTTTGAAAGCATCAACGCCGATATTGAAGATGCCCAAGTCCTTCTGGAACTGGCCATTGAAGAATCAGACAAAGACAGTGAACTGGAAGTGACAGGCCTTCTGGCAGCCCTTGAAAAAAAAATAAAACAATTTTCTGTGTCCATCACCCTGAGCGGCGAAGACGATGCAAGGGATGCCCTTGTGTCCATCAATGCCGGAGCCGGTGGCACCGATTCCCAGGACTGGGCTGAAATGCTGTTCCGCATGTACACCCGGTGGATTGACAAAAAAGGGTTTAAATACAAGGTCATTGACTATCAGCCGGGTGATGAAGCCGGCCTCAAAGGGGCAACCCTGAGTGTTTCAGGGCCGTATTGCTACGGCTTTATGAAAGTTGAATCCGGTGTCCACCGCCTGGTCCGGATTTCTCCGTTTAATGCTGCGGGCAAACGCCAGACCTCGTTTGCCTCGGTCTTTGTGTATCCTGAAATCAAAGAAGAGATTAAAATTGATATTGAAGACTCGGATCTGCGGATTGATGTTTACCGGGCCAGCGGCGCCGGCGGGCAGCATGTGAACAAGACCAGTTCTGCGGTGCGGGTCACCCATATCCCCACGGGCGTGGTGGCCCAGTGCCAGCAGGAATCTTCCCAGCACCGGAACAAGGAAATTGCCTTAAAGGTTTTAAAATCAAGACTCTACCAGCTTGAAAAAGACCGGCAGAATGAAAAGCTGCAGGATATGCATGACGGAAAGGATGAAAATGCCTGGGGAAGCCAGATCCGATCCTATGTCCTCCATCCCTACCGGATGGTCAAGGATCATCGGACTGATTTTGAAGTCGGTGATGTGGACAAAGTGCTGGATGGCGACCTGGACCCGTTTATCGAAGGAGTCCTGCTCTCATAACCATGAACGCTCTGGCCATTATTGAACAATTTTATACGCCCGGCACGCCTTTGTACCAGACATTGGTCTCTCACAGCCGGATCGTGACCGAAAAAAGTCTGGTCATTGCCCAGACACTTGACCATCTGAACCCGGATCTTGAATTTATCAAAACAGCGGCCATGCTCCATGATATCGGTATTTTCATGACCCGGGCCGATTCACTTGGCTGCATTGGAGATGCAGCCTATGTCTGCCATGGGTATCTGGGCCGGGAACTATTGGATAAACAGGGACTGCCGCCGGCATACGGCCTGGTCTGTGAACGGCATACCGGTGCCGGTATCACCCGGGAGAATATTGAAGCCAACAGCCTGCCCCTGCCCGCCCGGGACATGGTCCCCATCAGCCTTGAAGAAAAGATCATCTGCTGCGCAGACAAGTACCATTCTAAAAACCCTGCAAAGAAAGATCAGATCATTACCACTGCCGGTATTATCCGGGAACTTGGGGCCATCAGCCCGGACCATGCTGACCGGTTTTCAGGCTGGGTCAAAGAGTTTAATCTTTAGGGCCTGCTCAAAAATAATATTTTGAAAGCCGATCCTTCCTGTCCTGCTGCGCCTCAATTAAAACCGATCAAGCAGGGTTACGCATGGAAGCATTGAAAATTTTTTATCAAAGGTAAGTATTTCATCGGCATGGTCAAGGAAATCTTTGCGGATTAGTCTATCTACAAATCCCGGCCCGGTCCCCTGATATTCTTTTAGAACGGTGAAGGCGTGTCCTGACACAGTTATCATGGGGGAGTCAAGAAAATCTTTGATTTTTTCGGCAGCTTCACGAAAAGGGACATTATAATGGTGACACAAGGCATGATAAACTTCTGCAACAATTAAATCTGAAACATAAACAATAGTTCCAGACAGATAACATTTTTCAAGAAAAAGTAAAGAAGTTTGCGCCTGGTCAGCAGGCTCTCCAACCAAAAGGCGTAATACAATACAGGTATCAATCCCCACTTTTTTCATTTTTTTAAATTGCCCAGGGACTTGCCAATAGAAGTCCGAATCGCTTCAATGCTGTTGTCTTTATCTTTGGCGTATTTATTAAGAGACGCAAACCATTCGCTTTTTATGTTCTTTTTTGGCTTTAGAATCCAGGCAAAATCCTTACCGATTTTTTTTCGTTCCAGGATTAAATCGTCCCCGGCCTCTATCCCTAACTCTTTGCAAAGCTGTACCGGAAAAGTCGCTTGCCGCTTACTTGTCAATCTGATTGTCTGAGGCATTATATTTTCTCCTTACTTTTTAAATTGATTGTAAGGGGGCGGTGAAGATATGTCAAATAAAAACTGGATTGATGTCAAAAGCCTTCTCCTTGTTTGTGAATAATCAAACATTTTATTTGAAGATGATGGAGAATTTTTTATGTTTTGTTGTGTCCTGGCAGGGCATGGCCGTTATTGAGCAGCTTACGGATAAGTTCGGACAATTCCGTGATTAACACTGGTTTATGGACATAGGCCTTGATTCCCATATTCAATGCGATTTCTTTGGTAAAATTTTCATGATAGCCCGTACACAGGATAATGGGAATATCTTTCCTGATGCTTAAAATACGACGGGACAAATCATCCCCCATCATCTGGGACATGGTCATATCAGTTATCACCAGATCAAACCCCTTTGGATCTTTTTCAAATGCCTGGAGTGCTTTTTTCCCATCTTCAAATGCAGTTACATGATATCCCTGATTTTCCAGAATCAAGGCCAGGGTCAGCCGGATATCTGACTCGTCATCCACAAGCATGATTGTTTCAGACCCGCAAAATTTTTTTATTTCCTTGTTTTTTTGCTGTTCGTTTTCCTGCTGCTCCTCAATCACCGGCAAAAACACATGGAATGTGGTTCCTTTTCCCGGTATGCTGTCCAGTCGGATAAAACCATTGTGTTTTTTGATAATGCCGTCCACAACGGCAAGGCCCAGGCCGGTTCCTTTACCCATCTCCTTGGTGGTAAAATAGGGTTCAAAGATCCGACCTTGAATATGAGGATCAATGCCTGGCCCGGTATCAGACACCTCAATTTTCAAATATGTTTTAGGGTGCAAGGTTGCGTGTTCCTGAAGGCTGGTATCCGATCCGTCATGCTCTTCCAATCCCACCGTAAGAATGCCGCCATCATTGCCCATGGCATGATACGCATTGGTGCATAAATTCATGATCACCTGTTGAATCTGTGTGGCATCTGCTAAAATTTTTGCCCTTGAGAACAGTTTCTCACGGATTTCTATATTTTTCGGAAGCGTTGATCGAAGCATTTTTATGACTTCTTTCAATGCAACCGCCACATTCAACGGGTGCGGGTTGATGTCCGTGTGCCTGCTGAACGCAAGGATCTGGCGAATTAACAGGCTTGCCCGTTCAGCGCTGCTGAATACTTTTTGAATATATTGGATGGCCAGTTCAGGATTTTGGATATGGATCTCAGCCAGTTGGGAATAGCCGAAAATCCCTGAAAGGATATTATTAAAATCATGGGCAATGCCGCCGGCAAGAGTACCAATGGCTTCCATCTTCTGTGCCTGGTGAAGCCTGGCCTCCAGACTTGCCTTTTCCTGTTCCATCTGTTTTTTTTCGGTCAGGTCAACAGCCATCCCATAAAAGCCGTCAACATCACCTTTTGAGTCTTTCCGGGGAACATAAATGATATCATACCATCGGATATTTTCCCCCTGTGTTACAAACTCAGCTTCAAAATGAACCTGTTCTCCGGACAGTGCCTGTTTTGCATAGGGTTTTAATTTGAGATAATTTTTCGGCCCGACAATGGTACTAAGGAGCTGGCCGATAATCTCATCCTTTTTTAACCCGAATGTGCTTTCAAATTCCTGATTGACAAAAACAAACCGTTCATTGACATCCAGACAGGATAGCCGTGCCGGGATATGATCGATCAACAGCTGCAGCTGTTCTTCATTTTCCCTGGTCAGTTCAAGCTGCCGGATCAATTGTGGGTAATAACTTTTCCGAGTGGATTCAAGGCTCAGGGCTAAAAACTTTTTTCGCGCCGAGCCATATTGAATATCATTTTCCGGCTTGTTCATTGTCAAAACACCTGCATATAAATTTTTTCAATCTCTTCAGGGGTAGCCGGCCTGGGATTGGTTGCCAGGCAGGGGTCTTGGGCTGCGAATGAAGCCAGCAAGGCAATATCGGTCAACACCACGCCCATATCTTTCAAACGCTGTGTAATATCCAGGTGTTTGCGCAGAACACAAATTGCTTGTGCAAGCGCAGATGCTCTCTTGTCTTGATCAATGACGTCGATATCCAGTCGCATTGCCCGGGCCAGATCATCATATTTTGCAGGTGCTGTTTCATAATTATAAAGAACCACCTGTTCCAGCAGAATGGCATTGCATTCACCATGGGCAAGGTCCAGGGCTCCCCCCAGACTGTGGGCCATGGCATGGACCAGACCCAGGCTGGCATTTGAAAATGCGAGCCCGGCCATGAGGCTGGCAGTCATCATCTTATCCCGCGCGACCCGATTGCCCGGATCGGTATAGGCATCAGCCAGATAGTCATTCACCAGTTGAACCGCCTTGAGTGCCGCCATATCTGTCAGCGGTGATGATGCGGTGGAAACATAGGCCTCAAAGGCATGACACAAAGCATCCATACCCGTTGACGCAGTTAATTCAGGAGGCATGGTTATGGTTATTTCCGGATCAACCAGTGAAATATCGGGAATCACCATTTTACTGACAATGGCAATTTTAACGTGACGGATAGTGTCTGTAATAATGGCAAACTGGGACACATCTGCTGATGTTCCTGCTGTTGTAGGAACAAAAATCATTGGGGGGCCTGGATTTGAAATTGCGTCAACTCCTTCAAAGTCAAGAATATGACCGGGATTCCCCGTGACAACACCGATGCCCTTGGCACAATCCATTGGGCTGCCGCCCCCCACAGCAATAATCACATCACAGTTTTCTGACTGGTAGACCGCTGCACCGGCCATCACTTCAACATCTTTGGGATTGGCGGTCAACGCATTAAAAACAACATGCTCAATGCCTGCCTCATGCAGGCTTTGCTCAACCCTGCCTGCCCATCCAGCCGCCTGAACTCCGGGATCTGTCACGATCAATACTTTGGCAGCACCAAAATTTTTTGCATGACGTCCGCACAATTCCAGGGCGCCTTGCCCATACACGATTTCCGGAGCCAGAAACTTTCTAAGATTTAATAAAGTGGTTTCATCCATAGTGTTGTCCCTTAACAGAGGGTTTATACACAGACCCGCGCCAAACCATAGGGTGTGTCCATGGTTTTTGATAAGAACTGTTGGGTAATGTCTGTGTCGCCGGTGGTGTAAAAACAAAATTCAGGTTCTTTTTGTTTGTCAGAGATTAAATCCAGAGACTCTAACACCCGTCTGGTTTGACTGGCCACCGCAGCAGCCGGATCAATAATGGTTAAGCGATTGCCAACAATTTCCTGAATCATGTGAATTAAAAAAGGATAATGGGTGCATCCCAGAACCAGGGTATCAACGCCTGCTGCCAGCATGGGCAACAAGTATTTTTCCAGCAGATGTCTGACCTTTTCGCTGTACAGATCTCCCTGCTCAACCAGCTCCACAAGCCCGAATCCCGGCTGAACAACCACTTCAATCCCGCTGGCATATTTTTCATAGGTCTGCTTAAACAGTCGGCCCTTGAACGTATTTTCCGTGGCCAGAATCCCGATTTTCTTGCTTTTGGTCTGCAGGGCTGCCGGCTTAAGTGCCGGTTCCATGCCCACAAACGGAATGGGATATGCTGATCTGAAATGATCAATGGCCACTGCGGTTACCGTATTACAGGCAATCACAATTAATTTGCAATTCTGGTGCAATAAAAATTCTATATTTTTTCTGGCCAGTAAATAAGCGTCCTCTTCCGACCTGGACCCATACGGACAATTGCAACTGTCTGCAAAATAACAGATCGACTCTCCGGGAAGCTGCCTGCGAATCTCTTTTAAAACACAGAGTCCGCCCACGCCGGAATCAAAAATGCCCAGGGGGTTGTTTTGCATGATATTTATTTATTAACACTCCATCCTGATTATTGACCTGTTTTTCTATAAGGTCATGAGCCGCACAGGTATTTTACCCTGGTCTGCCCACAACAAAACATGAAAGAAACGCAGCGGTTTTTTAGGTTCTTTCACATAAACAGCAGTGTGACATGCGCCTGTCAAATTGTCAAATATCCAAACTATCCAGCCCAAAAATCATTGCCGGCAGCAGTGAATGAATTTTTTTACATTAACCGACAATGCTTCAAGGTTTTTTAAAGCCAGTGCCTCTTTGCCGAACAAGGCAGATGAAACCCCCACAGCCTGGACACCTGCTTTAAAATAATCATTTATATTTTCACAGGTCACTCCGCCCACAGCACACAGGGCAATTGAATCAAACGGGCCTTTCAGTTCTTTGATATACAGTGGTCCGCCCATGTTCTGACAGGGAAACACCTTGACCATGGAAGCGCCTGCGCTCCAGGCAGCATAAACTTCTGTGGGTGTTAAAGCACCGGCTATCACGGGTATTCTGCAGGAAACCGCATATTGAATGACTGTTGGATCAAAATTGGGGGTTACCAGAAACATGGCCCCGCTGGCAATGGCCTGCCTTGCCTCTTCAAGACAGCACACCGTGCCTGCTCCCAGAAAGCATCCCTTTGGAACAGACCTTATATTTTCTTTGATGATATTCAAGGCATTGTCTGTGTTGAGCGTGATTTCAATGGCCTGCAGCCCTGCATCAAACGATGTTTTCATCACATGACTGAAAAACTGTGCCTCAACCCCTCTTAAAATACCCACCACTGGAACATCAAGCTGCCATTTTGCCATGATTGTTGAATCCTTTTTATCAAATTTTATTTTCTGCCATCATATCGTTTTATCAAAAAAAAGTCCTGACTGTTTTTGGGGTTCCCTAAATAGTAGCTGACCGAAAACCCGTGTTTGGGCGAAAAGTTGCCCATATGCAAGGCGCAAGCAAAGCTGAAACCGGAGTGTACTGTAGTACATGAGGATTTCAGCTTTGCGCAGCAACGCGGCAGATGGGTGAGTTTTCGTTCA
>JBDRPM010000086.1:0-81681 GCA_043827005.1 Pseudomonadota bacterium | reverse complement strand
TTTTAAGTTCCCTGATATTACCGGGCCATGAATATTCCATGATTGCGTCCATGGCATCATGGCTCACCCCTTGAATGGCCTTTTCGGTTTTGAAATTCAACTGCCGGATAAAGGAATCGATCAAAAGCGGAATGTCTTCTTTCCTGTCTCTGAGCGGGGGCAGATGAATAGGAATCACATTGATCCTGAAAAACAGGTCTTCCCGAAACTCGCCCTTTTTGATAAGTTCATCCAGATCTTTGTTGGTGGCGGTAATAATCCGCACATCCACATTGACCGGTGAAATATCCCCCACTCGTTCAAACCGGCCGGATTCAAGAACCCGCAATAGTTTGGTCTGTATGGACATGGGAATATCCCCGATTTCATCTAAAAAAAAGTCCCCCTGGTTGGCTGCTTCAAAACGGCCGATACGGTTGTTGTAGGCACCGGTAAAGGCCCCTTTGGCATGACCGAACAATTCGCTTTCAAGAACAGATTCATTCAAGGCTGCACAGTTAAGCTGGATAAAGGGACCGCTTTTTCTGGACCCACACAGATGAATGGCGTTTGCCACCAGTTCCTTTCCGGTTCCACTCTCCCCTAAAATAACAACAGGGGCCTGGCTTTGGGCAGCTCTTCGGATCATATCAAATACAGAAAGCATGACAGGTGATTTGCCTACAATACCAAAAAAATCTGTTTCAATATCGCATTGCCGGGTCAGAATATGGAGTTTTTCATCCAGCCGGATCAACTCGGAAATATCGGTTAAGGTTTCGACAACCCCTATGGCTTTTCGGGTTTCATCCCTTAATATGGATGCATTTTTTAACACCGGCAAATACCTGCCGTCTTTTCGCCTGACCTGGCACCGGCATTTTTTCATGTCCTGTTGTCCTGGTTCAAACAATTTGCACCGGGTAGAGGCGTTTTCCGGTTTTAAGGTATGTTCGCAGGCATCACACCCCAAAGTGTCACATGACATGCCGATAGCCTCTTTTGAGGTATACCCGGTCAGTGTTTCAAAGGCTTTGTTGACCATCAGAATGGAACCTTCCGGTCCAACAAACATAAGGCCGTCATTGATGGTATTGACAATCTTTTTCCAAAAGGAATTCATTTCATGGTCATCCATAAACCCTCTTTCTCCTTTTTATGTTTAAACATGTGCAATAGTGTTTAAACGTTTAAACACTTATTTAAATACTATTGTTAGGCCGAATCATCAATAGTTGAATTAAATTATTTTAGTTCATATGTAAAAACAGACAGTTGAATATTTTAATACTCGAAATAATCATGTCGGTACACCTGTTGCTTTGCTTATATATCGAGTTAGCCGGCATGCAATGGCAGGATTATTATTTATTTTTTACACCTGGAGTCTGTATGACATCAAAACAGGTATTGGATCTTAGAGGTGTGATTTCACCGCTGAATCTGCTCAAATGCAAAAGCTGTCTTTCTTCCATGACAGCAGATGATGTTCTGGAAGTTCTTTTAACCGATACAGATGTGTTGGATGACTTGATTCTTATTGTGAAAAGATCCAGGGATGATGTGCTTTATCAAAAAAAAAAGGCGGGTTATATCTGCCTGGGAATTCAAAAAGGAAATGACAGCACAATTGGCAAAACTTAAAACAACAGGAGGTGCTATGACGGAAGAACTCAAGGCTGGATGTGCCCGCCCCACGGGTGGACCTGTGGGAGAACAGACCCCGGAAAAAACATTAACCCCGAATAGGGGACCTGAAAAAAAGGAGACAATAAGCATGATACAAGTCGGTAAAAAAGCCCCGGATTTCACAGCCCCTGGTTATCAAAAGGGAAAATTTATTAATGAAAAATTATCCGATCATTTGGGCAGATGGGTTCTCTTATGTTTTTATCCGGGCGATTTCACCTTTGTCTGAGCCACAGAAATTTCAGCAGTTGCTGAAAAATACAATGATTTTAAGGATCTTGGCGTTGATATCCTATCCATGAGCGTTGACAGCATGTTTGTTCATAAAATGTGGGATGACCATGAACTTTCAAAAATGGTTCAAGGCGGGGTTCCTTTTCCCATGTTATCCGATTCGGGCGGCAGCGTGGGAAAAGTTTACGGAATTTATGATGAAAACGCAGGTGTTGAAACCCGGGGCCGTTTTATTATTGATCCCGACGGTATTGTCCAGGGGTTTGAAGTTTTGACACCGCCTGTGGGAAGAAATATCACTGAAAGTCTGCGCCAGGTTCAGGCATTTCAACTGGTCAGGGAGTCCAAGGGAAGCCAGGCAACCCCATCAGGCTGGATACCAGGCAAAAAAACACTCAAGCCAGGACCGGATCTGGTGGGCAATGTCTGGAAAGAATGGAAAACTCAGATGGCTTTTGATTGATTCATTTTCAGGGGAGAAACGATGAAACTGACAAGACGAACTTTTTTTAAATGGATGGGGATAGCCGGCGCCTCTGCAAGCGGCCTGACTCCATCAGCTCATGCCTGGGAATCCAAGGCACCGCCAGACCCCTATGGGTGTCTGGTGGATCTGACCCGCTGCGTGGGCTGCCGAAAATGCGAAGAAGCCTGCAGCACGGTGAACAACCTGCCGGCACCTGAACGGCCCAATTGCCAATGCACGATTTTTGAAAAAAAACGACGTCCGGACGACAAGGCCTATACCGTGGTCAACCGGTATTTTACCGGAAAACTGGATAGTTTTGATAAACCTTTGCCCACCTTTGCCAAGGTTCAGTGCATGCATTGTCAGGACCCGGCCTGTGTGTCAGCCTGCATTGTGGGAGCCCTGACAAAAGATGAAACCGGGGCAGTTCACTATGATGTCAACAAATGTATTGGATGCCGGTATTGCATGGTGGCCTGTCCCTTTGAAATACCGGCCTATGAATACGATAACCCCATCACACCAAAGGTTATGAAATGCACGTTTTGTTATGACAGGATAAAAACACAAGGCGGGCTTCCCGGGTGTGTCACCATCTGCCCCACAGAAGCCCTGACCTTTGGCAAACGGAGAACCACGCTAACCCTTGCCCATAAACGACTCAAAGAAAATCCCGGCAAATATGTTCAACATGTGTATGGCGAAAAAGAGGTCGGGGGCACATCCTGGCTCTATATTTCTTCTGTCCCCTTTGAACAGGTCAATCTGCCGGTCTTACCGGAAAAGCCGTCACCAAAACTGTCCGAGACCATACAGCATTCTTTGTTCAGCTACCTGTGGTCTCCCATTGCCCTTTTCGGGGTACTCGGTGCAGTGATGGCCAAATCAAACAAAAGCCAATCCAATATGGTCAAGAATAACCCACAACAAAAAGGAGGGGCCTGATGACACATAAACCAAGCCCTTTGAATAAACCCTTCTGGACTCCCGGTGTCCTGGTTATGCTGGTGTTCATGGCTGCCGGTGCTGTTTGTATTATTGCAAGATTTACCAGCGGCATTGGTTATGTCACCAACCTGAGCAATGCAAGACCCTGGGGACTCTGGGTGGGTGTGGATGTGGCAACCGGAGTTGCTCTGGCAGCCGGTGGATTCACCACGGCGGCCCTGGCCCATATTTTCGGCAGACACTATTATGAACCCATTACCCGACCGGCTCTGTTGACGGCAATGCTGGGATATACCTTTGTGGTGCTGGGGCTTTTGGTGGACATTGGAAGATCCTGGGCCATATGGAAACCCATACTGCACTGGAACACCAACTCAGTTTTATTTGAGGTGGCCATGTGTGTGATGGTGTATCTTCATGTCTTGTATTTTGAATTTTTCCCCATTGTGGCAGAACAATTCAAAGGCCGGGTGAACCTTCCGGGCATTTTATCCATATTTAACAGTCTTTTGGAGATGATATTAAAAATTGGCGATGCCATCATCGGTAAGATTATGTGGGTCTTTATCATTTTAGGGGTTGTCCTGTCCTGCATGCATCAATCCAGTCTTGGGTCACTCATGCTGGTTGCACCAACCAAGCTGCATCCATTGTGGTATACCCCTGTTTTGCCCCTTTTGTTTCTTACCTCAGCCTTTGCTGTGGGATATCCAATGGTGGTTTTCGAAACAACCCTGGCTACGGCTTCATTAAAGCTGAATTCCGAGATGAACATCCTGGCGCCATTAACCCGGATCACTGTTTTTCTTTTAGGGGCCTACATGGTTCTCAAATTAGGAGATATGGCTGTCCGGGGAACCTATGTGTATCTTCTGGACGGAACCTATCAAACCAATTCATTTGTCATTGAAATGTTGCTGGGTGTCATCATCCCCTGGGTGATGCTGCTCTTTAAAAGGGTGCGGAACTCCAGAACAGGGATTTTCACAGCAGCTTGTCTGATTGTCGGCGGCGTTATGCTGAACCGGATCAATGTATTTATTGTGGGTTATAAGCCACCACTGGCGGAAAATATCTATTTTCCGGCACCTGGAGAAATTCTGGTCACCCTTGGGCTCATTGCCACACTGATGTTCATATATCGATTTGCTGTGACCTATTTGCCGGTTTTGCAGGAATCAAAGGAGGTATCGTCATGATAAAAAAATTGATCTTCTTGATCAGTTTCCTGATCTTTATGGCTTCCCTGTGCCCGGCCAATGCATGGAAGGCCCCGGATCAGGAAAAGGCAAAACAAAGAGCCAAAGAGTTGGTTCCCTTTGTAACAGACTATAAAGATGAGTTTCTAATCAAGAGGAGAACCAGCCTGATAGAAGCAGATATCTCCATCAAAGATGTAACAGATGTCTATTTTGTTTTAGACAACCCCATGATTAAACAAAGAGAAGACCTCTATGAACCGGTCCGGTTTGCCCATAAACGACATGCCGCCCTGACCAAAGATTGCAGTGTCTGCCACCATTACAGGCCAAAGGATGAACAAGCCCTGGAAACCACCCGGTGCTCGGCCTGCCATCAGGATTCCTTTAATCCGGATCACCCGGAACGAATCGGTCTGAAAGCGGCTTATCATCAACAGTGCATGGAATGTCATAAGATTCAGGGCAAGGGCCCCACCGATTGTAAAGGCTGCCATCTACAGAACGTGCCGAATCACAAGGAACTGGTGACCCTGCCGGATAATGCCGACCCGTTCCAGGTAACCGCAGAATGCCTGCGATGCCATGATACCCAGGCCGAGGATATGCTGACAACGGCTCACTGGCTCTGGAAAGGGCCTTCTCCCTATACCACCGGACATAGAAAGGACATCATGCATGGCAAGGGCTCCACAGCCCTGAACAATTTCTGAATTAGTCCCATCAGCAACGAGGCTCGTTGCACAAGCTGTCATGCAGGATACGGATGGAAAGATGGATCTTTTGATTTTACAGATAAAACGAAAATGGATTGCCTGGTGTGCCATGATACAACCGGCACATATGAAAAAGCCCCTCCGGGAGCGGGAATGCCGGATAAGAAGGTTAACTTGAAACTGGTGGCCCAGAATGTCGGACATTCAAGCCGGGCAACCTGCGGTTCCTGCCATTTTAACGGTGGCGGCGGGGATGCCATAAAACATGCAGACATGTCGCGGCAGCTTCTCCAGCCGGATCGAAACTGTGATGTTCACATGGGCGGATATGATTTTTCCTGTACTGAATGTCATAAAACCAGAAATCATAAAATTTCAGGCCGCAGTTCCTCTGTCCCGGTGGCTGAAGGTACAGTCACCTGTACCCAATGCCATTCAGAAAAACCCCATTATAATGATAGTGTTTTAGATCACCATTTAAACGCTCACTCCAAAACCCTTGATTGCAATGTCTGTCATTCCCCCGTGTTTGCCAAATGCAAACCCACCAAAACCTGGTGGGACTGGTCCAAGGCAGGCGATAAAAACCGCAAGCCCAAAAAGGATCAATACGGACAACCAGACTATAACTGGATGAAGGGTGAATTTAAATGGGAAGAATCAGCTGTCCCGGATTATGCCTGGAGTTCAGGATACATGAACCGGGTATTGATCGGTGATAAGGTTAATCCCAATACCAACGTCATTAACCTGACCGAGCCTGTCGGATCAATCAAGGATCCGGGCTCTAAAATCACCCCGTTCAAAATCATGAAAGCAATCCAACCCATTGATGCTGAGAATGATTATTTTTTAATTCCCCACCTTTTCCCCCGGGATAAAGAGGATACAACCGCCTATTGGAAAAACCTGGATTGGGAAAAAGCGTTTCAGGATGGTATGGAAGCTGTGGGTCTGCATTACAGCGGGGCTTATAAATGGAAGGAAACCTGGATGTACTGGCGTCTTGAGCATGAAGTCATGCCGGCCAACATGGCCCTGTCCTGTGTGCAATGCCATGACAGCCTTAAAGGAGACCAGACCTGCAACCGGTGTCACCAGGATAATCGAAACATTGATTTCAAAAAGATTGCCCATAAGGGGACGGATTTTTCCTTTATGAAGTCTCAAGGAAGGGATGTTGAACATTTGATTGAAAAAACCGATTATATTAATTTCAAAGCATTGGGATATAAGGGTGACCCCATTATTCACGGTGGCAGATTTAAAAAATTGCCCATGGGATATAAGGAAAACAATTAATTAGTTCAATCTGCAGATGCCTGACAGCCCGATTCCCGGCGTACCAGGCATCTGCTTTACAGACCCACAGGAGGATAAAATGAAATTCAAAACAGATGATGGCAGTTGGAGTCCTTATTTTGCCGGCGCACTTGTTGGTCTTCTGGCCATTGTTTCGGTTCTTTTAACCACCCAGTTGATGGGAAAAAGTACTTATTTAGGAGCCTCCACTACCTTTGTCCGTGCAGCTGGCCTGCTCGAGCAAACCGTTTGGGCTGATCACGTCACAGCAAATGCATATTATACAAAAACAAAGATGGTGGTTGACTGGCAATTTATGGTGGTCATTGGAATTTTTATAGGGGCTCTGATTTCTTCCCTTATGGACAAAAGTTTCAAACTGGAAAGCGTTCCACCCATATGGAAAGAGCAATTCGGCCCATCAATCGGAAAACGGGCAATCATGGCCTTCATAGGCGGGGTCATCGCCATGGTGGGAGCCCGCTTAGCCAGTGGCTGCCCCAGCGGGCATGGCCTCAGCGGCATGATGCAATTGTCAGTGAGCGCCTTTGTGGCATTGATCCTGTTTTTCGGCCTGGGGGTTATTGTGGCCGGAATCGTTTATACAAGGAGGTCATAATGAACACAGCACTCTGGTTAGGGCTATTCACCGGAATAGGCTTTGGATTCTTATTGCAAAAAGGCCGGGTTCTTCGCTTTGAAAAGCAGATCGGCGCCATGCTGCTCAAAGATATGACCATATTTAAATTCATGCTGTCAGCCATCCTCGTGGGAATGGTGGGCATATACATCCTTTCAGACCTGGATATCATTAAATTGAGTCACAAGTCCATGAATGTCGGTGCTGTTATGTTAGGTGGCTCTTTATTCGGTATTGGGTGGGCCATCATGGGATTCTGCCCGGGCACATCCCTTGGCGCTCTGGGTGAAGGCCGCTGGCATGCGGTGTTTGCCATTATCGGCATGGTGGCTGGCGCAGCGTTTTATGCAGAACTTTATCCGTTCTTCAAATCAAGTGTCATGACCTGGAAAGATTTTGGGAAAATCGGGTTGCCCGAGGCTCTGGGAATATCTCATTGGATCATTATTCCAATATTCTGGGCAGCTGTCCTGGCTTTATTTTCCTGGTTTGAAAGGAAAAATCTGTAATCTTAAAATTTCAATTAAAGGATTAATATATAAGGAGAAAAATGAAATCATTAATTACCTACTCCAGTCAGACCGGCAACACACTCAAGCTTGCCAAAACCATATATGATGAATTAAAAGGCGAAAAAGAGCTGGTGTCCATTGATGAAGCGCCCCCTGCCGCCGGTTATGACCTGGTGTTTATCGGGTTCTGGCTCCAGGGAGGAAAACCAGACCCAAAAGCCATGGCATATCTGTCAACATGCTCAAAGCCATCCCGCATATTCCTTTTTGCCACCCATGGCGCCGCAAAAGACTCGGCCCATGCCAAATCCGCCATGGATCATGCGGCTGGCTTAACCAATGACTGCAACATTGCAGGTATTTTCAACTGCCAGGGGGAGGTCAATCCAAAAGTTCTTGAAAAAGTAAAACAAAAACCTGAGCCTCCAGTATGGCTTGGTGATGCAGACAAAGCTGTTGGGCATCCGGATGAAAAAGATCTGGCTGCCTTAAAGCAAATCATATCAAAACTTTAATGAATTAAGCGGCACTGAAATGGTATTCCCATATCCAGTGCCGCTTAACCCGAATATTTCCGGGTTAATCCTTCCGGAAGATATGATTATTCCCCGGATTCAGCCTGATTGTTCAATTGATTTTTAATATCTGCAAGTTCGGCTTCCAACCTGTCCGCTCTGGCCTGCAGGATCGCCTGGGATGAAGCCACTGGCGCAGGACCAGCCCAGGGGCCATACCCCCTGCCTCCGCCTTGACCGCCCTGCCATCCGGGCGCTTGACAGCCTCGACGGCCAAGGCCTCTGCCCATTCTCATTGGAAAGCCTGCTTGTGCAGATCCCTGATTCAATGTCATGTTTCCGGTGCAGACGCCTCTCCCTCTTCCAGTCATGGGTCCTTCATTCATGGGACCTCTTTGATTAAATCCTGGCATGATATATCCTCCTTTTATTTATTAAATGGTATTCAGATAAATACCACTATGGAATTATTATTTTCTACCACAACCCTGGCCCTTACTGCGACCTTGTCCGGTTCCACGGCCCTGGCCAGCACCTTGACCAGTTCCCTGGCCCTGTCCGGTTCCCTGACCACAACCTTTGTTTCCGCAACCCTTTCCGGAACCATTTCTCTGGCCATTTTTTTGGCCTTGCTGGTTTCCTTTGTCTTGATTTTGTGTGTTCATATTATTCATTATTGTCCTCCTTTATAATTGCTCTGTTATTTCTGCCACGACCCATTCCAAAACCATGTCTTCCATTTCCTCTGCCATGGCCATGACGTCCGTGTCCCTGATCATTGCCATGCATCGTATAGCAACCGCCTTCTATCTTAAGACGATATGCATTCACAAGAGCGTTTGATACGTTATACCGTGCAGCTCTCAAAATCCTTCCAAAGGTTTGACGGGATACATTCATGATTTCTGCTGCCTGGCTCTGATCCAGTCCTTGAAAATCAATAATGCGAATCGCCTCAAACTCCTCAAGCGATAGCGAAATTACGCCTTTTTCTTCAACACCGACAGGCTGAAATTCTTTGATGACCGGGTGGGAACTGATACATCTTAATCGTTTGGGTCGAGGCATGTTGTTTCCTTTTTTTTAAATTAAGTGCAATCACCTGTTATGAAAAATTAATATATTTTATTTTGGTCATTTGACTATAACTATAAAGAGGGAAAGAATGATTGTCAAGAAAAATTATGATCAAATGACCAAAATAAAACAGGGACAAAGAAAATTATTTTCTTTGTCCCTGTTTTATTAAGCTTTTTATTATAAAACGATTTATAAAATATTACATTCGCACAATTCTTCTATGATGGCCGTGCCACAAGCACAGGCACTCTGGATTTAAGAATAACGCCGCTGGCCGTGCTGCCCAGTATCATCTCCTCAAATTCTCCATGCCCGTGGGTTCCCATGATAATCAGATCAAAACCATCCTCTTCTGCTGTTTTTATAATTTCAACAACAGGATCACCAGTTTTAATGATGATATTCTGTTCATCAAAAGGACAGAATTCAATTTCTTCCAAAACTTTTTTGGATGTCAGGCGTATCCTTTCTTGTACAATCAATTTTGCATCAAGAATGGCCTTTTTATTAAATTCATTTTTTTGGCTTTTGTCCATATGGTCTGAAATATTGATGCCGGCTCCAGATGAATAAGACTCCAGAATATCAGGAACCACATGGATGGCCCATACTTTTGCATTGTATTTATTGCCAATGCTGCATGCGTATCGTGCAGCAAATTTTGCAGCCTGGGAAATATCAGTGGCAAACAATATTTTTTGAATATCTGCGACCATTGAGACAACTTCTTTTGCAGGGCTTTCTTCTTTAACAGGAGGGGCAGAAAAACCTGTAAGCAAACTTTCTTCTAACTCCGGCAGGCCAAAAATTTTGTCTGTAAACTTTACATACCATGCTGCAGACTGCACCTGAATAATATAAGCAATAGCAACAACCAGTGCCGCGCTGGCACCTTCTTTACCAAATGCATTGATCGCAATGGCCAGGGCAATGGATAAATTCCTCATGACAGACCCATATACCAATGCAATGGCATCCCCTCTTGGCAAGAACAGCTTGCCGATCAAACTGCTCAAGGCAAAGTTAAATGTATAAATCATAACCAGCGGAACAAGAATATATACAAGCATCCCAGGGGCGGCTGCAATCCCCTTTGCCTTTAAAGCCATGGCTATAAATACGATCCCGACGACGCCCAAAGTTGAGAGTGCTGGAAATTTAGGGCCAACATTTTGCTTAAATCCTTTAAGCCCATATTTTTTAACCAAAAATTTGCGGGTAAAAAATCCTGCAATCATGGGTACAAAAACGATGATAACAATTTGCTGCATGACCTTTAAAAAATTTATTTCAATGGTGGTACCCATAAAAAATTTTACATAAAAGGGAGTTGCAATAGAACCCAAAGTAAGCCCGATGACAGTCATTTTTACGGCTGCTTCAAGATTCCCCCTGGCAAAACCGGTCCAGGATATGGTCATGCCGCTTGTGGGAACCAGCCCTGCCAATAAAAGCCCCAGGGCCATATAGGGATCATTTTTAAAAAACATCAGCCCGATGAAATATGCAAGAAAAGGAATAATACCAAAGTTAATGACCTGGGTTAACACTTGTGTTTTCAGATCACCACCTTCAAACACTTTTTGAATATTTAGATTAACCATCATGGGATAGACCATTAGAAATGTAAAGGGAATGATAAACCCCTTTAGAAATGCTGCATTAAAGATGATCCCGAACACAAATCCTGATATCATCATTACAGGAATTGCCAGGGTCAGGTTTTTTGTTATTTTACCAAGAATTTTCCACATAAATTACTCCACTATTGATTTGAGTTCATTATCTTGACACTTGGAAACAGATTCCCGTCTGTATGGGGAAGGAACTGGGCCCGTGTAAATTCTTCCATAAACGAAGTGTTTGTTGAAAAATCAAGATACGTCATGGCATTTGAAATGGCGACTGCCTGACTTCGATGGGTATTGGAAAGAAGCGCCATATATGCACCGGCAATGGAGCTGTTTCCCATATATTTAAATTTTTCCCGTTCAATATCCGGCAGCAATCCAATGGTGATGGCTTTTTCAACATCAAGGAACTGCCCGAACCCGCCGGTAATAATCATCTGCTGAATCATGGAAAAATCCATCCCAACCTGTTCCAGAAGAATATTGAACCCGGCATAAATGGCAGCCTTGCTCAGGATCAGACTCTTGATATCGGACTGGGTAAAAATAATATCTTCTTCTGACCCGATATTGGCTGCAAATTCAAGAATATACGCAGGTTCGTCATTGAACAGGATAAATCGCGGATGATCTGTTTCAATTTTGAATTTACCATCCTGACCAATGGCTTTTTTCAAAAGCATTTCAGACAACAAATCAATCATGCCTGATCCGCAGATCCCTCTTGCCGGTTTGTTGTCAACAGTTGAATAGGTTGGTTCAAAGGTGACAGGGTCAAGGGTGATTTTTTCAATGGCGCCCTCTTCTGCACGCATGCCCCACCGGATACCCCCGCCTTCAAACGCAGGGCCTGCAGAGCAGGCTGCAGTAATAAGAAATTCATTGTTCCCCAGGACAATTTCCCCATTGGTGCCAATATCAATAAAAAGGGTAAGGTTTTCAAACTGGTTAAATCCTGTATACAGAACACCGGCTACAATGTCACCCCCCACATAACTGGCAGGCCCTGGCATGACAAAAACACCGGCATAGCTTGCTGCTTTTAACCCGATTTCTCCAGCCTTCAAAACAGGGAACTCAGAAACCGTCGGGATATAGGGTTCTCTTCTGATATATCTGGCCTCAATTCCCAATACCAGATGGGTCATGATGGTATTACCGGAGATCACAATATTTTCGATCTGTTTATGGTCTGCCTCAATTGAATCAAGGGCTTGCCTTGTCAGATTGTTGATTGTTGAAACAGCCATTTTTTGCAGTTTTTGAACCCCTTCCTTTTCAGAACATACGATTCGATTGATTACATCATCACCGCATGCCGCCTGGCTGTTGTGATCAGATGCAGCACTCAGCACGGCCCCGTTTGCCATATCCACAAGATACACAACAATAGAGGTTGTTCCTAAATCAATGGCCATTCCAAGAGATTGTTTCATCTGCCGGGCAGGTGAAACATCAACAATTTCAGATGAACATTTTTTCCATAAAACAGAAGCCACAACTTTAAAATCATTATTCCTGACAGATTCAGCCAGTTGACGCATAACCCGGATATTGGTGCTCATTTTGGATGTATCAAATCCATTTTTTTTAAGCTGCCGGGTCAGTCTGTCAAGATCGCTGACCGTATCCTCAAGTGTCGGCAAATCAAGCTGCAAAGGGATTCTTTCCACAACAGGGTCTATTTTTTCCACAAGGCCTGACAGTTTTTGGGTGGCAGCCTCTCCCATTCCTGCGGCTTTCAATTTCTTTTCAATGGTTTCTTCCGGTATTCTGACATGGATATCTCCATGAATAGTTGATTGACAGGCCAGAACATATCCTTTTTCTCTTTCCCTGTCACTGAGCAATGAGGTTTTTTCACTTTTAACCTTACCCGTCTGTATGATCAGTTTACATTTTCCGCATGACCCTTTTCCATTGCAGGATGCGTTGATGTAAATATCTGCTTTTTGTGAAGCTTCAAGAAGATTTGTTCCCTCTGGAACATTTATTTGTTTATTCCCAGGTTCAAAAACCACATGAATTTCTTTTTGGGGCAGTTTCGCATCAGATTCTTTAAAGCCTTTTTTTGAAATAAAATGAATCGGGCAAGAAGGCCTGAACTTGCAATAGATATCAGGATCACGGCATTCCAGACACGCCTCACATAGATAAATATTGTGCTTCAAACAGATATAACTGGTTTCGCGATCAGGATGATTGATACATTTGCCCATTTTAAGCCTCCGTTTCTCCAATAATCCAATTTCTACAATGCATGGTCCAGGCTTGTTGTGATGGTTGCTTCGGATTGAAGCCCGACAAATCGTTTGATCTCTTTGCCATCTTTAAAAATAATCAATGTGGGAATGCTTTGAACCCCGTATTTTGTAGCCAGTGTTCCATCGTTATCAATATTGATCTCAATGATAGCGGCCCGGTTTTGATACATGCCTGCCAGCTTTTTAATGACTGGTTCCTGCGCTTTACAGGGAGCGCACCAGCTTGCATTGAAATCCACAAGCGTGACTCCCTTTCCGATAGTTTCTATAAATTGATCCATGTCCATTTTTAGTTAACCCCCATAAATGATGTTATAAAATGATACCATTGAAATTGATATAGTCAAAAACCATGCCATATATAAATTTCCATGATTTAAAACCAATGTAATATATTAAAATTATTGATTAAAATAATATCCATCACTTGAACTTCCAAACAAATCAAGATCATCATTTTGAACAGGTAACGTTACCTCTTTAAAAAGGTTACGCTAATCATGCAACTTTTTTCCCATCCATTGTTTAAAATCATATTTTTTTAATAAATACTGATCATATATACTTTATTGAACAAAAAACATATAGTGATGGCACAACCCTTGCTTTTATCAATTGCAAGATTGCATGTTTGGTAATTTTACTGTTAACCAATAGTCTGGAAGGTTTTATGAATGAGATGATTTATGTTCTGATATTTGTTGGGATTTATATCCTGTTGCAGGTGGTTATCCTTCCTAAAATGGGGATATCGACTTGAATGAAAGATGCCTGTCAGGTGACCGGCAATAAAAAAAATCAACCCAAACCACTGAAGAAGAAGCCATAATGAACAAAATTTTTCAACGCACTTACCGTAACGGTAACGTTACCAATTCGATGGATTGGGCCCTTTGTGTATAGTGTAAGGATAAAAATGGAAACTCATCAATTATGGAACGTTAATTTTTTAAACCAGATTCTCGACACCATGGCAGAGGGTCTTTTTACTCTGGATGATCAGGGGATTATTACCTCCTGGAACAGATCCATGGAAAAAATCAGCGGTTATTCTGCCCAGGAAGCTGTCGGCAATACCTGCACCCTTATTGAGTGCAGCAAATGTTTTGGGAAAATGTGTCCTGCTGATATTAACAAATGCGGTGTGATTCAGCACGGGAGAACCGAGGCAAAAGAATGTTTTATCCGGCATAAGGAAGGATATGATATTCCCGTGATCAAAAATGCCCGGCTTGCCCGGGATGAGAATGGTCAGATCCTTGGAATCGTTGAAACCATAATCGACCTGACCGAATTAAAAAAAATCAAAAAAACCGCTGAAGACGCTCAAAGAAAGCTTAAAAACAATTACCGGATAGGAAATATCATTGGCAAAAGCGCTGCCATGCAAAATGTATTTGATGCCATACAGGCAGCTGCCAACAGTCGGGCCAATATATTAATCCAGGGTGAAAGCGGGACCGGAAAGGAAATGGTTGCAGGCGCCATTCACTATAATGGGGCAAGTGATTCAAGACCCTTGATCACTGTAAACTGTTCCGCTCTTTCCGAGACATTGCTTGAAAGCGAACTTTTCGGTCATGTCAAAGGCGCTTTTACCGGAGCCCACAAAGACCGCAAGGGCCGGTTTGAAGAAGCAGACGGGGGGACTGTTTTTCTGGATGAGATTGGAGAATTGACCCCCTATATACAGATCAAACTCTTAAGAGTTCTTCAGGAAAGAGAAATTGAAAGGGTTGGGGACAACCGGAAAAGAAAAATTGATATCCGGATCATTGCAGCAACCCACCAGAATCTTTATGAACTCACTCAACAGGGAAAATTCCGGGAAGATCTTTTTTACCGGTTAAAAGTTTTCCCCATTATGGTGCCGCCCTTAAGAAACCGCCGTGAAGACATTCCAATCCTTATCTCTCATTTTATTAAAAAAGGGAATAAAAGAGAAAATAAATCCATACAGGGTATCGATCCACAGGCAATGAAACAACTCATGGAATACCGGTGGCCCGGTAATATCAGGGAGCTTGAGAATGCTGTTGAACATGCTTTTGTTATCTGTAATTCAGACCGGATTAAACTCAAGGATCTGCCAGTGGAAATAAGGGAACCCCATCATTCTTTAGATGGCGCTTCCCATATCAAGCCCTTAATTCAAGCCAGTTCTTATAAACCTGATAAAACAGCAACAGTTACAAAAGACGATCTTTTGCAATTATTGGAAGCATGCAGTTGGAACAAGGCAGAAGTGGGTCGACGAATTCAAAAAAGCAGAACAGCTGTGTGGAAATACATGAAAAAATGGGATATCCCTTTGCAAAAATAATATTTTTCTCGACCATTGCTTTGATTAACATTCTTGAAAAGCTGCCTGACCCATTAAAACGGTTGGGCCCCAAAAGCAGCCATGAACTTGAACTCATTTCCTGGGACCAAGCTTTTGTTGAAGACTGGACCCTTGGTTTTGATGAATTCATAGCGTTGCCCCGACCGGAATCATAAGCGTTATCCGATTAACAGGATACCGGGCGTTGGGTGGACAACCGATTGATTATCTGTTAGTTTTGACGCAATAGCCGCAAGAGGATGGCGCTTAAACTGAAGAGATGTTTTTTTATTTTCCACACCCTCTAATGAGGCCATTTAATTGTAATTATCTGTAAAAAAAAGAATAAACAGATTTCAACGGCACAATATTAAAGGAATAACCGACACACCCAAACCCATATCTTTTGATCCTTTTAATTAATTATAACCCCCTCTTTAAAAACTATTTTACCAGGAGTAATGGATGTTTTTTTCAAAACCAGTAATATTTAACAAGTTCCTTTTACCTTGTGCCGCCTTAATTTTTATTTGTGGTTACGCCGGTATTTTTGCAGCTTCTAATGCTTTTGCCTTTATTGATATAGACAAGGACGGTAAAACCGGCCTTTCTGAAGGCGTATATGCGCTCAAAGCCGGTGCGGGAATGGAAGACAGCGATCTTATAGACATTGACGGAGACGGGCAGACCGGCATCAATGAAGCGGCCTACATATTAAAAATTTTGTGTGGTGTACCACCTGTTCCCCTCAAGGATACGGAAGGTGTCTTTACCGCAACCAGAATCACCACCATCGATAAACTGAAAGAAAAAATTTCCAGAAAAGGGGCGCTTGCTTTAATGATAGAAATAAGCAATGCAGATCCAGATATATCCACCGAAAAAATTATTAAACTGCTCAAAGAAAACAATCGAAACATCGAGTACAAAAAACTCCTTGATGAAGGCCTTAAAACCGAGGTGGTTGATAAATTGAAACAACTGCAGTACGACCCTGTTGCGGTGGAACAATTTGTTCAACTCCCTGATCCTGATATTTTTCCCATTCAGGCAACCGAGAATGCGCTGGCCATACTGAATCAGCAAAAATTAAAAAATTTAAACCGGAAATTAAAATTAAGCGGCCAGACCGCCCTGGGTCTGGAAGAATTTCTTGCCTTGCAAAATGCGTTTCGCCGGGTAAACATCATCAACAATTTCGGAAATCTTGATCAGCAGTTTCAAAATATTACGGCCCGGAATACGATTCTTGCAACGACTCATAAAACCACGACCCTGGGTGTGTCTACCCCCCTGGCAGATGCAACACCGATAGGCTATGCACTGATCAATGCCATAGATGAACTAAGGCAAAGCGGTGGTATTGGCGAAGTTCCTTCTGGTGGAGATATCTGTTCTATTTCAAGATTGCCCAATCTGCCCATGCAGATTGCCAGCCCCTTGGCGCCCATTGAGACGGCATTGGTCCAATCGGATGGAAACGATGTCCTTGTTTCTTTCCCTGAAACCGGCATCGCCGTTATTGTGGCAAGTCGGCAGGCCACCATCATTGACAGTGCCGGCCTGACGCTGAGTTCTGGTGATGCAACAGACACCCTGGTTTATTATCTGCCCATTACGAACAGCAACCGTTGTCTACCCTATCGATTTGTGGGTGCCAGTGCCTCATACAGTATCACGCTGGTTGATATGATAAAACCGGTGCGGTTGACAAACCATGTTATTGCAGACGGCATGGAATTCTTGAGCAATGGCCCGGCAGCAGAACTTTTTAATTCAAACACCATGTTTAATGCAAAATCATATACTTTCAGCACCCTCAACTCCAAGCTGGCTGATTTGACGGTAACCTTTGATCTGAATAAAAATGATACAGCCCTTGCATCGTTGAATTTTGTCCTTTATTCCCCATCCGGCACTGTCTATTCAGGCACTGAAAATGCGATCCCCGAAAAATTTGACAGGGATTCGGGTATCTGGCGGTTGGATATATTGCCGAGTGGCAGCATTTCCATCGTTTCAAACCAGATAAAGGGTCTGGCACCCACAGAAATTAATTTTAACAATGAAAAAACACTCGATTTGACAATACTCATCAATACTGATCCACAGGTTCAAACCAAAGAATTCATGCTTGGTACGCTTTTAAATATTTCTCTAAAAACCCAGGGTGAAGACGACACTTTTGATGAAGGTGAAGTGACCATTGACCTGAATACCAATATGGCACCCAAACTCATTATTCCATCCTATATCGATGACATCATCAAGAGCGAAGATGAAATCAATGATACCATTGCCCTCTGGCAATGCTGGAAAAATTCGGAAAAAACCGGTTCTGAGTTTGAACCCGGCGGCAGTTGTTTCAGTTTCAGAGCCGAATTTCTGCGCCGCCAGGAAATCTATGAGAGTGTTCATACCCTTGATTATCAAAATAACCCGGAAATATACCAGTGCCGCGATGAAAATGGTGATGAAGCAGAATGTGTCCGGGGAGAACTGGGACCTTATAATATGCCGGAACCGATCTCCGATGCGTTCAAGGCTCGGGTGGTCATGAATGATTTTTCAAAGGATATGCAGCGCCAGTATCAGGATGTCGAATATTTAAATTTATTATCCAATTACTATGACTTGTATCAAAACTGGAAAGACCGGACTGTTCAGGTGGATACAGCCCAGTTTCCCTATGATGGGTTGCCCTATAAAACACATGAATTTACAAGTTGTGCAACCGGAGATACAGAGTGTTTTGCCTCTGCCATAGCGGGGAATTATCCCCGCATACCCGTGATTATACAGACCCATCGGCCCATATTTGGTGTTCCCCTGGACCGACTCAAAGAAAGCACCTTGCCCATCACCTTTGATTACACGGCAAGCGATCAGGATGTATACAATATCAATGCTTCAAACTGGGCCTTTTTAAGTTATCTGGCCAGCCAGACCTTCAATGTTGTGACGGGCAATTTTGTCGGCCTGATATGTGATAGCGTTGATCTGGTGGATGATCTTCATGATGTGGAATTGGCAGCTGAAGATGACCCCTTAGGCAGTGCCAGGGCCAGCATTAATCGCTATTCCAGCAGTGATCCGTTCTATGGCCTGCATGGTCAGGACGCATTTAAATTTTTCATGTCCGGTGTTCCTGAACAGAATACCCAAATGGATACCTATGGTCAAAAATTAAATTATGCACAGATTGCCTGTAATTGTGCAAATCTCTCAAGTTCAGGGCTGCAGTTTGCACAAAATGCTGATTCGGTTTTAAATCTTGATTATGAACAGTTGGGAACGGCTGCAGATGTGTATAAAATTATCGGTGGGACTTCGACTGCCGCTAATGCTGCTCTTCTTATGGCAGAGGCTGAAGATATTGTTGAAAAGATCAAAGCCGGCGATATTGAAGGGGCAAAAAATCTGATGAAAACAAGCAGCAATATCGATGCGCTGAATCAGGGAAAGGACCTGTTTGATGATCTCGACAGCCTGCTGGCAGGATATACGAATACAGGCTCTGCCGGAAATGGAAATAATGTTTTAAAATCAAGTGCCAGCTATTTGCTGGGTACCGATAAAAAAACCCGGGCTGAAGTGGAATTTGAACGTGTCAGTTCTGTTCCGGTTTCCAGCATATCCGTTATCCTCGATCGGGTTAAAATTTTATCCAATTATGAAGAAGACGATAAGGCGGAAATCCGTTTATTTCCCTTTGTCGGCGTTATCAGTGACAAACCCAGGGTGGGGGAACAATTACAGACCCTGTTTACAGATAGTGAAGATATCAATGACAGCGACCACCCATGGAATCACCTGCGCTTTAACGATGTGAAGGACGGCCAGACACTGGAGACACCCGATACCGTTCTGTATTCAGGTGGCGGGTATAATACGGCTGCCATCTATATAGAATTGTCTGTCATGGAAGATGATGGCTTAAATGTCGAAGATGATGATATGATAGGTGTCTTCAGCCAGACCATTAAACTTGAAGAAATATTTAACCAGAATGCCAAATTTAAATGGACGTTCTTAGGGGGAAGTGACTACGAACTTACGATCAGTGAATATCCGATCTACAATTCAAGCAACCAGCTCTCCCTGGAAAACCCCCTCAGTGATGATTTTGAACGTCAGAAAACACATAATCTCAACAGAAGGCCCAGTGCCCTTGTTTCCATGACCATTAAGCTGACAATGGGTGATATCAGCATCACGCATCCGGTGGTGGATACCTCCCTTGATGTCGGTGTTATGGGAGCTGGTCAGGATACCGCTTCCATGGAGATGAAAGCGGTCAGTGAAATCGATATCACTGGGTATAACCGTATTTTTGACGTATTCCAGGGCCAAGCCATTGTGGGCAGCAGTTTTGATCAATTGCTGTCGGCCACGATTGTCGGCTATGGCGTTGACCCCTATTATTTAACAAGACGGTTTACATATAATGTGAATGATTTCTCAGGAGACTTATTGCCCATAAAAGAGGCCATGACCGCATCACGCTCCCTGGCAACGGGTTTTCGCAATGCCAATAGCACTGTCAAGGAACTGCCCCTGGTCCAGCTTCTTCCGGATAATCGACTGCTCTTTGCCATATCCCATGATCAGGGCGCCAGGTTAATGATTGTCAGTTATACCGATGCGGGTGAAATGACCCTTGAAACCAGCGTCCTGGTTAAAGATGCAACGGACAGCCAGGTTTACAGCCTTTTGAATGCAGCACTGTCACCAGATCGAACGTGCTTGATGGTACCCTATGTGCCGACAGATTACGCAACAGCATCGGACAAAACAGTCCCAGCCTATCCAAAATTGAATTTATATGAGATCAGTGGCGACAGCATAACGCTTCTGTCGGCCAATTCCTTTGGGAACGGCGCTCCCTTGACAAATATCGAATTTATCGATGAATCCCATGTGGCCATGCTCACCCGGACCCTTGTATTCGGCAGTGACGGTGATACCTGGTGGCCGAACTGGGAAACCGTTCAAAAAGATTGCAGCTGCGACGATTTAGATTGCCTATTCGAAACAGTGGGCAGAAACATATTATTGTTTACCATCAATGCCAGTCATCGGCTGGAACTGACGGATTCCCGGGATATTTTTTACACACCGCCCTATGAAATATATCTAAAGGATTTCATTCCGCTTAAAATGCTGCTCTCCATGGATGACAGCAACAATGACCTGCAGCTTGTCTCAACCATTGAGGGCTCTTCATCCGTATTGCGGTTAGGACAAAAAATTTACCAGCTGAATTTTGAACAATTTACAGGTGATTATTATTTTGGAAACAGTTCTGCTTATCAGAATACCAAATCACTGAGATATAATGCCGATGGCAACTATTACTGCGCCGACGGTATCACCTGTTCAGGTTATCTGCGGTCGGCATTGAACCCTTCCAGAGATGATACAAATGTTTTTAAAAGCAATGACAGGATATGGACATTTGAATTTGCCGATACAGACCGGGACCTGGTCCTGGGAATATATGGAAACAAGCTTCAACTGGTGAGTTTATACGACGGGGCCGCCTATAAAGGTCCGCAAATCAGCAGTGATTTGTTTGATACAACAATAGAAATTGATGATGCCGGAGTCATCGACTTTTCTTTCACCCTAACAGACCGGGACACGCCGGCAGACCAACTGGTCATGACGGTTACCCCAATAACGGTAACAGCACCCGACGGTTACAACGGAACCCATATCTCACAAATAAATGCTGCGACCGACAGTGACGGGATCATTCATTGTTCCGGTACCATTACCATAGATGACATTGCCAGCATTAATCTTAACCAGAAAATCCTGATCAGTGTCACCGATGGCATTTATACATCGGAACAATGGTTCTGGATAAACCATGAGGTACCAACGATTATCGTTCCATTTGCCGATCATGATCACGGCATGGAGCCGTGGGTCACCGATGGCACCCCAGCGGGGACCCGAATGGTGAGCGATGTGAACGAGGGGACACAAAGTTCGATCTATTTTGACCTGGGTGGATTTTATAAATTCAAGGATGCCTTCTATTACAGCTTCTGGTATGTGCCGCCCGGTGAAGACAGGTGGAACGGATATGGAAGGCTCTATAAGGTCACCCAGGACGGTATTCATTTGGTTAAAGATCATTTTTCTGTAGAGCCACGTTCTGCAGACAGTTTTACAACGTTAAACAATAGGCTTTATTTCAAAGGACACACAGATCCCTGGGCGGACAGTGACGGAACACTTTTGTGGACCAGTGACGGTACGGCCGCTGGTACTCATTTGGTTAAAGATATGGTGGCTGATACACGCCTCGACCAGATATCCTCCAGGCTTTTTGTCTTTGACAACCGGATATTTTATTCTGCAGTTACAAATGACGGCAGCAATGACAGTTTTATCTGGAAGAGCAACGGCACTGAGGGCGGCACTGATAGATTGCTCGATATTTATGGATGGAGCCCCTTTGGAGACGACAACGGTGAAGTAAACAATATGGTGGCCATGGGCAGCCATATCTACTTCCAGGGAACCGACCAGACCTATAACGATAGTCTCTGGGCAAGTGACGGCACCACCGCCGGTACACAAAAACTAAAAACCATCTGTGTTGATGGCTGTGATATCGGCAATCTCACCGCAGTTAACAACACCCTGTTTTTTGATACCCATACCCAAAAGGAGCTTTGGAAATCGGACGGCACAGAGGCCGGGACAGTGCAGATACCCCTTTCAGCAGCCGGTTCTGTTGACAACTTAATTGCCTGTAACAATAAGCTGTATCTGACCATTAACCAATACCTGTATACCAGTGACGGAACAACGGCTGGGACGGTTATGGTAAATGGCTTTGGCGGTCCCAATATCCTCGTCCGCAATATGTTCTCTTTTAATGACGTTCTTTACATTAAAACCCAGAACATGACTACCTCTAAATACTCTCTTTATGCCTTGAACCCGGCAACTGGCAATGATGCCATCATCGTGAACAGTGTGCCCTATACCTCACTGAATGTGGCCCCATACCTGCTGGAAGATGCGCTGGTCTACATCACTGATGACGGTACAAACATTCAATTGTGGAAATACAGTATCACGGACGGCAATGTTTTAATTAAATCAAACAGCAAGTAAATAAAGCCTCCTGCCTAACCCGAAATATCCGGGCTAATCCAGGCAGGGGGCTCTGTTTTTATATGAAAGAACAGAGAATCTCACTAAATTCTTTCATGTTTTGTTGTGGGCAGACCAGGGTAAAATACCAGGGCGGCCCATGGCCGTTGGTGATGAAAAGGAAAAATCGATTCTTCCAACAAAAAGGATCGGTTGGTTTATTGCCTTTGGTTGTGTTCTAAAAATTAAATATAATGAACCTGAATCAAGTGTTTAAAGGAGATGGGATGATAAAAGAAAATAGTTTAAAAGTCGTGGGAATTGCCGTGTTTATGTTAATGATGATCTCAGGTGACGTCAATGCCGGGGATCTTAATCCATCGAGTGCTCCAGGCTCAACCATGCACACATTAAGTGAAATTTATGACAAAATCGGTTCGACTTCCACCTCTGCTACACAGATCCCGTCAGCGTCTATCTTTGGTATACCCTCAGGAATTTATGCAACAATGGAAGGAATAAATCAAGGAATTATAGAGGGTGACTGCACGGTGCCGGGTAAGGAAAAAAGCATCATGGTTTTGGGTTTTGAGCATAAGGTAACCATTCCCAGAGATGAGCATACAGGTTTGCCAACCGGGCAAAGAGTCCATGGCCCAGTTACAATCATTAAATATATTGACAAAAGTTCTCCCTTGATTTTCAGTGCTACATGCACTGGTGAACAGATGAAAGAGGTAGCCATCAAGTTCTATCGTACAAATGGCGCCAATCAAGAAGAACATTATTATACTATTAAATTAAATAAGGCAATTATAGTAGAGACGCAATCACTTTACCCCAATTATGAAAAAATATCTGTCACTTATGAAAAAATAATCTGGACTTACGAACCTGAAGGAATTGAAACTGAAGATTCTTGGAGGCGTTATTGATTTGCTGACAGTTGAGCATTCGGTGAAATCGTTTTGTCTATTCAGCGATTGATCAAAGAAATGTTAATGTTTATTGTCAAAAACATTTGACGGGTACACCTTTGAAAGGTTCATTATGAAGCATGTCATTTTGTCAATAGTTCTCCTTGCTGTAACAACTATTTTTCTTGTTTTTACAATGTCATCCTTTGCCGGCAACATTAACCCTGCAAATGATGGTCACCAATATGCTCATGGTGAAAATATCGGCTGGATTAATTTGGCGCCATCGGCTGGACCAGGGGGGACTGTGGGGGATGGAAAACTTTCTGGGTATATTTGGTCAGAAAACATCGGCTGGATCAACCTCAACCCGGCATTTGGCGGAGTAATCCATGACGGTAAGGGGAACCTGTCCGGATATGCATGGAGTGAAAATGCCGGTTGGATCAATTTTTCCTGCACAACTGACAACTCTTGCTCTATGGTAAAGTACGGCGTGACTATCGACACCACCACAGGTGTGTTTTCCGGGAAAGGATGGGGAGAGAATATCGGATGGGTCGAATTCAAATATATCGGCTTTCCAAACGCTGAGAACACCTATACCAAGACCCTTTGGCGTATCAACGGCGACATCAGTAGCAACGGCGTGGTAACTTTGGAAGATGCTATCATGACCCTTCAGATTAACACTGGGAAAACCCCTGTCAACAAGGTGCATTCAGGTGCGACGGTAAAAGAAAACAATCAGATTGGCCTTGAAGAGGGAATCTATATTATACAGCATGTTTCCGGGACAATAACCGAGTAAAAATAATTTATCAAAAAAGAAAGGGGACTCTATTTCTGTCCCCTGATTAGATTTTTGTTGCACTTTGAGCAAACTGACTCCGTCTTGGAATAAACGTCACTGTTGCAGGAGCAACAGATATTGAATAAAAAAATGGTAGTTGCCTATTCGCCCTCAAACTCCATGATAGCAAACACTTTGTGGCCTTTGATCTGATCTCGTCCTTTAAGATCAGGAAGTTCCACAATAAAGGCGCACTCAACAATTTCACCGCCAAATTTTTCAACCAGTTTGACGGTTGCGCTTACCGTGCCGCCCGTGGCGATCAAATCATCCACGATAACGATTTTTTCACCGGCTTGAATGGCATCTTCATGGATTTCAAGTGTGTCTTTCCCATATTCAAGACTATAGGTTTCCTGAACCGTTTTCCAGGGCAGTTTGCCTTTTTTCCTTACAGGAACAAAGCCGACTCCCAATTTATAGGCCAGGACGGCACCGAACACAAATCCCCGGGCATCGATAGCCACAATCTTGTCCACATCCATGTTTTTGTAACGATCATACAGGATATTACAAGATTGTTGATACGCTTCAGGGTCCTGCATCAATGTGGTGATATCTCTGAAAATAATGCCTTTTATGGGCCAGTCCGGAATACTTCTGATCATCTTTTTTAAATCCATTTTTTCCCCTTTATGATTGTGTCCTTTATTTTTTTTATATGAAAGTCCTTGCAAACCAAAGTTGACTTTCATGCCTCATTGTGTGGCAAACCACAAATCAATAACCAGATCTGCCACATGGCAGTTATATAAAAGTACTTGCCAGGCTTATGAATTTGTTCATGTTTTGTTGCGGGCCGGCCAGGATAAGATACCAGGGCGGCCCATGGCCGTTATTTTTTAAATGTCCCAATCACCTTGACCAGCAATTGTTTGACATTGTCTGCATTCTGATGAAACACCTCAAGAATTTGCGCCCATGTCACCGGGGCTTCATCTTCTTTCCAGCAGTCATAATCGGTTGACATGGCAACCGCAGCATAGGGAATGCCGGCTTCATTGGCAAGGATGGCCTCGGGTGCAGTGGACATATTGATCACATCTGCGCCCCACAATCGAAACATCTTTGATTCAGCAACCGTGGAAAACCTGGGGCCTTCAATGGTCACCACACATCCTTTTTCATGAACCTGCAAACCCAGCTGCTTTGCGTTTTCAAATAAAGAACACCGCAACCCATCATCAAATGGATGGGCCATGGCTGTATGAACCGGCCCATTTTCAAAAGAATCGACAAAACTGGTTTTTCTGAATCGGGTAAAATCGATGAATTGATCCAAAACCACCAGGTGTCCTCTGTCGATCTTTTGCCGCAGACTGCCGCAGGCTGTGGTGGCAAGGATATGGGTGGCACCTGAATTTTTAAGCGCTTTGATGTTGGCACGATTGTTCACCTGTGTGGGGCTGTATTGATGGTTTCGTCCATGCCGGGCAAGCATTAAAACCCGGACTCCGCCTATGGTTCCGGACATCAGCGGGGATGACGGATCTCCATATTCAGTTGTCACTTCAAGTTGTTCAGGGTCCTGCAGCATATCCGGGTTATCCAGTCCAGATCCGCCAATAATACCGATTTTCACCATGCCTGCTCCTGTTTGTGCCTGTTTAAACAAATCCTGCCTGTGTTTTTTTATCTGCGCCTATCATAATTCAATTGGTTTATCAAGGATGCATACTTTGCTTTGCCAATTCTTTTTTTATTGCCAGTCCGATTTTCTCAAGCGTATAAGGCTTTTTTATGTATTCGCCTGCACCCAGCCCCTGTAACTGATTAACCCTGTCAGCATCTGAAAAACCGCTTGCAATAATGACTTTTTGTCCTGGATGCTGTTTTATTATCTGCTGATAAATGTCCAGGCTGTCCATTCCCGAATCCATGATCATATCCAGAATCAACAGGTCTGCATGGTGGGTGCGCATATATTGAACAGCATCTTTTCCACTGGATACGGTTTTAACTGTATAGTTTAAACCGGTTAACAGATTTTTGGCAATCTCCCGGTATTCTGAAACATCATCAATCACCAGGATTGACTCTCCATTACCAATATAGTCGCCCAAGGGTATCAATGATTTTTCAGCAGCGATCTTTTCTTGTGTTGCCGGAAAATAAAGCTCAAATATAGTGCCTTTTCCCGGCGAACTTTTAATATCAATAAACCCGTTATGGTCTTGAACCGTTCCCCAAACCACAGACATGCCAAGGCCTGTCCCACTTCTACCCATAATTTTGGTTGTATAAAACGGTTCAAATATTCTTTTAAGATCATTGGAATCGATCCCAATCCCGGTATCTTGTATGGTCAATAGAACAAAATCGCCTTTCCGGATCGTTTCACAGCCGTTTATCAGGCCATCAACGGTTCGGTTCTCTGTTGTAATTAAAATACTGCCGCCACTGTCCATGGCCTCTGCTGCATTGGACATCAAATTCATGATTGTTTTACTAAGATGGATGGATATCCCCGTCATATTGAACAAATCCGGTGCAAGGCTGGCCTGAACCGTCACATCAGGATGGTGGCGAACAAGGTTTTTATATTGAGCAGACATTAAATAGTCATCAACAACATCATTTAAATTCAAAACTGCTGTATTTGTCACCCCCCGTCTGGCCATGGTCAACAGGTCCTCAACAATAGAACCCGCTTTCATCCCGGAGTCTTTAATCGCCAAAATAACATCTCTTAACGGACTGTCTTCAGGCAGTTCCATCAAGAGCAGTTCCGGATAACTGATAATCCCGGATAACACATTGTTCAGATCATGGGCAACCCCACCGGCCATCAGGCCGATGGCTTCCATTTTTTGAGCCTGCTGAAGCTGTTTTAAGGCAGCGATCTTATCATCTTCCAGTTTTTTTCTTTGTGAAATATCATGAATTACTGCAATGGTATGATGATGCTGATCAATTTTAATATTCACAAGGGAGACCTCAATCCAGAACTTGTGACCGTCTTTATTCACAATAGACAAGCCAATGTTTTTCTGGATCGGATCGACTGACGCATTTTTGAAAACCGTGTACAATATCAGGTCTGTTGCTGAACTATTGTTTTGGAACGGAACAAGATCAAACAGATTTTTCCCAATGGCCTGGGTGTTGTCATACCCAAAAATCGTCTGGGCTGCCGTGTTCCAATAGGTAACCAATTCTTGTTCATTAATCATCAAAATGGCTTCATTGGCTGTATCTGTAATCGTCCGGTGAATCCGTTCTTTTTTCTTCAACTCATTTTTATAGGCAACAACTGCATTTCTCATTTCATAAAAAGTGTCTGCTGTATGCTGGATTTCAATCAGTCTGGTCTTGATCTTCTGCCTGGGCTGATAATTGTTGTTTGTAATATCAATCGCCTGTTGAGAAAGCTCATAAACCGGTTTAACAATTTTGCCGGCCACGATCAGACCGATAACCGTGGCAATACAGGACAAAATCAGAATAAACAGTAAATTGAGCCTCTGGTTCTCAAGAATTTTACCAAAATAGTCATTTTCCGGAATATAAACACCAATCAGCCAGGATATCCTGGATTCCTGCACAGGGGTGAACATGGTATAGTATTTTTCATGATCTGCATGAAAAGCCGCAAAGAAAGATGTTTTGGAGGATATTGAATGCACATCGGACTGTTTGATTTCCTTTACGGCATCATATGCCATTTTACAGACTGGGTTTGAAATCTCCCAAAGTTTTGGAAGACGAGCTTTTGATTTTTCCTGTCCATCAAAATATTTCAACTCGGAAGAATCAGGATAAGCAATCACGTTGCTATCCTGATCAACCATAAAGGCAATGCCTGTTTTTCCGACCCTTAAACCACCGATGAATTCAGATAGTGCCTCCAGTTCGATATCAACCCCGACAATACCCAATAATTTATCATTGATGTCATATATGGGCCCGGCAATGGTAATACCGGGTTTCTGGGATGTAAAAAATATATACGGGTCTGTCCAGATGACATCCCGTTCTTTGACCGCTTTTTCAAACCAGGGGCGTGTCCTGGGGTCATAGGAATCATGCGGGTCTATTTCTTCCCGGATAATATTCATATCCTTGTCCCGCCAGATCAGTTTGACCTGGCGGGCCTGGGGGGTAATTTGTATAAGTTTTGTCCGATATCCGTCTGGAGCACGTGAACTACTCCGGTTCACAAAATAGAACTCTCCTTCAGGATTGGCAAAATACATGCCGGCAAACTGCAAATTGATTGCAAGTTGGTCAAAAAAATATTTTTCCAGCTTTTCAATATGGTCCTGATCCGTGTTGACAACATCTGATGAGATGAGACGTTTGGTCAAATTGGCAGCACCTTTTGCTACGGAAAAAAAATTCTGAGTTTCTTTTAACGTCAGCTCAGAGATATTTTCCATAATATCTCTGGTGTGCAACAGCATAACCTTTTTGGTTGAAAAATATGAAAAAGGTGCTGTGATCAATAAGGTGCCCCAGATTAAACCAATGCATCCGATAATAATCACGCTGCGGATTGAAATTTTCAAATACCCCCTTTTGGAAATTCCCTGGAAAACCAGTTAAACCCCAAGTCAATAATTTTAAAATCCCTGGCCTGTTAGAATTATAAATACTGAAAAATCAGACCTGAATCAACAATTCCCCTTTTTTAAAAAAGGATACAGGCCCGTCTTGAGATATCTTTATGGAAAGCCCGTAGTATGAAGAAGCGATTGCAGCCTGGCTTCGGCCTCCCCCCTGTATATTTTTAGGCGCAGCTTTGCTGATATCAATAATGTCCCCGCAGCTGATAACCATTCCCTTTTTTGAAATGGTGGTCAAACCGTCAGATGCCAGTATCCCTAAAAGAGAATCAGTTGACATAAGATCTTCAATCCCTGCTGATTGAATGGATTGACGCAGCATATTCCCAAATGAAGTTCGATCAATTTTTCCGATTGTCGGCGCAAGTTCGTTTTCATCATCAGGAATTAAAATAATCGACCCGAATCTTAATTCGGAAAGGGAAAAAATAATACTGACAAATATTTCGATTAATTGGCTTTTAAAATCAAACGCTTCCAAAAGATTAAAAATAATGCTTCTGTCTCTGAGAAACCAATGATTTTTTGACCATTTTAACTGTTCATATTTCCCCGGAATAACAAAAACTTCATCTTTTAAACCCACAAAAGCGATCCAGTTGTTTCCCGGCATATGATAAAGGATATCATTCAGGTGTAAATTGCCTATCCGGTCTATCAGGGAAAATATACTGGGCCTGGCCAGACGAATCACCCCCTGGACCTGACGGTCATCATCAATCAGGTAATAACTGTTTCGTCCATCTACATACCTGAAGCTGGCAGGTGTATCAAAAAATGAATAATCAAGTTTTGTTTTTTCCTCAAATTCATAGAATCGATAATTGGTCTGGCAAATCTGTCGTATAAACTCATCGGGATGATCTGTATAAATAAATCCAGATGTGCATTTTTGTTCCTCATATCGTTTAAACGTCAACTCCTGTAATGACGCAATAATACTGATAGTGTTCCACAACGCATGGGCCGGCTCTTTTTCAAGAAATTTGGCAACAATAAGATCCCCAAAAGAGATCCGGCTGGAAAATTTCAAAGAAAACCCCAGAAATTCTTTTGAGTGGATATTTTTAAGGTTTTGCAACAAACTTGGAATGGTTTTTATCATTCGTTGTTCTTCCGGCGAAAACTTTATCTTGTCCCGTGTAAGCTTAAAAAAAATCTTTTCTTCAAGCATATGAACAAACCAGATCAGAATAGAATTTGCATCAATGCAGATTACACCGGTATCGTTTTTTATCAGGGAACGATCCAATTGCGACAGATTAAAATCATCAAGCAAAGATGTAAAAGCCGTAACGACAGTGCATGGAATAAGCTGGTTTATGGATATTTTAAGGCCATCTATGATTTGTTTTTTATCCATGATAGATGCGGTCCTCTATATAGTGTTTGAACGAAAACTCACCCATCTGCTGCGTTGCTGCACAAAGTTGACATCCTCATGTACTTCAGTACACTCCGGTTTCAACTTTGCTTGCGCCTTGCATATGGGCAAGTTTTCATCCAAACACAGATTTTCGGTTAGCTACTATATAATTAAAATTGCAGAATCATAGGACAGGACAATTCTTTTTGTCAACTTGTGTTTATGGGTTTTTGGAAAAAGAAACTTGAAAAAACTGAAAAATCCGATACACTGAACACAATTTTCAACTATGATAGCAAACTTTTCCAATGGCTGATGAAATCGAAAAAAAATTCCTGCTACACTATCTTCCCACCACGCTTATGACGGATGGGATCAAGATTGCTCAAGGATATATGGTGAATCAATTGAACATGATTGTCCGGGTGCGCCTGTCAGGTGAGAATGCCTTTTTGACCATCAAGGGTGAAACCGTGAACGCTTCCAGAAAAGAGTATGAATACAGCATCCCTTACCAGGATGCCTGCCAGATGTTGGATCTTTTCTGTAAAAAGCCCTTTGTTGAAAAAATCCGATATCATATTGACCATGCTGGTTTTGAATGGGTGGTGGATCAGTTCTCAGGCGACAACACAGGATTAATTGTGGCAGAAATCGAGCTTGACCATATTGATCAAATTTTTGAAAAACCGGACTGGATCGGAAAAGAGGTTACCCATGATCCGAGATATTACAATTCAAATCTGATCAAAAATCCATATTCAACCTGGGGTTAGGGGGTGGCCTTTATCCCATCGTTGCAGAAGTCATACGCCAGGGTTTATTCAAGCTGTCTGCACCCTGACTGACGGATGCAGGCGAACCCATTTTTTTCTGGTTATCAGCGTAATCCCAATTATACCCATCAACACCATGCAAAAGCATATGTGAACAATATCAAGGACAATAATTGCTGTGTGCGCAAAATAAATGCCGGACAAATTTTTAATCACCATGAATGCCCCGGACACAATCAAGCCCCACAAACTGCCAATGCCGAACTTCCCCCAAACCGTAAGTGTGATTGAAGATCGTTTATTGAGTGCCCTGTCCAATAAAAAATAAACTGCCAGAAAAATCAACATAACGGCTGCAGAATAATGAATCACGTGCGTGACATAAAACTTTGCCAGCCAGCTTAAGCCCGGAAGGTCAGCTATGTAATACCGCTTGAAAATCGGCATCTGGCCAAACCCTGAAACCATCAGCAATGCAATGGTAATTGAATATAAAAATGTTGAGCGTTTTGATTGGCCGATCATTGATCATTCTCCTTTTTCCCCAGATAATACCGGCCAAAGACTGCAGCAACCGCAGCAAACGGAGCAATGATCATGGCCCTGGCCAGCAGCGCCCCATCAGCCATCATATCTTTGATTTTCTTAAACCCGGGGCGGCCATTTCCAGTTTCTATGGTTTGATTCAACAGGTCAAACGGTACCGGAGACACATAAATTGTGTTTGTCCCGCCATTTTCATTTTCACCATAAATATACCCGTTCATCTGCCTGGCAAGTTCATGGGCCTGCTGGATAATCTCTTTTCTGGGACCAATGGTTTGAACATTTTCAGGGCACGCTTCAATACAGGCTGGAATTTGCCCTGCTTCAAGACGTTCATAACACCGATTGCATTTATACATCACCCCATTTCCGGCAAACGCCGGCAGCAGATCACGATAAAGTCCCACCCCTGTCTGGCGCTGGGGGATATCCCAGGGACAGACTGTTTTACATTTTGCCCCACCCAGGCAAAGGTCCGGATCTATCCGGGACAAACCGTTTTCTTCAAGCTTTGCAGCGCCCCAGGGACACAGTTTGACACAGGGCGGATTTTCACAATGCATACAGCGTCTGGGAATGGTTAAATCAATGGTTTCACCGTTTACCGTGGCTGTTGCCTGCTGGATAAACAACCAGTTGTAAGGGGTCAACCGATCCGTAACATCCTGTTTATCAGACCAGTCTTCCACTTTAACCCGAGGGGGATACATTTTGGGAAAGGGTTTTTCAGGCTTTGGGAACCTATCTTGATTTTCCTGCCTGCAGGCAAATACACATTCCTCACATCCAATACATTTGCCAATATCAATCAAAGTGGCCAATGGTTCTTTTTTTTGGCCCGGTAACGGTAACGGTTGCTGTGCATTTGCCCTTTCGGTTAAACAAGCCGCAGCCCCTGCGGCGGTGAGCGTTTCTTTTAAAAAGGTTCTACGGGATATTTTTGATTCCATGCGTTTTTTTATTCCATAAACATTATTGTTGTCTTACAAAATCACGAAAACTCATATTTCCGGAACTTTGGGTATGGATATATTTTAAAATCAATAAAAGTTGTTCCTTTTCCACATATCCGGGGACATTGCTGATTTTTGATCCTTCTGAATCAAGAAACCATATTGATGGCAATCCCTTGATTTTCCACTTGTCTGCAAGGGCTTTGTCCTTATCGGTATTCACAGAAATACTGATAAAATTTGTGTTTAAATACTTGATAATTTCAGGATCTTTGAAACTGACCAGTTTCAATTTCTGGCAATAGGTTCACCAGTCAGCATAAAAATATAAAAAAATGTGTTTCCCCTGGGATTTGGCCAGGGATAATCCTTTAGAATAGTCTTGCCAGTCAATGCCTGTATTGTTTGTTACCCGAACCTGTGCGCTCTGGCTCCCATTGGCCTGAATCGCTTGGGCCGGTGCTTTTTCCTGCATGGCAGAATTGGATTTAAGGAACAACCCCACGCCAAGGACAGCCGCACTGATCAGAACAAACAACAATATGTTTTCTTTTCTCATCATCACCTTTATCACCTTTTTATTACTGCGCCATAAGCTATCATTAAAATTTTTAAAGCAATGAACATGCCAGCACAACTTTTTGTTCCGGCAAACATCCTTTATTCAACAGTGCCGGCATTATAATCTGCTTAACCCAAGGTGTCGATCACCTGGACAAGATAAAAAAAACTTTTTTTACAAGCATTGTTAACCTTTAGTTAACTCTATCCGTAACCGGTAACGGTCAAATCAGGTTACGGTTATCCCGTACTTTTTAATGCGCTTCCAAACCGTGATGCGACTGACACCCAAAATTTTAGCGGCAATGGTCTGATTCCCGTCTGCCTGTTCAAGCGCATCACAAAGGGCCTGTTTTTCTGACTGGCCCTTTGTGATCGTATGGCTTGATGAATGGGCAATATCCATATGTTTAACCAGACTCTGCACATTGGCAATCTTTTCAGGAAGATGCTCAGGGCCAATACTTTTACCCCGGGCAAGAACAAATGCATATTCAACTGCATTTCTTAACTCCCGGATATTGCCGGGCCAGGAATACGCCACCATCAACCGCATGGCTTCAGGCGTAATTCCCAAAATATTTTTACCGGTTTTTTCCGCATGAACACTGACAAAATGCTGAATCAACAGCGTTATATCATCTTTACGGTCGCTCAAAGGAGGACAGATCAGCGGAAACACATTGATCCTGAAAAAAAGGTCTTCCCTGAACTTACCCTGTTCAATCAGCTGCTCCAGATTTTTATGGGTTGCCGTAATAATTCTTGCATCAATGGGAATGGTTTGATTATCCCCTACCCGCTGGATGGTTTTATCTTCAAGCACCCTGAGCAGCTTGACCTGCACCGACAAAGGGATATCACCGATTTCATCTAAAAAAATGGTCCCAAGATGGGCTGCCTCAAACCGGCCGATCCGATCACTTTGAGCCCCGGTGTACGCGCCTTTGACATGGCCGAACAATTCACTTTCCAGAATATGCTCACTCAATGCAGCACAATTGACTTTAACAAAGGGTCTGGATGCTCTGTTGCTGGTTTCATGCAGGGCCTTGGCCACCATCTCTTTTCCTGTTCCGCTGGGCCCGAGTATCATGACCGGCGTATCCAGAGAAGCCACACTCTGAATATGTTCATACAAATTCTGCATGACCGGCGTTCGCCCGATAATTCCATGGAACCCGTCTTCAATCTCATACAGACGTTTAATGGTGGCCAGTTCATTTTTATAATGAATATTTTCTGAAATATCTCTTAATGTTTCCACTGCCCCTGCAATCTGGTTGTTCTCATCATAAAGCACGGTGGCGCTCTTGATAATGGGAATGGTTTGATTCCGGCTGTTGGTGATCAGACATTTTTTCTCCCGGACAAACTCTTCTGAAAACAAACTGCACCAGTCTTTTCCTTTGCCTTTGCCCACAATTTTGCAGCCCGTGCAATTTAATATCCGACAGGACTGGCCTTTTAACTGTTTTTCCGAATACCCGGTAATCAACTGGGCAGTCTGATTTGCAGCAACAAATCGTCCTCTTTCATCCACCAGGATGATTCCATCTTGAGCCGCATCAATGATTTTTCGCCAATGCTCTTTAATATTCATCTGAATCATTCTCCAGCGCTTGTTAATATTATTAACGATAAATTAACACATCATTAACAATCGTGCAATGGTTTCAGATAAAAAACCATGATACGCCCTGTGTATAAAATCAAAAATATCTATTAAAATCAGCATAATACAAACAACAACAAAATCAAATCACACCAATGGCATATGAATTGCTCTATGCACTATTGCAAACAATAGCTTTGTTTTAAAAAAAAGAAGCTTTTAACCAAATAAGGAGACCCCCATGAATACCAGACCATTTAAAACCATAACCCTGATGATCCTGTCATATCTGATACTTTTCACCAGCCTGGCCATGGCTGACGAAGAAAAAGCATCAGAGGACACATCCTGGCAGTTTCATTCTATTGTGGATGCCGCTTTTGTAAAAGACAACTCAAGCGTACCCATGGCGGAAAACATCATGTTTATCGATGCCCGTCCCTATAAAACCATGTATATCAATGGCCACATACCAGGTTCAGTGAGTATCCCTGACACAGAATTTGATCAAAAAACCGATTTGCTGCCAAAAGACAAAACAGCCCTTCTGGTCTATTATTGTGGCGGTTTAAAATGCAAGCTAAGTCATAAATCAGCCCGGAAAGCTGAAAAATTAGGATATATCAATGTAAAGGTCTATGCCAAAGGATACCCGGACTGGCTGGCACAAAAAGGCAACTATGGATCAGTCACGGCAGAATATGTTTCCGATCAGATTGCTGCCAATACCGCCATGATTGTTGATGCACGTCCCCAGATTGCAAAATACAACAAAGGTCATGTGCCCAGTGCCATTAACATTCCATTTACAGATTTTGAAGCCCTGAAAGGCAAACTGCCAAGAGATCCTGCAACACCCCTCATTTTTTACTGCGGCGGCCTTAAATGCAAATTAAGCCATAAGTCAGCAGTCAAGGCCCTTGAAATGGGCTATACCAATGTAAAGGTCTATGACAAAGGGTATCCGGACTGGATGGCTCAGTTTGGTGAATCCGGTGAAAAAATAGCGGTTAAAGCAGGCAAAGTTGAAGGGTCTATTGACCTTGAAAGATTCAAAGAAATCATGGCCAAAAATCCCGATTCCATCACCCTTATTGATGTCCGGGATGCTGACGAATTTGCAAAAGGTCATTTTAAAACCGCCACCAATATCCCGGTGGAAATGCTTGAACCCAAAATCAAAGACCTGTCTTCGGACAAACCCATTGTTTATGTCTGCTCAACCGGTGCCAGAAGCGGCGAGGCCTTTTACATGACCCTGGAAAAAAGAGAAGCGCTTAAAGATGTCTATTATGTCGAAGCTGAGGTTGACTATATGACGGATGGCACATTTAAGCTTAAAAAAACCCCATAAGTATTGAAATTATTCACAGGAGACTATACAATGACTAAAAAATTAATAATTATACTAACCCTAACTCTGTTTGTGCTCTTACCCTTTGCCATGGCCATGGCAGATGACGGACCCACTGGCAACAACCGAAAAGGTAAATATACCTATCGTAAAGTCTGCAAGGCCTGCGCTGAAGCAGGAGAGATTGAATCTGCAACACCCAAAATCAGTCCGGCAGACAAGAAAAAAGCAGAATGGAAGCTTATTTTTGAAAACAAAAAATTTGATGAGTTCGGATGCCTGACCCATTGGGCAGCACTCTCTGATGAAGACGTAAATGACATTTATTCTTATTTTTATTCTTTTGCAGCAGATTCGCCAACGCCTGCGACCTGCAAATAAAACTGACAGGGGGCGGCATATTACCCTGCCCCCTGTAATCTTGCTTTATTGAACAAACTTATGGAGAACCCTATGAAATTCAGGTGTTTATTAAAAACCAGCCTTGCTGCAATTGTTTTATTCCTATTTATTGCCGGCTTTCACGGGATTTGTGTTGCATCCGCACCCGACACAGGTGATGAAGCAATGGGGCGAAAGCTGGCCAGACAGGCGGTCAAAAACAACGACCACTGGACCACTGTTGATCATGCCAAAACAGATGCCCTAAAACAGGATTTTACATCTGGTGAAGAAATTACCCAGGCCTGTATATCCTGCCATTCCGAGGCTGCCACCCAGTTTCATAAATCCATCCACTGGACCTGGCTTGCTTCCGGAGACAAAAATGACATGCGGTATGGCAAAGCCGGGTTCTCTGTAAATAATTATTGTATCTCAGGCAATGCCATGGAAGACAAAGGCTGTTTGTCCTGTCATCCCGGCTGGAACAAAAAAGGTTCACAAGGCGAGGTTAACTGCCTGGTCTGCCATAATTCATCCGGGTTTAATTTTGAAGAAGCCATGTCAGATATCAAGGGGTTTGCAGAAGACAAGGATGATCCTGAAACAAAAGACATTATCCAGGAGATTCAAAACGATGTCAAACAGGCTTTGACAAACATAACCCTTCCCACACGAAAAAACTGTGGCGACTGCCATTTTCTGGGTGGCGGCGGAGACGGGGTTAAACATGGAGATCTGGACACCTCTTTGACCAAACCCAATAGAGAACTGGATGTCCACATGGGCATTGACGGAAAAAATTTTTCCTGCACCCGGTGTCACACCACAATGGAGCACAACATTGCCGGCAGAATTTACACCAATCCTGCGGTTGAAACCAGAAAAAGTCTGATTGAAGATGATCTGGCCCCTAAAATCACCTGTGTTTCCTGTCACAGCAGCACCCCTCATAAAAAAGCAGATTCAAAAATCAATGACCATACTGATGTGGTGTCCTGCCAGGCCTGTCATATTCCTGAATTTGCCCGGGTCAACCCGACCAAGATGTGGTGGGACTGGTCCAAAGCCGGCAAACTTAAAGACGGCAAACCCTATGTTGAAGAAGGGCCTTTTGGCAAGCCAATCTACAAATCCATCAAAGGCGAATTTAAATGGGAAAAAAATGTAGTCCCTGAATATTTCTGGTTTAATGGGTCTTTGACAAGCACCACAGCCGATGATGTGATTGATCCGGCCAAAATTGTAAAGGTCAATCATCCGGTGGGAGACAAAAATGACCCTGAAGCCCGGATTTTCCCGTTTAAAATCCACAGGGGAAAACAACCCTACGATAAAATCAACAAAAAACTGGTGGCCCCCCTGCTCTCAGGTAAAAATGGATTCTGGACCACCTTTGACATGAATGATGCCATTGTCCGGGGCAATAAAACCCTTGGTATTCCATACTCAGGTGAATTTGATTATGTAGAAACCACCTCGGCATTTCCCATTACCCACATGGTGGCACCAAAAGAAAATGCGTTAAACTGCAATGACTGTCACATTCGTGAAAAATCAAGACTGGCCAATCTTTCAGGATTATATCTTCCTGGAAAAGACAGATCCAATATCCTGGATACCATGGGTTGGCTTTCAGTGATCGGCGCTTTGATCGGCGTCTTGCTTCACGGCATGGGACGAATCTTTACCCGGAACGGCAGGGAGGACTAAATGAACAATCAAAACATCATCAAAATATATCTGTATACCCGGTTTGAACGGCTCTGGCACTGGCTCCAGGCCTTAATGGTGACTTTTTTGATCATCACCGGTCTTGAAATCCACGGAACCTATTCATTGATGGGTTTTAAAACAGCCGTCACCCTGCATAATTTTGTGGGTCTGACATGGCTGATTCTGTTTGCCTTTTTTGTGTTCTGGCTTTTTACCACAGGAGAATGGAAACAATATATTCCCACCACAAAAAAAATGTTTTCCGTGGTGCGATATTATTGCATTGGCATCTTTAAAGGTGAGGATCATCCCGTACAAAAATCAAAAGGGGCCAAACACAATCCTCTCCAGCGGATTGCGTATCTTGGCATATCTGCCATGCTGCTGCCGGCCCAGATGATAACCGGATTATTGTATTATCTGTACAATGATATCCCCCAGTGGATGCCATTGTCATTGCTTGCCGGCATCCATACCCTGGTAGCCCTGCTGCTGCTCAATTTTTTGATCATCCATATCTATATGACCACCACCGGCCATTCTTTGTTCAGTCATATCGCCGGTATGATTACAGGATGGGAACAGGTGTATGAAACAACCAAAATAGAAGACTGGGAAACACCCACCCCGAAAAAATAATTCAAGCAGCCAGCAAATATTATTGGCTTATGAGGCAATTGATTCAAGTTTCTTCTTGCATACTCCTGGTTCTATCGAGCATCAATTGATTAAACTCTAATTGTCTCTTCGCAGGAAGATTGATCGCAGGGTATCCGCAACTCAGCAAAAGCCCATTCATAATAAAACGCCCCATATGCTTATTAACATCATAAAAAAATTGGCATCTGGCCATTGTAAGATAAAAATGGATAGCACGATCATAAATATCGGGTATGCCATATGAGTCATTAACCATTTTTTCAAACAATCCCGGCAACGAATCAGCCTGTGGCGGCATAAAGTCTGTCCCTGCTATAGTAACCCCACCAGATCTGAACTTCCCCCACTCCAATGCTTTCGGTCCTAAGCCGTTTCACGATATCACTGAAGAACAGCTACGTCAATCCGGGCTTTGCTGCCAGAATGAATTCGGCTGAAGTGCCGGAACCCTTAGCTATGGCCGTCACCCGTGTTATGAAATCCGTCTTGGCCTGGGTGTAAGCAACCCGATCATGAGGGTGTGCTTTCGATAACTTTATCTTCAATCGGCCGTATTCTTTGGCCATGTCCGGATGGTCTCTCAGATAGTCCCGGAACAGCAACCGGTCCCAATGCTCAAAATCGTTCTCGACCATGTGGATGTGATGGGTGCGGTTGCCGGCAGAATCGCGCTTGATAAACCAGGCATAAAAGGGCGGAGTATCATCACCAAACAAAGGCCTCCAGAAATAGTCATATCCCTGGGCTTCCAGGATTGGCGCTATTCTACGTCTGGTTTCCGTAAGATCGGTTACTTCAACGAGCATGTCAATGATCGGCTTTGCGGCTAAGCCAGGCACGGCGGTACTTCCAAAGTGCTCGATTCGGCCGGTCAGATCCGACGGCAGACAAGCCTGCAAATGCTCTTTTTCCTGTTCAAACAATCCGGGCCAGCTGGGATCATAGTCAGTGATTTCGATTTCCTCCCGGACTGCTTTTTCAATTTTTTCTCTTTGGGTTTCTTGCATTGCTCTTATCCTGGGGTCAGTAATTTTCCACCCGACGTGCTGCTATGGGGCGCAGTGCTGTTTCGCGTCCCTATGAGCAGATGGTTCGGCCATTTACTCTGCATTTAGATTCTTCAGGATCTTCATGGCCAATGGTTCTTTGATATCAGTGTGCCTGGGGACAGCTTCCACGGCTCCATTCTTTGGGTTTATCCAAAGTGAATGGGATGGCCCTTCTCGCTTCAGATAACACCCTGCGATTCTCAATTTCCTCTCAAGATCCCGTCGTTTCATCCGACCATCACCGTGTCTTGAATAGCGTCCGCAGGTAGACCCCGAAGAATATCAGCCTTTCTGTCCTCTAAAATCAATTCAATAGCCTGGCGCAAACTGTTCTTGGTTTCCTCAATTGTCTCCCCTTGTCCATTGGCACCAGGTACCTCAGGACAGATTGCCCAATAGCCACCCTCTGGAGCGACTTCTATTATTGCTGTAAATTCTGCTTTCATTTTTATCTCCATAATACTTTGATGTTGACCGGACGGTAGAACTGACGGACCGCACAGCGCTTGAAATAGGCGGCTGAGCTGCTCGCAGTCCCGTCCAGTGATGGGTTATGTAGCATTTTTAGAATCAATTGATAAATCTTTTTTCCGTAAGCTTAATCCACAATTCATGCATTTGCTTGTGAACCCATTTGCAATAGATCCTCCCCAATGGAAATTTCTCTTGCATCGTGGACAAATATAGATAGCAGATCGAAAACCTGTATATGCAATAGCACAAAAATAAATCAGGACAAAAACAAAGCTAATTGCTTCCGATGGTATAATTGATGCTACAAACATTCCATATGGGAGGTAAAAAAGACCTAATATCACTAATCTAACCCTGAGTTTTCGGAGATATATTACCCCCTCCAACTCTGCCTCGTTTTTAGGCTTTGAATGAACAATTGGAGGTTTAAGAGGAGGGGCTGGAGTATAATTTCGTTTAAGAATCATAAATGAACCTTGGGTACATAACCCAAATAAGCGGTCGAGTCCGCAGCATTTTGGCTTGTTGAAAATTGATTATTTTAAAAAGATAAGAATCAGACTTTTAAATTATTGATGATTTTTTGAATTGTCCCAAGAAGATCAGGTATTTTCTTTTTACATGTGAAAAATACAGTCTCAGCGTTTATGTCGGCATAATGATGGGTGATTATATCTCTCATCCCTTTTGCTTTTTTCCAATCAACTTCTGGATACTTAGAAAGCAATTTGTAATCGGTCTCTTTATCGAGTTTTTTCAAAGATTCACCGATAACAATCAGCATCATGCAAATAGCATCCATTTTTTCAACGCCAGCCGATGTATCTGTAAAATCATTTGGCTTGCTGATTGCCTGAAATCGCTGAACAACCTTCTGAGCTGATTTCTGGATCTGGTGTAGGATTTCTAAAATTAGCTCATTGTCATACATACACAGCCTCATGATCTATTCGGTTTTTTAAAAAAGAATTCATTGTGTCTGTGTACGTAATAATATCAACAGATTTCTTAAGTCTATCTTCCAAGTCGTTTTTTATTCCGACAAGTGTGAAAAAATCCGGTTCTGATATACTAATTACAATATCGACATCACTTTCATCATTTGCTTCTCCGCGAGCAGTCGATCCAAAAATTCCAATTTTTGAAATTTTATATTCATTGGCGACTTCTTTTTTATAAAGACGTAATATTTTTAATATGTCTTGCTTGCCCATGAACACCCCTCACCTACGTTGCTGTGTTTTGTACTTGTGATACTGATCCTAATTCTACCACTTCTTAGAAATAGCACAACTAATTTGTCATTGTGATGGTTTTTGCACTGCAATGTTGCCACATAAACAATAAAAATAAAGGCGCCTTACTGCTATAGCCAAGGTGTTTTTCCTTTAACATAACTTTCAACTGCTTCAAACGGATTTAAATAGTCTTTTTTGGGGGTTGATAGATAAGAAAAAATGCATTGGTTTATTGACATTTCCATAGCGTTTATTTGGTCAGGAGAGTATAAACCTGCGGTTATCCTTTTAATCTCATTAATGCTACCGTTTAGTTGTCGATTCCCGTTTTTACCAAGAGAAAATGATTTAGAACTGTGATACCAAGGAGACGATTTTAGAATTTCGTTTGCAACGCTATTCAGATTTTGAAACATTAATTTTCGACGAACTATAGTAAACAATGTATATTCATGAACAATTAACAACATCGGAATGCGCCCAATCATCATGATGTCAATTCTCCAGAAATCTCCTGAACGTTCTTCAAGATCCTTCCATTTACACTTAAAACGTGTTGCAGCTTTATTGCTTAAATTAATCATTTTTTAAACCATGTAATTGCGGCGTAGCCGGCGTGAACCCCCAAATCACTGGTGCCGCCAAAGAGCTTGACCCCGTAGGGCCGCAGACGTTCTCGGCATCCAGTGAATTGATTTGTTGGCCTTTAATTATTTGTTTTTATTATGTTTTGCCAAAATTCTTGAGAATATTTTGTCCAATATTTGGGTAGCTTCTCAAATGGTTCTTCTCTGCTCCATATTGCTAAATTTATTGAATTGAGCAGTTTCAAACTTTTAGATAACAATTTTTCTGCATCTCCATATTTTCCAAATTGATTTCTATTAAAATCTGATGCGGTATGTGCGTACAATTTGTGACGGACCTTCCTGAGGCCTGAAACTAGATGAGAACCATTTAATTTTTGGTAATTATCGAATACACTGCTTATGGCAGCTTTGATACTCTTATTTGTCTTTAATTCATATTCTTTGATAAATTCCTCGCTTAAACCGCGAAACAGTCCCTGGAAGCACATTACATCTCGTTGATAACTGTCATACATGCGCATGATAGTCATGACATATTCGAAGTATATTGCTTCTAAGCATACTTTGTAGCACCGGACTTTATTTGTGTTTTTTATCGATTCCCGCAAGCCTTCATCGTTTGCTGGAAATGAAAATGTTTCTTGTAGTTCAATGGCATGTCTTGCATTGACATTCAGCCAATACAGATTTTTCTCCACATATTTTAGCGTTTCATCATATTCCATGTTTGGAGGCCAACCACTTATTCACAGGTCAATTTTACCTGATAAGTTGAAAAAACCATTATTACCAGGTAAAAAATTGCTTTTGATCTTTTATTAATAAAACCTAATCAGATATACCAAAAATCAAAATACCTGTATCAAGATTTCTTATACCTGTAAATGTATTTCAATCAATCAACAATAGTGAAAATATAATTTATTCAAAAAGGGTATAAAGGTTCATAACTGGAGATACAGTTTTCAGCAGTTCAAAATATGGTGTTTCTCAAAAACCAGGGCTAAAACAATTATTTTTAATCCAGCAATTCCCGTATTTTTTTGGCAAGATCATGCATCATAATCGGTTTCATCAAAAACCCCTTGATTCCCATGGATTTAATTTTTTCATCTGTCATGGTCTCGCTGAAACCCGTGCAAAGCAATACAGGGATATTGGATCGTATTTTAATCAATTCAGCAGCCAGTTTATCTCCCGGCATTTTCGGCATTGCCATATCTGTAATGACCAGGTCAAATTGCTCCGGACCGGATCTGAATGCTTCCAATGCTTCCAAACTGTTTGTGTATGAAACCACCTGATACCCAAAACGATTGAGAATCTGTTTTTCCATTAAAATGACAGCCTCTTCATCATCGACAAGAAGAATTTTTTCAGATCCTCCTGTTAAGGATTCTTTTATTTCAGGTTCCTGATTTTCTAAGGCAACCCTGACAACAGGCAGATAAACCTGAAATTGGGTGCCCCTGCCAGGCTCACTGTAAGCCTTAATAGCACCATTCATGCTATTTACTATTCCATGGACCACTGACAGGCCCATTCCTGTTCCCTTCCCCTTTTCCTTTGTCGTAAAAAAAGGTTCAAAGATTCTATTCAAGACATCCTTCTCCATTCCAATGCCGGTATCAGACACTGACAGACAGGCATACAAACCAGGTTTAAGATTGGGATCGATCAAGTCATATTCGTTCAATTCAATCTCTTTGAGACTGACCTTGAGTTCTCCGCCATTCGCTTCCATGGCATGATAGGCATTGGTGGCAAGGTTCATAATAATTTGATGAAACTGGGTTGGGTCTGCTTTAATGGGGCCACAGTCTGGTTGCAGATTTTGATCGATTGAGATAGTGGTCGGGATGGTGGATCTGATCAGTTTTAATGCTTCCTTAATAATGGGTTGCATTTTAATTAAAGTTAATTGTTTTTTTTCTTGTCGGGAAAAGGTAAGAATTTGCTGCACCAAGTCTCTGCCCCTTAATGCACTGATCAAAATTTCCTTAAGGCTGTTTCGGATCGGGCCATCTTCCGGAATATCTTCCAGAAGCATCTGTGCATAACCGACAATGGGAAATAGAATGTTGTTAAAATCATGGGCAATACCACCGGAAAGGGTTCCGATGGCTTCTAATCTCTGGGTTTGATGGATCTGTTCTTCATATTTATGTTTTTCCGTGACATCTAAAAATGAGGCCATTATGCAAAGCGGCTGGCCATCTTTACTGCAGACCATTCCAGATGAAACCTGTGCCACGAATGTTTTCCCGTCTTTTTTTCTGGCCTGCATTTCCCCAAGCCAGCTGCCCGTTTTTTGCAAATTATTCATAAGATTTAGGGCATCCTCTTTGGATTGCCAGAGCTCTATTGCCGATTTTCCAAGGACTTCCTTTTCATTTTCATATGCCCATAATGCAAGAAGGGACCTGTTGACGTATGTAAGATTACCGTCAAGATCAGCTATGGCGATTGCGTTGATTGATGCAGCAATAGCACTCTCTTTTATTTTGAGGTCTTGTTCTGCTTTTTTCTTGTCGGTAATATCCTCATATACTCCGAGAACGCCATAAACCTTTCCCTGTTCATCCAGCAGCGGCACTTTTGAAGTATCGATCCAAATTCTGCTGCCATCGGCCTGTTGCAAGGGTTCAATGATATGGAGTTTGGTTCGATTAAATTGAATTACTTCCTGATCATCTGCCCGATATGCCTCAGACTCTTGCTTAGGCCAAGGCAAATCGAAATCTGTCTTACCGATGATCATGTCTGGAAATTTGAGTCCGGCAGCTTGCGAAAAAACCTGATTGCAACCGAGATATACCCCATTGATATCTTTCCAGAAGATGGATTGAGGTGTCGTGTTCAGTATCTGTTCAAGCATGGAACGATTTTTTCTCAATATTTCCTCTGCGCGTTTTCGTTCTGCGATCTCTTGCTCAAGAGAGGTTGTTCTTTCCCAGACAAGCGCTCTTAATCGAGTATTAAAGAAGAAAAGGCTTGCAAAGGCTAAAAACCCAATAAAAATAGTTAAACCGATAACATATATATGATAATATTCATGTTCCATTGGTGCACGGATGGAGGTAATGGCTCTGATTTCACCAATCTTCTCATTAAAGCCGCCCTGGCCGGGATAGCGCTGTTGAAGTTCCGGCGGTGCAATTTCTCGCTTGCTGTGGCAGCGCATACAATGAGCACCATTTGCCAGGAAGGGAATGGCAACATATAAAACTTTTTTACCATCAACCTTGACAATCTGCTTATATGACTTGATGTCCGGGTTCTCGTTAAACATTTTGATGAGATTTTTCTCCAAAGCATCCGCTTTGTTAACCGGATTGCGAGGATTATTTGCAGCCAGTTTGTAATACAATGCTGGAAAACCGGATATCTTACGCTCCTGGTTATAAAATTCATGTTGATTTCTGACAATAAATGATGATGAAAGTAATTCAGGTGCATAGAAGGAGGCGGGGATTTTCCCTTCCTCCTGGTATTTTGAATAAGCAGGTATCAATGTATTCTGAACATAATGATGAATCCCTTTGTGTGACAGCAGAAGATTGGTTATATTCTCCTGTGCTTTTTCAAGAACATATGCATAGGACACCCAGGAAAAAAGAGCTGCGGAAGCCATCATCGCAATCGTCATGCCAAACAGGGGAATGATGATTTGCTTTTTTTCGCCTTTAAACCTGGTATTAAAAATTGTCATAAAAAATGCCTCTACAGGCTGCCATCATGCGGCAGAAGAATAGATATTTTAGTTCCTTTTTCTTCAGAAGTGGTCATGTGGATACTGCCACCGAGCGTCTCCACAATCAGCCTGGCACTATAGGTTCCGATACCGGTTCCTTTTGCTTTGCCATCGGTTACGTATTTATCAAAAAACGTCTTTTGAATTTTTTCAGGGACACTCCCTTTGTTATGGATACAGATTATCGCCTGTTTTTCTTCTTTTGACAATGTAATGCAAATTGTTTCATTTTCCGGTGTAGCTTCAATGGCATTTTTAATCAGATTGTCCATCATTGAATATATTAAGAGATTTTCGGCCTTCACAATAAAGTTTTCGTTTTCACCTGGTGGGAGATTATCTTTCAGGGTAAGGATACTTGTCTGTCTCAGTTTTATAAGTGACTGAAATTCTTTTTCAATCCGAGAGACAATTTTGATCAGATCGACATCCACAAGGGTCAGACGGTATATGTTTTGCTCCATCTTGAACAGATCAAAAGAGGCATTGATCATGTTCAGCATCTCATGGGCTGAGTCTTTAATAATACCTAAAATCTCCAGCTGTTCCGGGTTCAGCCCTTCCATAACCTCCAGCAGTTCAACCCCGGAAAAAACACCGGTCAGTGGGTTTTTCAGATCATGCCGGGTGATACGTTCGACTTCTTCTCTGAGCCTGACTGCTTCCATCAATTTTTTGTTCTGTGCTGCCATGGTTTCAAACGATTCTTTTAATTTTAATTGCGTTTTAACCCTTGCCAGGACAATTGACGGGCTGAAAGGCTTGCTGATATAGTCCACACAACCTGCTTTAAAACCGCGGATTTCGTCTTCGGTTTCATTCATGGCAGTGGTGAAAATAACCGGGATTTTACTGGTTTGGGTATCTGATTTGAGTTTTTGACAAGCCTGATATCCGTCCATTTCAGGCATCATGATATCCAACAGGATAAGATCCGGTTGAACCTGTTTTGCTATTTCAACAGCCTGTTTTCCATCGACAGCAAAAGCCAGCTGATAATTGTCCTTCAGGATCTGGTTGAGAAGCTTTCTGTTGCTCGGTTCGTCATCAACAACAAGGATGCGGTACTGTTTATGAGGCATGCTGTTCTCTCCAATCCGGATATCATAATTCCATTTGTTTTTTATTCCAGCAAAGGCAAGCCGCTTCAGATTTTCTCCTGGATTTTACGCTTTCCAGCTGTTTTTAATTTCTATTATTTCTGACTTGATCTTAAAAAAACACTCTGCAAGTACAGGATCAAAATGAGTACCGACAGTCTTTTCAATTTCCGCAAAAGAATCTTTTACCGACCATGCCGGTTTATAGGCACGTTTCATGGTCAAAGCATCAAACACATCACAGATGGCCACAATGCGGGCGGCTTCCGGAATATTTTCTCCGGTTAATCCATTGGGATATCCCGAGCCATTCCATTTTTCATGATGGTTCAAAGCTATTTGTGCAGACATTTGAAAAAAAGGGGTGTCACTTTTTGATAAGATATCATACCCAATGGTTGTATGCGTTTTCATGATATCCCACTCTTGCTTATTTAATTTCCCTGGTTTTTTGAGCACTGAATCCGGCATGCCGATTTTCCCGGTATCGTGCATTGCCGCTGACAATTCAAGTTCGGATGCCTTATCAACCGTCCATCCTGACTCACGGGCAATAGCAGCGGCATACGCGCCCATCCGCCAGATATGGCAGCCGGTATCATCGTCGTTATAGTGTCCGGCCTCCCCCAACATATAAATGGCAGACTTCTGGCTTTCCTCGAACATGGCTGTACGCCTGACCACTTCTGCTTCGCACTCATTGTGTTGATTATACAGCCAAAGATGTGTTGCCACTCTTGCCAAAACAATCGGTTTTGAAATTGGTTTTGTGATGTAATCCACACAACCTGCGGCAAAACCAAGCGTTTCATCTTCAATTTCATTCATTGCTGTTGTAAAAATAATCGGGATTTTATGGAGTTCAGGATCTGATTTTATTTTCCTGCAAACTTCATATCCATCCATTTCAGGCATCATGATGTCCAGTAAGATCAGATCCGGTTTGATTTTCAGTGCCACTTCAACAGCCTGCTTTCCATTCACGGCAAATGCAGTATCATATTTATCCTGCAGAATCTGCAAAAGAAGTTTTCTATTATTGGCTTCATCATCGACAACCAGTATTCGATATTTACTTAAGGGCATCATTGTCTCCTCAATCAGGGTGCAGGGACTGTGCAAGTTTTATCAATTCTTTTTTCGCACGATCAAAATCAAGCTCTTCTGAATAATGAATCACAGGCTTTAGCTGATCCTGGTGAATATAAGTTTCCAACTCCTGGATCAGCGGCCCGATGGCATGAGGGGAATATTGATTAAAGGCATCCGTTATCTTCTGTAGGAGCCGGCTTATCCTGTCAGGATCAATTTTTTTAAGCAGGATATCAGGCTTGGTCCTGCTTTCCAATTCCAATATTGATAAAATGGTTGAATTTAATTCAGCTTCTAAAAAAACGAATTGTTCCCTTGCTGTTTTAATCTTTTTTTTCTTGAGCGCTGAATTAATCGTTCCTGCTATATCCGCCACCTTTATAATAGCCAAATTTCCAGCCACCCCTTTTAATGTGTGAGTTGCCTGGTATGATTGTTCGATGTCGCCGGTATCAAGCCAAAGCGAAAATCTTTTTGAAAAATTCATATATTGATTGGCAAACTCTATTAAAGCTTTTGTATAAACCGTTTGATCCTGCCATCTTTCCAAGCCTGTTTTATAATCAACACCCTTTATATTCAGCATTTTTGATTCACAAAAAGAATTGACCAACATCATGTCTTCTATTTTATTGACACCTTTGTTTTTTGGAACCAGCTTGTCCATAACCATGCTCAGATTTTTAAAATCAATAGGTTTGGCCACAACAGAATCCATGCCTGCAGCAATAAATCTTTTTATCTCATTTCCCATCACACTTGCCGTCAGCGCAATGATTGGAATATGCCCCGGGGCATCAATTTCTGCTGAACGAATGGCTGCAGTGGCCTCAAGTCCATCCATTTCAGGCATATGAATATCCATAAGGATGATATCAAATGTATCTTTTTTAAAAGCCTCGACAGCTTCTGAGCCATTACAGGCCTGGGTAATGATATGCCCCTGGCGTTCCAAACGCGTTTTGACCAAAATCGCATTTGCCTGTGTATCCTCTGCCAGAAGTATCTTAAAACTACGATCCAATTTTTGTTCTGATTTTTCTAACTCCCCACATGAATCAAGCCCTTCAATATCCTTATCATCAATTGATTCAATCTGGATGATAAAATGGAATATGCTTCCTTTCCCTTTTTCACTCTCTGCCCAGATTTGTCCCCCCATAAGTTCGACAATCTGTCTTGAAATAGTCGTTCCAAGGCCTGTGCCCCCGTATCTGCGTGTCGTGGACATATCTGCCTGCTCAAAAGGATCAAAAAGTGTATCCAACCGATCAGATGGAATCCCGATTCCCGTATCTTTAACCATGAAATGAATTTCGTCTTTCTTTTTACCGGGTAATATTTTCAAAACCACGCCACCATATTCTGTGAACTTGATGGCATTACCGATAAGATTGATCATGATCTGTCTGATACGAAAATCATCCCCCAAAAATACGCCTGATACAGATGGATGAATATCATATTCAAGAAAAAGCCCTTTTTTTTGAGATTCAATCTTCATCGTGTCAAAAGTTTTTTTTATCAATTCAAGCAACCGGAACGGTTTTTTCTCTAAAACAACCTTTCCTCTTTCCAATTTGCTGACATTAAGGATATCGTCTATCAAGGACAACAGGCCTTTGGCAGAGTTGTGGGCAATTGACAAATGCTGGTGGAGATCCTCTTTAATGGACGGATCTTCAAGACTCAATTCTATAAACCCCAATACAGAATTCAGTGGGGTGCGGATTTCATGACTCATATTGGCAAGAAATGCATCTTTTGCACGATTGGCAGCCTCTGCTTTTTTTTTGGCAAGTTTCAGCTCTTTATTGGAGTTCTTTAATTTAGAGGTTTGCCGCTGGATCTCAGAATGCAGCAATTTTGAATATTCAGCACTCTGTTTCTGATTTTCGATTAAAATATCTTCATATTTTTTTTCCAGAACTTGTATTTTTCGATCCCGCTGTTTTTTATGAATCACAAGGCTTTCTTTTTCTTCAGCCAGCAATTGATCCTTATGAAATATTTCAACACAGAGCATTACAATATTGGGTATCATTTTTTTTGCAAAAAAAAGGTCAGAAATTTTTAAAAATGAACATGCCAGCAAACAGTGCATATTTTCAAAATACCATGCGAAAACCCAAAAGTTATTTTTTTTTTCGCTGTAGATCAAATTGTTTGCGTTTTTAGCTTTTTCCCACAATTCTTTTTCAAAATCAGCATCCAAAAATGACTTTTGCTTTGAACAAATCCGCTCACCATTTTTGGATATGATCTCAATGTCACCTTCTGGTAAGTTTTTTTCCAGAATCTGAAGAAGCGTATATTTGGTGTCAATTTCAGGCGGTTCCAAAATATAATCAAATAGATCCATTATTTTTATCCCTTCTCCAGAGAATATATTTCTTCTGCCCTTTTGATTTCATTGGGCAAATCATCAACAATGGCCCTGTATTCACCAATATTTTTTTTCATATGCCCTAACAAAATGGGAGAAAGAGCTGTTTTTATTTCAGGATAAGCAAGCCGCTCCAATCGAAAAACCAGATATTCTGCCATCTGTAAAATGCCTGAAAGGTTTTCCGGATCAACATTTATAAGATTTTTATGATGGCATCTGATGGCTTCCTGAATCTGACGAGGCAGCCCCCAGTCCCTGGTTAGAAGGTATCCTGTAACCTGATGATCAGTACCTATTATCGAATTCTCATGGTCAGTAATCAATTGGTTTTCAGGGATATATGAAAGAAAAAACGCCTTAAACTTATCAGGGGAAACCTGATCTTCAACGATCAATCCTGAATCATGAAGAATTCCACACAAGAACGCATCCTCCCCTTTTATTCCAAATATACGTTCAGAAATCATCTGACAGCAGATACTGACCGCTGCACTGTGAAACCACAGCCGATTTCTTGAAAATAATTCTGTGGATGAGTCTTTTTGAAATAAATGTTTAAGAGCATCAAGCACAACTAAATTTCTTAAATTATCAATTCCAATAAAGGCAATTGCTTCAGACACTTTCTTTATTTTTGTTCTCAATGCAAAATATGAGCTATTGACAAGTTTTAAAACTCTTAGAACCAAAGTTGGATCGATCTTGATAATCTGTTCAAAATCCTGGAACGTACTGTCTTCATTTTCAAGCATGTTTATCAGGCGAGCTGCCACCACCGGGATGGTTTTCATGCTTGTGAATTTTTTTAAGAACGTTGTGGCCGTGTTTATTTGATTGACAGTTTCCATTTATTTTACCAGCGCAGTTTCATTTATTCAGACCGATTTAAACTTAGGACCGCAAGTATGATAAAGTGAACGAAATGACTTGCCCTTTGACTCATCACCTGCGTTGCATCAAAGGCCTAATAGGCCTGCTGTTTAACCTTTGATGCGCCTTGTATATGAGCCAAAGTTCGGCGTAATGTCTGTTTACTTTATTTCATCTGCGGTCCTTATTTTGTTAAACAGGCACATAATTTTTTAAAAATTTCTTTATCATATTTTTTAGAAACAACTTCTTCTTTTAATATACTTAGAACATCATAAGGTTTTTGAGCTTTTCTAAAGGCTTTGTCTCGATAAGTCAGTGGTTCATAACTATCAATCAGTCCTATTAACTGGCTTTCAAAAGAAAAATCAGTAATACCCCGTGGATATCCTGTTCCATCAAGCTTTTCATGGTGTTCAAGTGCTACCATAGCTACAATTTCATCAAAATGGGTGTTTTTTAAAGCAGCATGGCCTTTTACAGGGTGCGTTTTGTAGATTTTAAACTCTTTTTCAGAAAGTTTGTGCTCAGATTCAAGTATTGCCTTATCAATATCGGTAGTACCAATATCATGCAGCAACGCTGCGATACCGATTTTTTTGGTTGCATTAACGGGTATTTCATAAAAACAGCAATAGAGCATGGTTAAAGAAAGGACATTGACTGAGTGTTCGATAATAATATGTGAATTGGTTGAAATTTTTATCAATGCTTCAAATAATTCAGGCCGCCTTGAGTATCCTTGAAATAATACTTCAATAGTTTCCGGCAAAGTTTGAGAAGAGATATCAAGAGATCCTGTTAAAGCCTCTTCAACAATATCACACAATATGGATCTAATCGTCTTTACCCCTTTTAAAGCAATTTTTCTTGCAAGTTCGATATTTAGAGCCGTCAATAACTCTGCAGCCGCTTCATCCTTATCCTCGCTACGGATAAATATTTCCATATCTCTGGCTTCAGAAAGCTTTGATTGATCTAAGAAAACACCGGCTTTTTTAAAAAGAACACCTTCTTTGTTGTTTGAAAGATAATAAAGCGGGATATTTTTATAAAGATACAGTTGAGATTTTTTAATGCTGATGTATTCACTCATAGACTGGAAAAGTCCTTTATGCGTTTCTTCTGTAGCCTCTTTGTGTTGAATTTAATTTATATCAAAAACCCTTGTAAAGCAAAAATTTTTATAATTTTCAACTGAATTGCTCGCAATTATATGTGGTATCAGGGCCTTACTTCTCAATTTATATCAAAAAAACAAGAAATTGAGAAAAGACACAGGGTTGACTTTAGCCCGGATATTCGGGTTAGTTTTTTTCAGGATATTTTTTCTTTGCGCTGGCGCTGCCGATTGAACCACTAAAAAATCCATCTGTTTCTTTGGCTTTTGCTGACCATTCGTAAAGATGTGCACCATCAGGAGGGCATGGACTCTGATACTTGAATGCACCGGGTTCAATGGTGTTATTGCCTGTGTATGCTATGGTGCCTCCACCATGATTGTAGTTGGGACGATCAAGATCTGTCAGGCTAAAACAAATGAATCTGGTTCCTTCTGGAACATTAGAAAGAACAAACCTTGGGTTGGAAACTGTATTTGGATTGCCTGATGTGCAAAGGGGGATATTTCCCCATTCAAATGAAATAGAAAATTCATCAGCCACCACAGGGGATACAAAAAACAAACAGGCAAGAACGAACAAACAAAATCTTTTTACCATTTTGATTCTCCTAAAATCTGATTAAAGCTTTTTAGATCTAAAATTTTTAAACAGGACCGTATCTTTGTTTAATTATTAAATTCGATTTGTTTTTTCAATAGAAAAAAGTCTCCATCATGTCTCAATAATACTGATACAACTTTGTTTCAATATTGATTATCAGAAACAAGTTTGTAAACATTTTGGCACTATAAATCAATCACATATTTTTTGAAATATTAAAATAAATTATTGGAAAACACTCTTGCCATAAGGAGTTAAATCTTTTATTGTATTTTATCTTTCGATCAGAATTGTTAGCAACAAACTGTTTCTTTTTTTTGGCATATTAATTGCTTTTAACATTAAAAATTTTTTTAGTAAAACAAAAACGGCTTTTTAAACAGATCAGAACAACCCCTAATTGGAGGCATTTATGGACCCGGTTTTTCTATCAAGACTGCAATTTGCCGCAGCAACCATGTTTCATTTTCTTTTTGTACCCTTAACCCTTGGCATATCCGTTATTATCGCTTACATGGAAACCAGATATGCCATGACCGGAGAAAAGGTCTATTTAAGAATGACCAAATTCTGGGGCAAGCTTTTTCTCATCAATTTCGCTTTGGGCGTTGTCACCGGTATCACCCTGGAATTTCAATTTGGAACCAACTGGTCCAGATATTCTGAATATGTGGGTGACGTGTTTGGCTCCCTTCTGGCCATTGAGGCGTCTGTGGCTTTTTTCCTTGAATCCACGTTTATCGGCATCTGGATTTTCGGTTGGAAACGCTTGTCTGCCAAAGCCCATGCCGGTGTAATGTGGCTTGTGGCCATTGCCAGCAATCTGTCTGGCGTCTGGATATTAACCGCCAATGGATTTATGCAGCATCCTGTTGGCTATACAATTCGAAACGGACGGGCTGAACTCACTGATTTTTTTGCAGTTTTGTTTAACTACCACGGGGTTCTTCAAATTTTTCATGTGCTGCCATCCGGACTATTATTAGCTGCTTTTTTCATTATGGGCATCTCAGCCTACCATCTGTTAAAAAAACAACATGTGGATCTGTTTACCCGATCATTTAAAATTGCCTTGGTTATCGGCCTTGTCTGTTCGATCTTTGTTGCCATTGTGGGTGATTTCCACGGGGTCAATACTGCTAAAAACCAGCCTGCGAAACTGGCAGCCATGGAAGCCCATTGGGAAACCCAGACCCAGGCCCCCATTGTCCTGTTTGCACTGCCCAGCCAGCAAGACGAAAAAAACCTGTTTGAATTTATCCGAATCCCGGGCATTTTAAGCTTTTTGGGATTCCATGATTTTAATGCAACGGTTGTCGGCCTTAATGATATCCCTAAAGATGAAAGGCCACCGGTTCTTCCCACCTTTCTTGCATTCAGAACCATGGTGGGTATCGGCACTGTGTTAATCCTTTTGACCCTTTACGGCTGGTTTAAACGAAACAATCTTCTGGAAAATCCCGGATACCTTAAAGTAATGCTTTTCGCTATCCCTCTTCCCTATATCGCCATGGAAGCCGGATGGGTTGTTGCAGAAGTAGGCCGCCAGCCATGGATCGTTTACGGTGTGCTTAAAACAGCCGAAGCTGTCTCACCCATTGCCGGTTCCCAGGTATTGTTTTCCCTGATCGGCTTTATTGCAGTCTACAGCCTGCTGGGTGCCATTGGTTTTTATCTGATCACCAAATATGTTAAAGAAGGCCCTGAGGCCGCAACCAAATAAAGGAGTTAAAAAATGGAACTGCAATCTATCTGGTTTTTTTTGTGGGGACTTCTATGGGCAGTGTTTTTCATGACAGACGGGTTTGATTTCGGAATCGGGACCATTTATCCGTTTATTGGAAAAACCAACCGGGATAAACGGGTCATGATTAACTCCATAGGCCCTTTATGGGACGGCAATGAAGTCTGGCTGATTACTGCAGGCGGCGTGACATTTGCAGCCTTTCCAAAAGTATATGCCACCATGTTCTCCGCACTATATACGCCTTTGATGCTCATCCTTTTTGCCCTTATTTTTCGTGGGGTTGCTTTTGAATTTCGAGGAAAAATAGACAGCCCGGGCTGGCGGAAACTGTGGGACACCTGTATCTTTCTAGGAAGTTTTCTACCTGCCCTTTTATTTGGCGTGGCCTTTGCCAATATCTTTGCCGGTATTCCCTTTGATGAGAAAGGACTGTACCATGGCAACACGTTAAAACTGCTCAATCCCTACGGTCTTTTAGGCGGTGTTTTATTTGTCCTGCTGTTTATCCAGCATGGGGCCAACTGGCTGTGCATTAAAACCAGGGGCGAACTCCAGCAAAGAGCCATTAAGGTTTCCCAGATAAACTGGCTGATCCTTGTACCGGTTGCTGTGGCATTCTTAGTTTACAGCTACTTTGCAACCGATCTGTATGCCAACTATTTTAAAACCCCGGCATTGTTTCTGGTTATTTTAATGACAGTTGCAGCCTTGTTTGCAACCCGGTATTTTTCAGCTCAACAAGCATGGTTCAAAGCCTGGTTTGCATCTGCCCTGACCATTGTGGGAGCAACTTTTTTTGGTGTAATCGGGCTATTCCCGGCACTTTTTCCTTCCAGTATGGACAAGGCTTTTTCCCTGACTGCGTTTAATGCCTCTTCCAGCCCTTTGACTCTAAAAATCATGCTGGGGGTTGTACTGGTATTTATCCCCATTGTTATCGCCTACCAGACATGGAGTTACCACGTTTTTAAAGCCCCTGTTACGCAAGAAGATCTTGATATGGATGAAGCATATTGATATTAGGTATAAATAGACGGATGAACACACACTAACCCTTTAAAAAAAGGAGAATTGAGTATGGACAGATATGTATGTGGGCCCTGCGGCCATGTGTATGACCCGGCCGATGGTGATCCTGACAATGGAATCGATCCGGGAACAAGCTTTGCAGATCTTCCGGATGACTGGTGCTGCCCGATCTGTGGCGCCGGTAAAGAGGATTTTGAGAAAGAGTAAGGTCCAATAAACCATCACACAGTCGGGCAGATCCAGAAAGATCTGCCCGACTGTAACTTTTAAATAACTTTTTATTTATTCTATCTTCTTTCCGGCGGTCTGTTCAATCATTGAAATAATCCAATTGCCTATCGTTGTATTGTTTGCCGAACCAACTGCCTTGCGGATTTTTTTCATATCCAGCTCTGCTCTGGCCATGGTCTTGTGTCCGCCTGCAGACCCAAACTCGGAAAATGCTTCTTTGGCAGTATTGCCCGCCCCTTTTCGCAAGCCATCATTTCTGATGATAATGATCAGTTTTTTTTCATACACACCGGAAATCACACTCCAGTTGATACTGGAAAGGGTTAAAAAAAAATCTGCCACCACCACCAGTTCATCAGGCTTGGTAATCTTTCTGGCATGAAAAAAAACCCGGTTATTCAAAACCTTACGGTTCTTGATGGCTTTGCCCAGAAACTCAAGGTCGTCCTGGGTTAAAGCTGCTCTTTGAACCTTGACCACAATATTATTGTCTGCAAACTGATATAAATATTGAAACGCCTTGATATCGTTCAAACTGGCCTGCCGGGTAAAATCAGACGTGTCTGTTTTAATCCCCAGCATCAACGCTGCTGCAAGTTTTGTGGAGGGTTTGATTTTTTTGGATTTAAGATATTGTGTCAACAGGGTTGAACACGCACCATAATTTGATCGAATATCGACAAATTGAGCTTTATCAAAGGTGATCGGATGGTGATCAATAATGGCATCGAATTTAAACTCTGAAAACCGTTCATTATGATCCGGCTGGGAATCCACAATGACAAACCGGTCAAACTCTTCTTTTTTGATGGTGTTCAAGGCCACTATACCGGATTCTGTATGAGCAATCATGGCCAGATTGTCCGGCCGACTGATTTTGTTAAAATGAGCAATAACAACCTCATGGACTTTCCGCCACAACAGCCGCTTAATGGCCATGGCAGAGGCAATGGCATCCGGATCGGCATTGATCACCACAAGTACTTTTGACTGACTTGCAAAAAGCTTTAAAAACCGGTTTACTTTTTCAAGATTATTCATGAGATATTATTTCTTTTGTCTGTTGCTGCTGAAAAACAGGGTCAATGTAATAAACGTATACCCCAAAATGGCCAGGATGGCAAACCACCCGTAAAAAACACCCATGGGAGCCAGAACAATGGCGGTCAGCCAATGGATAAAGATCACTGTAGAAGAGTGCAGACTGATGGGAAAGTCATCAAACCGGCAAATTACGGACAGTCCGCATAAATTCCATCCATACAGGGAAGCAAACACATGCATCTGGAGCAGCCATTTTGTTCGCTCAGAATCATAGCCCTCGGACATCTGCATAAAGATATATACAATTCCTGAAACAGCGGTCACGATTAAAAAGCCGATCCCGGATGTTAAAAACAGTTTTTGCTGCATATTATCAGCAAATCTGGTGTACAGATAAAACACGGTCACAACAGCCATAAACAGCGCCGATGTGACAAAAATCTGAGGTATAAATTTCTCAAATAAAATAAAACAAAAAAAGATGATGACCCCAAGGGTAATGGTCCAGAAACACACCTCCATCAAAAATTTTTCAGATGATCCTTCAACCTTTTTGAGCATGGAAAACACCAGTGACAGCGTGATCAATGACAAGGGAAAGGAAAACCCGAGGAAAAAGGTGTTCAAAGTCAATTTTGACATGGTTACAAGTTGAAAGTATTCATTGTTCAAGATCACCAGACTGGCCATCACAATACCAATGGACAAACATAGTAAAGAGGCCTGATGAAATTTTTCCGACACCGATATGGTGGCTTTGAAAAACTGAACAGGAATAAGAGAAAATTTTTCAATCCTGATCTTTTCCACCAGAATAAACAGAAAAACAGAGACAAAAACAGTGACAGGATAAACTTTTAAAAAAGCTGAAAACGCATATATCAATGATCCCACAAAAAAAAACGTCACTGTTTTTGAGACCGCCGGCCGTCCCTGGGTATAATACAATAAAATACTGCCGCCGGTACACAGGTTGAACAAAAAGATATGAATCCGTTCAAAACTGTAATCTGCTATGGGAAAATAGATATTGATAAAACCGAAAACAAGGGCGGTAATCATCAACACTGAAAAAAGAATCTTTAATTTGAAGCTCATAATACCTGTTCCGTTTGAAGTGAGGTTAAACTATCTGCCCAGCATGGTTTTCAATGCTGATAAGAGTGTTTCATGCTGAAATTCAAATCCGGTTTCCAATAATTTGGACGGTTTTACCCTGGCACTTGCCAGAAGGGTTTCCATCCCCATTTTCCCCCATAAAACAAAGGCGATCATTTTGGGCATGCGAAAAAACACCTTTCGGGAAAATACCCGGGCCAGTGTTCTGGAAAACTCCTTGTTCGTGACCGGATTCGGTGCGGTCAGATTGACCGGACCCTCTATTGTGTCATGATTTATGATATGATGTATGCCTGAAAGGGCATCTTCCATACTGATCCAGCTCATGTATTGTTGGCCATGGGAAATTTTGACCCCACACCCCAGTTTAAAGGCAGGCGACATGCGTTTTAATGCACCGCCCGCAGGTGTCAGCACCACGCCGATGCGAAGTTGAACCGTCCGGATACCGGCTTTTTGTGCAGGCATGGATGCCGCTTCCCATTCACTGCAGACCGTTGAAATAAAACTATTCCCTTTTGCAGAGTCTTCAGTCAGGATTTCTTCATCTTTATCACCATAAAAACCAATGGCTGACGATGAGATAAAAATCCGTGGCTTATAACTTAATTTTGCAATCGTCTCAGCCAGTAAACGAGTTGGAATCACACGGGAATCCATGATTTTTTGTTTCTGTTTTTCTGTCCAGCGCCCCCTTGAAATATCAACCCCGTTTAAATTGATGACTGCATCAAACCGCCCGGCTGATTCAAGATCGAGAATCCCTTTATACGGATCCCAGAAAATTTGATCAATTTCAAGCTTTTTATCACATCTTACCAACTGAACAACCTCATGCCCGCAGGTTCGTAAAAAAGGGATCAGGATACTGCCAATGGTCCCGCTGGCGCCTGATATTAAAATTCTTTTTTCTCTGGTTTGTCCCACATGATGTTCAAGGTCATGCTTTAATACCTGATGCCGGTAGTTGAACATCCGATGGATATCTTTTTTTGCAACCCCATAAAACGGCCAGCTTAAAAACCCTAAAGGAAGCTTATATTCAACCCTGTCCTCCATAATGGAAGAGCGGCCATCCTGCTGAATAAAGCGATGGGTATGAACCCATTTTGAAAACGGCCCGGCTGTCTGATGGTCCTGAAACATGATGTTTTTTTCATAGGCAGTGTGTTCTGCTTTCCAGATCATGGGGATCTTGAATATGGTCAGCCTGAAACTGACCTTAACCCCCTTTTGAACGCCATAGCCTGTTCGGGAAAGCAGTTTTAACGGTGCCCAGGGCGGAGTTAGCCGCTGAATTGCACCATTGCGTTCATGCCATGCGAAAAGTGTCTCAACCGGGACATTGATACAGGTTTGTTTGATATATATTTTATTCTTCATTTTTATTTATAAAACTAATCCATCTTAATCCATGCGGGTGAACGTTGACTTAAATTTGCTTATACTATAATAATATAGATCAAGTTAAAACCTTTTTTATAAAAGCAAAGAAACTATTGTTAAGGCACATTCTTTGCAATGCAACAGAAAATAAAACAAGAGTTTTTAGTTATTGATATAACGTTTAAATTTAAAGGAGTACTCAATGGAAAAATATGAATGCGTATGTGGCTATGTGTATGATCCTGCAACAGGCGATGCAGATAATGGGATTGAACCGGGAACCTCTTTTTCAGATCTTCCCGACGACTGGGTATGCCCGATTTGCGGTGCCACAAAAGACAATTTTGAAAAAATGGAATAATCTGGTAACAAAGGAGAAATAGAACACATGTATAAACCCCTTGAAATTGCTGACAAGATCTATTCTGTCGGCTGCCGTGACTGGGATATCCGGGATTTTCACGGCTACTCAACCTATGAAGGAACGACCTATAATGCATTTTTAGTGCTGGGTGAAAAAAACATCCTCATCGACACGGTTAAAGAAAAATTCACAGATGAACTTTTATCCAATATCAGCCGGATCATTGATCCCAGGAAGATTGATATTGTGATCAGTAATCATACAGAAATGGACCACTCCGGTGGTATCCCCAAAGTGATGCATAAAATCGGGATGGAAAAGCCTATCTATTGTTCAAAGATGGGAGCCAAGAACCTTAAGAGCCACTTTAACCGGGATTTTAATTTCCAGGTAGTGGGCAGCGGTGATGAACTTAAAATCGGCAGCCGAACCTTCTCCTTTCTTGAAACAAGAATGCTTCACTGGCCGGACAGCATGTTTACCTATCTGGTTGAGGACGGAATCTTGTTTTCCTCGGATGCCTTTGGTCAGCATTATTGTGGAGATAAATTTTTTGACGATGAAATCGGGGACGAGATTATCCCCCATGCCAGAAAATACTATGCCAATATCCTGCTTCATTTTTCACCCCGGGTGCAGGCATTGCTCAAAGACGTCGGCAACATGAATCTGACCATCAATATGATCTGTCCGGATCACGGCATTATCTGGAGAGACAACCCATCCAAAATCATCCAGGCCTATGATCAGTGGTCCAGGCAGGAACCAACCCGGAAAGCGGTTGTCATCTTTGACTCCATGTGGGAAAGTACCACTAAAATGGCAAAAGCCATCACCAGCGGAATTGAATCCGAAGAGATCCATGTACGGTTGATGAATACGCGCAAGTGGCACAGAAGTGATATTATGACTGAAATCATTGATGCCGGCGCCATCGCAGTCGGATCACCTACATTGAACAACAGTATTTTTCCGGTTATTGCCGATGTCATGACCTATATCAAAGGATTAAGGCCCCAGAATAAAATTGCCGCAGCCTTTGGCTCCTATGGATGGAGTGGAGAAGCCGTTAAAATATTAAACAAAGACTTTTCTGAAATGAAACTGGACATCATTGATGAAGGGGTTAAAGTTCAATATGTCCCGGATGAAGATGATCTTCAACAATGCTTTGATCTGGGTGTGAAAATTGCCAGAGCACTCAAAGAAAGAGTGCCTGAATAATAAAGCCATGAACTGGAGGACAAATGCCCAACGAATTTAATGCCAATGATATTTTTGAAATGGCCATAAAAATTGAACAGAACGGAGCTCTTTTTTATCGCAATGCAGCCCGGCATTTAGACAAAGAAAACCAGAAAGCCTTTCTTCTTGAACTGGCTGATATGGAAGACTGCCATGAAGCAACCTTTGCCGACATGCAAAAAGAACTGGGCCAGGACGAAAGCAGGCCAACAACCTTTGACCCGGATGATGAAAATGCCCTTTATTTAAAGGCACTGGCTGATACAAGGGTCTTTTTTAAAAAAGAAGAACCGGAAAAGAATCTGAAAAGCATCCTGGGATGTGCCATCCAGACTGAGAAAGATTCCATTGCCTTCTACCTTGGCATGAAAGCGTTGATTCCGGAAAAACTGGGTCGCTCAAAGATTGAAGATATTATCCAAGAAGAGATGAGCCATATCAGACTTCTGGCAGGTAAATTGTCTGAATACTATTAAATAAAGATCCCCGAAAAGGACTGATATCCTCTTCGGGGATTTTGAATTTCAACTTGTTTTTATCAGATCAATCTTTCCAAAGACCGTGGAGATTGCAATACGCCCTTGCAACAACCTTGGCTGCATCTGTTTTAAACATAGCCTCAGGCGCACTTGTCGGGGTCAACATCTGTCTTTGGACAAACATTCCATCAGCTGAAGTCAACTCAATCCATTCAATCCAGTGCTCATTGGTCATGGGGTGAGCCACGCTGCCCACTTTAACAAGATATCCGCCATCAATTTTTTCAATGACAGGAACATGTTTTTCCAATGCTGCATCAACCGTATTTTCCACCAGGCGATCCATAGCCTGTCCACAACACATCACCGGCGGTTTTTCAGAATGAAGGACCTGCACGATATTGCCACATTTCTCACATTTATAAATGCCAAGTTTTTCAGCCATGTTACTGTCTCCTTCTTATATTAATTGTTTTTTATACTACTCAAACAAAAGAGTATCGATTCAAACGCATCATTACATTAGAAATGATTGATCACTGTATCATATTTTTATATTAAAATTAAAAATTTTTTTCCAGAAAAATCTCAGATGACTGATCAGTCAGATATTTGCTGAAAATTTTTTGAGCAGCTTCACCCTGATCATGGCTGATGGCATATAATATAGAGGCCATCTGATAATATATTTCATTATGTGCCTTAAAAGCTGCACAGACACTGGCCTTTTGATTGTTGTTTTTCTCTAATCCTTTTGGTTCTTTCATTTTTCGCTTCTCCTGAGCATACGAAATTGTGTATCTGGTATGCAAAAAGCAAACATCATACCAATGGCTTAAAATACCGACATAATCTATCCTTACACCCTGTAATTAGACATTTCACTGATTATGATTCAATAAAAATAAAAACAGAGAAACAATTGTGTCTCAAACAAAGCGATTCAACTTAGAGCGTAAACAGACAATAGTGTGTCAATTGAAAATAAACAAAAGAATATAAACTTATCAGAAATTTATAACGATAAATCATAAACAAAACAAATTGGTTTTTCAAGCCATAATTTATTTTTTTATCAGATTATGGGGCGCACAGTTCCAATGCATTGATCACCTGATCCAGGTGTTTTTTTTCTGCCTGGGCCAGGTTGAAAAACATGTCAATCGCTTCTTCAAAATCGGAATTTTCAGCCATGGTTTTGTACAGATCATAAGCACGATATTCAAGTTCGATGGCAAAATCCAGAATGTCCATGCACGCATTTGAAGGCCTGCGGGAAAGAAATGCCTGAACCTCGTTAAACGGTTTTCCACCTTCTAAAACCAACCCATGACATTGTTCAAAATAGGCTTCAAAACTTACATCAGGATTGCTGAATGATCTTCTCTGATTAAAAATGGCTTTTCCGTGCGCGATCTCATCCTTACACATCTTATCAAGAACCGGATATAATTTTGAACCAGCCACCTTTTCTTTTGCCAGGGTGTAAAACAAGAATGCCCCCTTTTCAAAATCAATGGCTTTTTCCATAATTGAAACCATACTGATATCCTGAAAAAACAAATCGATCCGTGGCATTTGCAAAAGGATTTCACCATCATATTCAAACATTCCGGATTCAAGATGAAACAATTTATCTTCATCATACCCGGCTTCAGAAACAAAGATGGCTGCAACTTTGGATCTGGCCCCTCGTGTACAGCAGAAAACCAGCTTTCGATCATCCTCAAACACATAAGGATCAAATTGAATGTCAGCCAGCGGAATATTCATGGAGCCGGGAATATGGTCCAGCCGGTATTCTTCTGCCTGCCGGACATCAACAATCAAATAGTCTTTTTCATTTTCATCTTTGATCATCTGCTGTAACGCTTTTGCGCTCAATCCGCGAATCATATCATTTCCTTTTTTTCATCAAGGCTCAATCAGCCAGCCTTTTTTTAACACCGCCATATTATCCATTAAAATGCCCATATAGGCCTCTTCCATCTCAATCATCTGGCTATCTTGTTTTCTCAGCCATTCAGATAACCAGGCAAACCTTAGTGCCAGCATATATTCCGGAAAAAACCGCCACCCCAGATCGCTGTAAAGCCTGTTTGCCCTGACCTGTTTAATAACCGCCATCACCATTGGCATCCCAAGTCCAGCGGGATCTTCGATTCCAGCACATCCCACAAGATTGGCAAGATCATATATATCCGGTTTTAACCCTGTAAATTCCCAGTCAATAACGGCTTTGATTCTATCGTTAAACCAGATCACATTCAATGGGTGCAGATCACCATGACAAAAAGACAGTGGCAATTGATCATGAACATCCATAAATTCTTGTTCCAAAAACTTAAGCATAGGTAAAAATTTTTCATATATCCCGGTATCATGAATTTTCATTTGACTGAACAACTGATAGATATAATTTTTAATGGAAAACGGTTCAAATGAAAGGTGTTGGTCAATACCTGCAGCAGCCTTTGAAAGCCGAATCAAAAAAACTGCAAAGCTTTTCCCCATGGCAGCAGAAGACAAATAATCAGGTCGTTTAACACCGGTACTGTCGAGAAATGCTGAGACCTGAAAACAAGCCTCTTTATAAAACGGCAAAAACAATCCGTCAGATGTTTTATTATACGATAGTGCCTGGTTTAACCCATTTTTATTCAAATAGTCTACCGCATGGGCCACATTCAATCGGATTTGATATTTTTTGGGGTCAAATTTTTCAATAATAAATCGATGCCCCCGGGTATCTTTAAACACTGCACGGGAAACAGTCCTTTCCGGGCTTCCCTGGATATTGACATCCTCACAAATAGAATCAAAATCTATTCCCCACTGGCCATTGAGCCATTCAAGGAATGGCTTTGAATCAGGTTCACAAAATTCTTGCAATGGCTGCTTCCATCTGTTGCTTTGGCAGGGCGCCAATCAATTTATCAATAATCTTTCCATTTTTTACCAGCAACAATGTGGGAACACTGGAGATTACATAACGTGATCCGATCATGGGATTTTCATCCAGATTCAGCTTGGCAATTTTCACCCTGCCCCGAAAGGTTACTGCCAGTTCATCCATAACCGGTCCGATGGCTCTGCATGGGCCGCACCAGGGTGCCCAGCAGTCCACCAGAACCGGCAAAGACGATGATAGAACCTCCCGATCAAAGGTAACGTCCGTAACAATAACCGGACGGCTTAAAACTTGAACCTCCAAACCGGATTGACATTTCCCGCATTTGGGATGGTCGTCAATCCGTGTCAACGGAACCCTGTTTTTTGCTCGACAGCCTGAGCAAACCAGTATCACGGTTTGTTTATCCATTTATATTTCCTAAATCATGGCAGCAATACTTTTTCCATAGGCCTGAGCTGCCTGAAGGCCGCCTCCAATCCAACTTGCTTTGAGCATCAACGGACCGTCTGGCACCATTTTCATCTTAAAAATATGTTCCATGGTTTCAAATATCCTGGGCCCTGCTTCCCCGCTCCAGCCATATGAGCCAAAGGCCCCGGCAGGTTTATTGTCCAGTTCGGCCCGCTCAGCAAGGAAGAGCGTCTGTTTCATGGAGGAAATCATTTCACCATGGTAGGTTGATGAACCAAACACATAGGCATCATAGCCTTTGATATCATTTTCGGATTTGATGTCACTTGTTTTTTTCACATCGGCCTCGTGTCCTGAAAGACGAACCCCTTCTCCGATCAAATCAGCAATCCCTTTTGTCTCATCTGTCCTTGTTGCATAAATGATCAATACTTTACCCATTTTTCCTCCTGCTAATTTTTTAAATTAAATAAAATTCGTGAATCAGCCATGGCTATATTTTTTGTTCCGGTAATAAACATGGCTTTTTTTAATGTCTTTTCAATGTGTTCAAGATGAAGCTTTACCCCAAGGGTTCCAGCCCCCACTGCTGCCCGGATGATATCCCGTCCCAGCAACACGGCATCTGCACCCAGCGCCAGCATTTTAAGCACATCATATCCGGTTCTCACCCCACCATCCGCAGTGATGGTGACCGAATTCCCAAATCCTTTTTTCTCCAGTTCTTTTTTAATAAAGGGCAGCATGGTGGCCACGCCAGGCGTTGAATCCAGCACCCGGCCGCCATGATTGGAAACCGCAACCACCCTGACACCGGCATCTGCACATTGAACCGCCTCATCCGGGAGCATCACTCCTTTGGTGATAAAGGGCAAAGATGTAAACTTAACCAGTTCTTTGATGTCTTTTACACTCTTTTTAAAAACAGGCTGACCGTAACGGGCCATGATCGTGGACCCACACCCGTCCAGATCGACCCCGACAGCCTTGCAACCCAGGATTTCAGCCTTTTCGATCAATCGTTTTAACACATCCTGACTCCTGGGTTTAAAAATGGGAATGCCAAACCCGTCGCAGGCCTCCATGGCCTTTAGCGACGGATTGTCATCAAGGGTATAAAACCAGGTATCTCCCCGCAACCCTATGGTTCCGGCAGCCTGGGAGCCTTTTAGCACAGATTTGCAAAACTGGGTTTCATCCAGGGCATCATTGTATTTTTGTGCGCCAGCGGTTGAAGATGCCATCACCGGAAATTTTAAATCAATGCCTAAAAAAGAGGTCCGTGTATCTGGCTCAAAATGATCCCCCACCACTGACATATTCAATTGAATATCTGCCAGGGCCTGGACATTGGCCCGGAAAGAATGGCCCTGTCCCACCCCGCCAAGGCCAATGGGTTTTCCATAGGCCTCGCGCTGACAGATTTTATCAAAATTGCCATCGCAGGATGGATATGCAGCACAAATCCCTTTGAGTTTTGTCCTGGCCATATCCCTGACCTGCTCCAGAGACTGGGGCAGATCATCCTGGTTGATAATCATTCTTTCATCAGCCTGGCAGCTGGGACAGATATCCGGTTTATCATTATTTTCAGAAGTTTCAAGACAGACAGAACAATACCACTGAGCCATTGATTTCCTCCTTTTTGAATTTAGATTTTGTCCAGAATATCATTCATTTTGTGTTTAGAAAAGCCATATTCCAAAAGGGGTTTGTTTTTTAAAACATCCAGCCTGTCATGAAACGTGGGGGTTTTTTTTCTATAAATAACGCCTGTGGGAATTTTTTTTACATCTGCCCCATTTATCTGTGCCACTGCCATGGCCTGGTTATAATCAAAAGGATCATGATCGCTCTGTTTGAGATCAAACACCCGCGACTTGTACCATAAATGGGTGTTGATTTTATTAAATGACACACAGGGCTGAAAAATATCCACCAGAGAAAACCCCTTGTGTTCAATGGCTTGAACAATCAAATCAGATAACTGGTCTGGCTGGCCGGAAAAACCCTGGGCCACAAACCCGGCACCGGCAGCCAATGCTATGGCAATGGGATCAAAAGCCGAAGAGACTGTTCCCCGGGTCTGAATTTTTGTGATCATTCCCAAGGAGGACGTGGGAGATGCCTGCCCCTTTGTGAGACCATAAATCCGGTTATTATGAACCAGCAACGTAATATCGATATTTCGCCTGATTGCTGCCAGAAAATGGTTGGCGCCTTCCCCATAGCAGTCTCCATCACCGGAATTGACAATGACATTAAGTCTGCTGTTGGCAATCTTGGCGCCGGTGGCCAGAGGCAGTGCCCGGCCATGAAGTCCGTGGAGCATATTGCACGACAGATAATGGGGCGTTTTCCCGGCCTGCCCGATACCGGCGACAATCAACAGGTCGCAAGGCTCAAATCCAAGGGTGATAAATGCCTTTTTCATGGCCTGAAGAATGGCAAAATTTCCGCACCCCGGACACCACTGGTTTTCGTTCATCATATCAAATTTTGTTTTGGGTATTTCTTTTATTTTAACCATATGTTTATTCAACCTTATCCTTTCATTTGACCCTTTGTGAGTCCTGGAAGGGCTTTAATATGTTTAATAATGTATTCAGGATAAATGGGTCGGCCATCAAACTTTAATATGGCATCATGATAATCAACCCCGGTCATCTGACGAATCAAGGTTCCCAGCTGACCTGTGGTATTGCCTTCCACCAGGATCAGTTTTTTGTTTTCAAGCTGTTTTTTTAATTGTTGTTCATCCAGAGGCCAGAGATCTTCAAAAATGATCCATCCAGCATCGATTCCCTCTTCTCTTAAATGCAGGCACGCTTCCATGATACTGCCCTTTGATGACCCCCATCCCACAAGAAAAAATGAACTTTCCGGGCAAAAAATTGAGGGCATATTCATCTCTTGTTTCATATGGTTGAGCTTTTTAAACCTTTTTTGAACCATAAGGGTTCTCAACTCCGGGTCTTCGGTTGTCAGGCCTTCTGGCGTATGTTCATTTCCGGCAGCCCTGACAAGGGCTGAGGATTCACAGGGGATTTTCCGTGGTGAAATACCATCTGGTGTCATCTGATAGCGATGATACAGCCCGGCCTGATCTGACATGGGTTCATGATCAATCACACTGATATGGGAGTCTCCATTTTTAAATTCGTCTATTTGTGTCCGAGCTGAATCCACTAAAAACTGGTCCATCAGAACAATGGCCGGTACCTGATAGCGTTCAGACAATTTAAATGCTTTTTTAACTGCTTGAAAGGTTTCAAGCACACCACCAGGTGCAAAGACAAAGCGCGGGAATTCATCTTGCGACGCATGAATTGAAAAAAGCAGATCTGCCTGGGCAGTCCGTGTGGCAAGCCCTGTGGCAGGACCAGGCCGCTGGGCATTAATAATCACGATGGGGGTCTCTGTCATGGCAGACAACCCCAGCCCTTCTGTCATCAGACAAAATCCACCCCCTGATGTTGCAGTCAAGGATCGTACTCCGGCAAATGAAGCCCCAATGGCCATGTTAACAGCAGCAATTTCATCTTCAGCCTGCTCAATCACAATGGGGAGCTGATCTGCATAAAGTGCGGCACTGGATATAATGGGGGTGCCCGGACTCATGGGATAAAACGGGAAAAACCGACAGTCTGCCGCCAGCGCACCCAATGCCGCAGCCATTGCCCCGCTCATCACCTTGTGATGATGTGCTTTGGGATTAAAATCAAATTGTTGAAAAAAATTAAGGTGCTGACCCGCTTGTATCCCCTTTTTCCCGGCTTCCAGGTTTAAATTCAGAACAGCTTCCCCTTTAGATGCAAACAATACCTGAAGAACCGGTTTAAATTGATCAAAGGACGCACCCAGGGCCGCAAGTACACAGCCGGCGGCAACCGTATTCATTGAAATAACACCTCCAGCTTCCTTTGCCAGACGCTCCAGGTCAATGGGATACACATTTGAATCATAACCTGTATCAGAGCTGTTATTGATCAGGACAATCCCGTTGGGACTGAGCTGCTCTTTATGAAAATCATGGGTTTTTTTATCAATGGCAACAATGATATCAGGCTTCAAGGTCGGGGCGCTCAAGGGTTGATTGCTGATCCTGAGCAAATGAAAGCTGTGCCCTCCCCTGATTCTGGACTGAAAGTCATCCATTGAAAAAATAAACAACCCGGCATTGTGGCAAACACTTGCCAGCAGGGACCCGATGGTTTGTATCCCCTGTCCTGCGGCCCCTCCGATGAGAATGGTAATATCTTTTATCATAAGCTACTCTCTGACATATCCGAATGATATGGTAATTAATCTGTTTTTTTTATATGAAAGTCCTGGCAAACCAATGTTGACTTTCATGCCTTGTTGTGTGGCAAACCACAAATCAATAACCAGATCTGCCACATGGCTATTATAAAAAACCGATTTCAATTAATATCTTAAAATAATATAGCAAAATTCAGACCAGAGTTTGATAATTTGTTTTTTTGGCTTGCAAATCCGGCACGAATTGTGCAAAATTCCTTAGTTTAATTCAAACAAAAAAACGCTGTCCTAACCACTTGTGACAGAAAAGGAGATATAAATGAGCAGTGAAAAACCAATTTTATATGCATTGAGTACATGCAGCCACTGCAAATCAACCAGACGGCTGCTTTCCGAATGCAATGTTGAATATAATTATATCCAGGTCGATGATCTTGAAGGGGAAGAGCGAAAAGCCATACTGGCTGATATCAAAGCGCTTAATCCCCGCTGTTCCTTTCCTACTGTTAAAATAAATGATATTGTGATCGTCGGTTATAAAGAAAAACAGATCAAGGAGGCCTTGGGAATCAAAAATGAAAGTTGAACAATTACATGCAGCATTAAAAAAATCCCAGGAAGCAAAAGGGATCTACTTTAACAAAGACATAGATCTGGTTTTTGAATTGCTTGATTCTCTTTTGCTGAATAAAGAACGATACGGGTACATGGCCTGCCCCTGCCGCCTGGCCTGTAACGATAGAGAAAAAGACCAAGACATTATCTGTCCCTGTGTTTACAGGGCACCGGATTTAGAAGAATACGGCGCCTGCTTTTGCGGACTGTATGTCTCATCTGCCCTTCATAACAATGAAATTGTGGCAGAATATGTTCCGGAAAGAAGACCCCCTGAAAAAATATTCTAGTCTTTAAGGAGAAATGCATGGACGACTGTACCTTACCGGTATTGAATACCGGCCTTCGAGGCGTGGCTGTAGCCAGTTCCAAAATTTGTGATGTGATCGGAAAAGAAGGAAAACTGATCTACCGGGGATTTTTGATAGAGGACCTGGCAAAAAAAGCCAGTTTTGAAGAGATCTGTTTTCTTCTCCTGTATGAACGACTCCCCAAAAAAGATGAATTGGCTCAGTTTGATCAAAGCTTGAGACAGAAACGCTATGTTCCTGAGAATGTGTTTACATTTCTCAAGGCACTGCCCCCGGATATGAACCCCATGGATGTTCTCCAGATGGCGGTTCCACTGCTGATACAAACCGATCAGACACTGGGTCAGAAAGGCATTGAAAATGCTTTATTCAGTGCGGAAAATCTTATTGCCGGAATTGCCACAATCACCGCAGCCTGGGACCGGATCAGAAACAATAAAGAGGCCATTTTACCGGACAACGCCCTGAATCATGCTGCCAATTTTCTGTATATGCTCAATGGTGAGCCCCCGGATGATGAAACAGCTCATTTTTTTGATACTGCCCTGGTGTTGCATGCAGAGCATTCATTTAATGCCTCCACATTTACAGCCAGGCAGGTGGCATCCACACAGGCCCACATTTATGCGGCCATATCCGCAGCCATTGGTTCATTATCCGGCGCCCTGCACGGGGGTGCCAATGTCAGGGTCATGGAAATGCTCAAACAGATCGGTTCCATAGACAAAATAGATGCCTATATCAACAACCTGCTGAGCACAGGCGGCCTGATCATGGGACTGGGCCATGCGGTTTACCAGACCGATGATCCCAGGGCATTAATCCTTAAACCCATGAGCAGGAGAATGGGGCAGATTGCCAATGATCCGCTCTGGTATGAGCTGTCCCAGGCTTTGGAGAAAAAAGGCAAAGCTGCCTTTAAGGCCAAGAAAGGACATGAAATCTTCAGTAATGTTGATTTTTACTCAGCTTCTCTTTTCTATACCATGGGCATCACAACCGACTTATTCTCTCCTTTGTTTGCCATTTCAAGGGTCAGCGGATGGGCCGCCCATGTCATTGAGGAACAGTTTGCCATGGCTGCTCCCAAACCATCGCTGTATCGCCCCGGCGCAGAATATGTCGGTGATTATTGCGGGCCGGATGAATGCGCCTATATTGATATTGATGAACGGTAACGCATAGGTCTCAAACAAATATATTTAAAATTCATACAATGATTAAAAAGGAAAAATAAATGAAAGTCTGGCAATGCACGGTCTGCAAATATATTCACAAAGGGGAAGAACCCCCGGAAAAATGCCCTGTCTGTGGAGTGGATGCAAGCAAATTTATCCAAATTGATGAGGCTGACATCCCTGAAAAAAAACCAAAGAAAAAACCGATTCAAACACCACTTGAACCGGCCAAAGAAGCGCCAAAAACTTTAATTCAACAAATTGAAGCCTTATTGTGCAAACACCATGCGCATCCAGTGTCTGTTCACACACCCAACGGTATCCTGCCTGCAGCAGTGTTGCTCTGGGTGCTGGCATGGATTTTTCGTTCAGACCTTCTGGCAAAAGTTGCGGTCATCAACCTGCTTTTTGTGATCACCGCCCTTCCGTTTGTCATTTATACCGGGGTGTTGGAGTGGAAGAAAAAATACAATGGTGCCATGACACTGGTGTTTAAAATAAAAATACTGGCAGCGGCATTGACCTCGGTTTCCTGTGCCATCAGCATTGTCTGGTATCTTTTTGATCCTGGTGTACTCTATTCATTCAAAGCCCTGGTATTTTTGTTTGTCAATGTTATTATGCTGGCAGCAGCCGGAATTGCAGGACATATTGGCGGCAAACTGGTGTTCAAGGATTAAGACTTATATTTCAATGGTAAGTCCGACAGGACAATGATCCGAACCAAAAACATCATTGTCGATAAATGCGTCTTTGACCACGCCTTTATCGATCAGATCCTGTGTTACAAAAAAATAATCAATGCGCCAGCCTGCATTGTTTTTCCGGGCATTAAACCGATACGACCACCACGAGTATTTGACCTGTTTTGGATAAAAATGGCGGAAGGTGTCCACATAACCCATGTCAATCATGCGGTCAAGCACATCTCTCTCTTGTCTTAAAAAACCGGACCGACTGGAATTGGGCCCGGGATTTTTCAAATCAATCTCATTGTGGGCTGTATTAAAATCCCCTGTGATGATCAGGCTTTTTCCCTGATTTTTTAAATCACTGGCAAGCCCTAAAAACCATTCATAAAAGTCAAACTTGTATTTAAGGCGCTCATCGCTCATCTGACCATTGGGAAAGTAAACATTAAACAGAATAAAGCCCGGGTAATCCAATTGAATCACCCTGCCTTCGGCATCAAATTCAGGACGTAAAAAAGTGGTGGCAACTGCATCAGGATCTTTTTTGGTATAGGCTGCCACCCCGGAATAGCCCTTTTTCACACTTGAATATGACCAGAAAGACTTATAGGAATGAAGATCAATCATCTCGTCTGTCCGCTGATCTTCCTGCAGTTTTGTCTCCTGGAGCAGAAGAATATCCGGGTCCAGTTGTTGAACAATTGATGAAAAATTTTTATTCATCACCGCCCGCAGGCCATTCACATTCCATGAGATAATTTTTATCGTATGTTTATCTGACATTCATTTATATTCCTGTTTTTTTTTATATGAAAGAACAGATCAACTCACTTAATTCTTTCATGTTTTATTGTGGGCAGGCAAAGGTAAAATACCAAGGCGGCCCATGGCCGTTATTGCAGAATAATCCGTGCATCAGCAATCACACATCGATCCTGGGTGCATATCACCGGGTTTAAATCCACAGAGTCCATCTGGTCCTCAAATTCCATGATCAACTTTGAGAAGGTAATGATCAAATGGGTTAATTTTTCCATATTCACTCCGGAACTTCCCCGGTAACCTGTGATCAATTGTTTTGCTTTAAGGGATTGAACCATGGACATCACATCATCGGATTTAATCGGTGCCATTCTGATGGCAGTATCATTATAGATTTCCACTGAAGTGCCCCCGATCCCTAAAACAACAACCGGCCCAAACTGAATATCGTTTTTTGCACCCACCAGCACCTCAATCCCCTGGATCATCTGTTCAACCAGAATGGCCTGGCACCCGTCCAACTGCTGCAATCGTTCCATCTGAACTTTCAGCTGATCCGGCGTTTGAATATGGGTGGCAACCGCATGAAACTCTGTTTTGTGCAAAATCTTTTTGGAAATAGCTTTGGCCACCACAGGGCCTTTGATCTGTTTTAAAAATTGTTGCGCTGTATCCATATCCTGGGTCAAAACAAATTCAGGGATATCCAGACCCTGCAGTTTCATGATCTGTTTTGCATCCGGTTCCAGTATCCACCCCAAAGCTTTGGCATTTTCAATAATCTGTCGGCTTTTTTTATCTAACATCTTTTACACCTCGTCAAGGCATTGGCCATCATGACGGCCCCGTCAACCGAGGATGCCACCGGTATATTGTTCAACTCAAATCCTTCTATGATAATCCTGTATTTATCTTCATTGGGTACATAGGCGATCATGGGCTTGCCTTCATTTCTGGCCACCTGGCTGAGCTTGGCACCAATATCAGCAGATACGCCGGGAGAATATGGAATCAACAGGGTCAAAACACATTCAATATTTTTATCACGCAGCAAATGCCTGGCTGATGTCACAATATCTGCATCCACCGAGCTTCCGGTCAGATCCAGGGGATTGACCAGAGACGCAATCCCCTGGATCTCCAAAGACAGTCCTTCTCTGATAGCCGTGATTGTAGAAGGTTCCAGGGTTGGAATGGACAGGCCATACCGTTCACAGGTATCTGCTGCCAGAACCCCATGACCGCCACTGAGAGAAATAATCCCAATCCGGCCCACAATCCCTTTTGGATAACAGCTTAACGATTCACAAAAGGAGGTCAGTTCATATTCATTTTCCGCTTCAACCACACAATGCTGTTTCATCACCTCGGAAAACACCCGGTAGTTTCCTGCCAGAGATGCTGTATGACTGGAAGCAGCCTGGCTTCCCTTCAGACTTTTACCTGCCTTCAACACCACCACAGGTTTTGAGCACTGCTCAGCCTGTTTGATGAATCGTCGCCCTTCCCCTTTGGAAAATCCTTCAATGTAAAAAGCGATCACTTTTGTCTCAAGGTCCTGATCAAAATATTCCAGCATGTCCTCTTCTTTAAGAAAAGCTTTGTTTCCAATACTGACAGCAAGAGAAATACCAATGCCCTGTCCTGCAAACTTAACCATCTGGTCCACCAGCACCCCGCCACTCTGGCTGACAAAACCGACATTGCCTTGTTCAGGACGAATCAACCGCTCACCAGGCAAAAAAAACGTATCCACCCGATCCGGAGAATAAATCCCCAGGCAGTTGGGGCCTACAAATGGAAAGTCAGCCTCTGCGGCCATATCAACCACCTGCTGCTGAAGCAAATGATTGCCCACCTCGGCAAATCCGCCCGAGACAATGACCGCCCCTTTGACCCCTTTTTTAATACACTGTTCAATAACCTTGGGAACAAACTCGGCTCGAACTGCAATAACAGCCAGATCAACATCCTCTTCAATATGACCTACACTGGGATAAACAAGTTCCCGATTTAAAATCCCGCCTTTGGGATTGACCGGAAATGTCTTTACCGGATACCGCAGATGATTTTTATTGTATATTACATTGGCCGGATGGTTATCGTGTGCCGTGGACACCCCGATGACAGCCATGGTGGAGGGTTTAAACAAATAATTTAAATCCACATGTCCTCACTTTATTTTTTGGCTTTAATCTTTGTTGACCGCAGATTTTTGCTGCTGATAAAAGAAAAATCTTTGGCCGGGCATGAACCCTTATTGATCAAATCGGACCACAATGTCATCATAATCTTTTCGCCACTTGGGATCACTCAGCTTTTTTGACTGATCAAAATATCCAAAAGAGATTAACAATGGAATATAAAAATGCTTTGGAATGTTAAACTCTGCCACGACCTTGTCATGATTAAATCCGTCCATGGGATGACTGTCGATACCAAGACTTTTAGCCGCATACATCAATGACATGGCAAAAAAACCGGTATTTTTACATGCAAACGCCTGGATGGTTTGATCATTTTTCCCATAAAGCGTTTGCCGGACATTATCAAACCATTCTTTCTGGTCTTCAGTCATGGTCCCGGCGTTGATATTTTCCTGGAATACCCGCTCGACAGTCGGATGGTTTTGCTTAAACCCATCCTTGTCTGCCAGTACAATCATGGTCACGGGTGCCTGACTGACTTTTTCATGATTCATGGCTGCTTTCTGCAACCGCATTTTATCCGCTTTTTGAGTCAGAACAATCAAATTCCAGGGTTGAAGATTAAATGAGGATGGTGTCAAGGAGGCGATCATGATCATCTTTTTGATCAAAGAGGACTCGATGGGCTTGTCAGGGTCAAAAAAATTGATCGCACGCCGTTTTGATGCAATCTGTTCAAAATTCATTTCGCACCCCGCAAAAAAAGAATTCAAAGGATTGATATCACAAGTATCAACCCTTTGAACAGGTTATAAGATAAACTGAATTTAAATCAATCCGGTTTAATTGTCCTGGTCAGCCAGATAATCATCATACATGGATTCTAATGCCAGTTTATGTTTTGATTCTTCCTGAACCAGGATATGAAACACTTTTTTAGCCCCTTCATGATCTGTCTGATCTGCCATGTCAGAGTATAGTTTGACCGCCTTTTCCTCTTTTTTCATGGCAATCTTGAGGATCTCAGGCATTGGCATCCCTTCTTTATACTCAATCTCAACCATGTAATCGCTGATTTTAAGATCCGGTATGGTTTTAAATTCATAAGTATCAATTTTTTCTTTATTCCCGGAAATATTTGAAAGAAGAGAAACATGTTTTTCTTCTTCTTTTGAAAAATCCTCAAAAGTAGCTTTAATAGAAGCACGGGTGGCTTCTTTGGCCAAAGTCGAATAAAACTCAACAGCTTCTTTTTCCCTGTCAACAGCAAATTTTAATATTTCATCAATCGATCCAAAATTCATGTTTATTCTCCTTAAATTAACGTTTCTTAACCTTATTGTGTTTTAAAATAAAAAATGCTTATTTCGATTTTTGTTTTCAGCAAAGTGTATACCATATTCCATAAATTATAAACAACTTACTATAACTAAAAACAAACACCATTTTCAATGAAAAATTTATTTGCCAAGGATATCATCAAGTGCCGAGTCGACACGGCTGAATAAAAATGTATACCCCGCATCTGTCAGATGACCTGGAATCGCACGCTGACTTTCCAGAAAAGCTTTCCCAAGTTCTCCCATAATCGATTTGACCAAAAATGCCGGCACAGGCAAAAAAGAAGGCCTGTTTAAAACTCTTCCCAGGGATTTGGCAAAGTCTTTCTGACGAACCGGTTCAGGAGCACAAAAATTAAAAATTCCTTCAAGATCCTCATGATCCATTAAAAACTGCACCCCTTTTTCAATATCTTTAATATGGATCCATGGAAACCATTGACTGCCATTCCCCAAAGGTCCCCCGACAAACATCTTGAAAGCCGGCCCCATCTTTGCCAGTGCACCCTGAGCACCCAGAATCACACCAAATCGCATCACCAAAACACGGGTACCTTTATCCCGGGCCTTTAATCCCTCACGCTCCCAGTCAACACAGACATTGGATAAAAAACCCGTTCCATGATTATTTTTTTCGATGAGCAATTGGTCACCGCAATCCCCATATATTCCCACAGCAGAGGTTGTCAACAAAAGCTGATTAGCGTTCTTTTCAATAGCATTGACAATATGTCTTGTCGTTAAAATCCGTGAATCATAAATGGCTTTCTTGTATGCTTTTGTCCAGAACCTGAAAATATTTTGGCCTGCCAGGTTAATGATCACATCTGCTGCAGCAATTTTTTTTTGCCAGTCGCCTTCACGACTGGTATCTGCACTGACCCATTCAAACCGCTGGTTGTCTTGTATAAAAGGATGACGAATGGATGTGCCCATGCCCACAACAAAATCGCCGTTAGCCAACAGCTGATTGACAAGGCAAGTCCCGACAAAACCGGATGCGCCTGTGATTAATATCTTTTTCATAATCCATCCTTAATGACTCTTTAATTGACTTTTTCTTTGTGTTAGTATTCCCTAACGGCCATGGGTTGCCCTGGTATTTTACTTTGGCCTGCCCACAATAATGCATGAAAGAAACGCAAATGTTTTCCACGTTCTTTCATATAAAATGAATGGGCCAGTTTTTTCAACCCCCAATTGATATTATTTGATATTATTGGTGACAGGAACGAATGCCGGATACCGACATAAAACAGGAGGCCATAATGACTGAAAAATCATCCCAATTGATAAAGAACATCTCTTTTTCCACACCGCTTAAACTGGCAGATCTGGTAGATTATGAAGATGGCCGGGTTGTCAGCCGGACACTTGCAAGCAAGCCCCATATCAATATCACACTTTTTGCGTTTGATAAGGACGAAGAGATCAGTGCCCACACGTCCCCGGGAGATGCAATGGTTCAAATCCTGGATGGCGAAGCACTGATCAATGTTGACGGCACGGAAATTAAGGCTGGCAAAGGAGAGGTGGTGGTAATGCCTGCAAATGTTCCCCATGCCGTCAGCGCCTGTTCACGGTTTAAAATGCTGTTAACCGTTGTCAAGCAGCCTGTTGGAATCGGTACCCTGTGATCTTGTTTATCAACAGATCTTCTTGAATTATGCGCTTAATGCGTATCTGGTGTGGCACCGTTTATTTTTCTTTTGAATCCCTTTTGCCATACACAGCTGATTTTTGAAAAAATCAGGTTGGATTAATGTTCCCGTAGTCTTTTTTACAGGATGCAACCGTTTTCCCAGCACGATACTGGCAACTAAAAAAGATATCAGCCCAAGCATGTTCAACCACGGCATATAAATGCTTTCACTTCCGGCAATGAGCAGGCCTGCAATCCAGAAAATTACAATTGCACCTGTCAGACATTGATCACATATTTGATTTTGAATTTTATATTGTTTCATTTTAACGCCTCCTGTTGTATATTATTTCAACTTTTGTTTAAAAAACTAAACACATCATATAAAAAAATATCTACCGATACTCCCGGCAACTCCAGATAACCTTGCCAATTATCCTGACTGTCTCGGTTTCATGTTTTTCCAGAAAAATTGGTTCGTAATCTTTATTGTCACTGCACAGGACCAGCCGGTTCGGATGTTTTTCCAATCTCTTTACCAATATCGTATCCTCAACCCCCACAGCATAGATGGCGCCGGCAATAATATTTTTTTGAGACTGATCAATCAGAACCGTATCCCCCTCCTTAATGGCCGGCTCCATGCTCTGACCAAACACTTCCATGGCCACCATATGGTTGGCAGATCCTTTAGCAGACAGCCATTTGTTCTGAAAAAACAAATGATCGGTGATATCAGCACCACATTCAAAAGAGCCGGTCCCTGCCGACAATCGTGCAGCAACTTTAGGGATTGCTCTATATTCAAGTTCCCGGCTTGCCTGGGCCTGCAGAAAAGCGCTCCCCACACCGGTTTCAATCCATTTTGGATTAAAGTTAAATTTTCGATACAGCTTTACAATCCACTTGTCTGGAATTTTGTTGTTGTTTCTTGCATGGGTGATTCCCGACCGATTGATATCCAGTTCCTTTGCAAGCTCTGACTGTGAACTGATACCCGTAGCATCCAGAATTCTTTCTAATAATGCATCGACTTTATTCATATTCTTTCGCACCATGCCTTTTTTAATCAGATGAACGCTTTATAAAACTTATAGTTTCATGACTGATGAAAAAATGCAACAAGTTTTTTTGTTTTTTTTAAAAAAGTTAATCCAGGGGGATTATCATGTTTATATCATCATAATTTCACAGAAAATAAAATGACGGCTGTTCCAGCCTGGGGATTGGTTTTGATTTCCATTTTCATATTATCCGGTAACAGTTTGTTTATCATGTGAGTGCCAAACCCCAACTCTATCTGATTTTTTTCATAATGATAAATTGCATTTATATAATTGCCGGTCCAATAGGTGTTCAATTTAACAGCATCCATGGTGATCGTAGGCTTTTCATCATGTTCAACACTTAAAAACACTTTAAAGCCAGGTATATTTAAATCAATAGCGTGTGTATCTGCTGAGTGCGCAAATGAGACCTGAAAAAAACTGATCAGAATAAACACAGCAAAAAAGAGAACCGTATTTTTTTGAAGGGTGGTAAATGTCATGTTTTTCATTTTATTGTCTCCGTTATCATGCCTGTTTATTCTCTTCTAAGATTTATAAGAGCAAAAACCATGCAAAAGATACATAGGACAATGAAAAAATCAGGCAACCATGGGAAGAAGCCCTATTGATAGGGATTTTTAAAATCAAAAATTTCATGAGCACTGAAAAAACCGGCAACCGGGAAGTAACGATATTTCATAACCTGGATGATATTTCACTAACGCCCATGGGCCGCCCTGATATTTTACCTTGGCCTGCCCACAACAAAGCATGAAAGGCAACATTGGTTCGCAAGAACTTTCATATAGATCGACACGCCTATAGACATCTCACCCCATCGTTTAAACACCGTGGGATTTGGTTTTTATTTACGGTATTGTTTCAAAAAAGCGGGCTCTTCCCCAATAACAATCCGGGTAATCATAAACCCTGTGGTCATACCATTTGAACTTGTGGCGGTTATCTCATGTTCTCCGACAGAAAGGCGGGCTGAAAGTTTTTGTCCGGTTCCCAACTCTCCATCAACACTGCTTTTCCAAACAATTTTATCGGAAAAATCGCCCTTGATTGAGAGTGCCACACCTTCCAGAACAATAGGCAGGTCTGATGTATAAAAATACTGCCCATATCGTGGGGTCCGGATAAAAACTTCAGTTGAATCATCTTCCTGAATAGCAATATCATTTGATAATTTTATATATTCGTCAAGATTGATCTTTGGGATAAAATCCAGTTTTTTCTTTAAATAAAACAACCGGATCTCTTTTTTAATGGCCGGCAAATTTTTATACTCTGATTGTTCATATTTATTAAATACTTTTATAATTTCGATTACTTTTCCATATTCTTTTGCCTGATACAGCCTGAGCAGTTGATTGTATTGATCGTCAATGCCGGCAATAAATTCCTGCCTGATTTTTTGTGCTTCAAGTTCTTCTGCTTTTTTTAATATTGATTCACTCTTTAAATCAACAATCAGTTTAAATATTAAATTAAAGAGGACAAAGAAAAATATGCCTAAAATAACCACAACCTGAATTGAATATTTGGTTTTCTCAGAGGGCATATTGGGCAGTCTCCTTTCAATCTTTGTTCAACAATTTTACTGTAATGAAACAAAAACCATCCGTAAAGTCTTTTTCAAAATTCTCACCCCATACTGAATATTGCATCACACACAACTCAATATAAAGCAGGACAACACGAACGCTTTATATCCTGTTTGTCTTTTTGGATAAAATCGTGTAGATTTTTTTCAAAGGAAATTTTTTTATGGACAGACACCTTGATATACGGGACCGGAAAAATTTATCCGGAGAAGAAATCAAATCATTAAATTTTATTAATGGCTCAGGCCCTTATTGTTTCCGTAAATATTATCGATCCGGATTAAGATCCCATATATTTGAAGTTCTTCTGGTTGAAGATATGCATAAAGAGACAAACGGAATAATAGAAAACGGGGTTCGCATCTTCCCCAGAGCCTGCCCTGAAAAAGTATTCAGAATCTTTCGCAAACGGTTTGCAACGTCTGAACAGATAGTCCAAGAAATTCATAAGTACAACATCCTTTTGGATGTGCTTGGCCCTGATCTGATTGCGCTTTCTGAAGAATTTATGGTTGAGTATACCAATGCCGGCGGGAACACTATCTTGTTATGCGGTCTTCAAGAGTATATCAAAGGTGAAATTCTTGACCCATGGAAAATCTTTGGCAAGACCTATATTCAAGATCTGCACAGCTTGATGCCGTGCCATGCTGCAACCAGGGAAAATTTTGTCCAAACCGCTACTAAGAACATTGAACGATTTGTAACAAAAATCCGGCAAATGATCATTGAAAATGGGTATATTCCGGATCTTGCCGGAATCGGTAATCTGATCCTTACTCCTGATGGAACGCTCAAACTGGTGGACATCAACAATATTGTCCAAATCAATTATGACAAGACTGTCCCCATTGATGACAAAGGCTACCCTTCCTGTGATGTTTCTGTTCAAGTGCTTCACATTCTGGAGCAAAAACTGCTCAACACGGATCTGTCTGCAGAT